>CAZUQT010000115.1:0-9802 GCA_964622585.1 uncultured Elusimicrobiaceae bacterium | reverse complement strand
AGAGGCCGGGCGCCAGATTGGGGAACTCGAAAGCGCCGTAGTCGTCCACGTTCCAGCCTTCGCTCACGTTCACGTTCTGGCCGCGCACTTCTATGTTAATGCTGTGGCGCTGCGCGTCGGGCAGGTTATACGCCGGCTTGTAGTTGGAGCCGTCCGGCGCCTTCACCACGCCTTTCATGGAACCGGCTTTCGTCACCACGAAGTTCATGACGACAGAGGCCGTGACGGTGGAGCGGAAATCCGCCCTGTCGTCGAAGGAGCTGACTTCCCCCCACTCGCTTGAAGTTATGCGCGTGTAGTAGGAGACGCCGGTGGACAGCGTGATGCTGTAGGTGGCCGAATTGACCGTATAGGTCCCGCTCAGCACCGCGAAACCCATGGACCTGTTCATGCAGTCGCCGCTGCATTCCTGCATGGCCATAACTGTTACGGGCGTTATGGAGCTTATTACCAGCGGGTTCAGCGCCGTAACCGGGTAGGTGGTCACGAAGGTCACGGAGCCGCTCAGCGTGGCGTAGTCGTTCTGGCCCTGGGGCATGATGTTGAAGTTGACGTCCCCGGAGCCCTGGCAGACGCCGCTGAGGGCCAGGAGCTTCCAGGCCCTGCCCGGCGCGCAGTTGCCCGGGCTGTTGGGGCTCCATTTGGCCCCGGCGCTTGAGATCACGATGCGCACGTCGTCGGCGTCCATGGAATTGGACTTGTTATTCCCCTCGTTGAGGTCCACCCAGGTTCCGAAGAAAGCCACGTTCATGCGCAGCTGGCCGTCCGGCAGGCCGTTAAGGGTGGTGGTGCTGAACACGAAGGAGCCGTCCGCGGCCGTCCGCGTCCTGGCGTCGGTTTCCAGGCCGCGCCCGCTGCGGTAGCTGTCGGAGCCGCCGTACCAGTTATAATCGCCCCAGACCATGACGTCGGCGTTGGGCACCGGGATATCCCTGTAGCGGATGACGCCGCGCAGGGTATAGGTGGCCTCTTCCAGCTGGAATTCGCGGTATACCGTGGGCGAGTTGGGGGTCGAGAGGTTGATGCCCCAGCCGGCCCGCTTATAACCGGACTTCTGGGCGGCCAAATTATACATCGCCGCGGTGCTTACCACGTTGTAGAAAGAATACTTCCCGTTCACGTCGGTAAGCGTCTCATAGACATTGGAGTCCATGCAGGGGCTGCCCGGACTGCAGTTCTGCGGAGAATTCCACATCCTGACGCGCACTTCTTCCAGCGGGGCCTTCGTCTGGGCGCTCCTGACCACGCCCTCCACTGAAGGCGGCGTGGTGGAGGCGCCGACGTCGAAGCCGCCGGTGGTCGCGATAGCGCCGGCCGAGGTGGACATATTGACCGCGTAAGAGCTGGTCTGCGGGAAAAGCGCGTCCATCACGATGCTGCGCGACAGGCCGCGGCCGGGGATGGTTATGCCCAGCGTATAAGCGCCGGCGTCCATGGGCGGAACATTGGTGACCGTGAAGGCCACGCTGCTCCTGTTCACCGGGACCTGCGCTATGCCGTAGGCCGCTTTCTCGCCGGTCTGGGTGAAGAACACTTCCGCCATTATAAAGTCGCCGGCGGTAGCCGAGGTCACCGTCACCCTGAGAGGGTAATACGGGTCATTGGCCGGGCGCGGCTGCAGGGTGTACTGCCTGTTCGTGTCGGCGTCGAGCTGCACGAAGTAGCTGCCGTACGGGTCCATCTGCTGGTCTTTTATATTCGGGCTATAGCCCTGCTTGTCCAGCGCGATGAAATACTGCTTGCCCGCCGGAACCTGGAAAGAGGCGGTCCCGGAAGGGGAGGTGACGGAACTCCTGATGCTGGAAGCGTCGATGCCGCCGGTCTGCGAGTAGGGGATAAGAGACACGCCCACTCCAGCGAAAGGAACGGAAGCGCAGGAGGAACAGGCGGCGCTGGAAACAGCCACGGTCAGCAGCGGGTTGACCGTAAGGGTATTGGACTGCTTGTAGCGGTACATGCCGTAATAGCCGTTGAACCGGCCGCTCACAGCGATATTGCCGCCGCCGGCCACCAGGTCGAAGCCCATATCGGAGTTCGGCCCGGCGCTATAGTCGCCGGGCAGGGCGCTGGAATTGAATTCCTGCGTCATCAGCTCGGAGCCGTCGTGGGCGAACTTGCGGATCCAGAGGTTCTTATCCTGGTTTATATCGTAGCGCCCGGTATAACCGGCCACGTTGACATTGCCGCCGGCCCCGGCGCCGAGGGTGATGCCGTAGGCCACGTCGTCGCCGCCGGCCTGGCTGCCGTACCAGGCCGCCCCGGCCCAGTCCGCCGCGGCCAGATTGGCGGAACTCTTTATGACCACGGCGTCCAGGGAATACGTATCCGCGCCGTACAGCGCGCCGGCCGCGAAGACATAGCCCAGGCTGTCCACCACCACGTCATAGCCGGCCTCTTCGTAGCCGCCGGCGGGATCGGAGCTCCTCTTGACGGGAGAGCCCTGCGCGGCGAGGGTAGCCGCCGAGAAACTGCCCAGCCAGAAGGAAGAAGCTTCGCCGGGCTCATTGGAAGAGCCGGTCACATAAACATTATTCCCGCTGGCCGCTATGCCGTAGCCTGCCTCATTTCCCGTGGCGCTGCCGGAATAGGTCACGGTGGAAAGGAGAGCGCCGGCGGGGCTGAACTTGGCCGCCAGGATGTCGACATTGCCGGCGCCAGCGTCCACGGAACCGGCCACGAACACATTGCCGGAGGCGCCGACCGCCACGCCGTAGCCGATGTCGTCCCCGCCCATGAAGTTATAGGTCGATTTCCAGACGACCCCGGTGGAGCCGAACTTCATGACGAAAAGGTCCTTGCCGGTAGAACCGTAAGGATCCCGCTCATAACCGGTTATATAGAGATCGCCGGCCGCGTCTATGTCCAGCCTGTTGGCCTTTACCTGGAACCATTCCCCGGGGGCGTAATATTTGGTCCAGAGCGGCGTATAGGCGGAGTTGAACTTCTTTACCGCGAAACCGCCGTTGCCGTTCCAATCCATGTTCGCCACGGTATAGATATTGCCGAAAGCGTCGCGCGCTATGCCGGGGAACTCTTTCTCCACGTAATAGGCCGCCGCCGGCTGCTGGCCGCTGTTTATGACGAAGAGCTTTGCTTCGTTCGGGTACATCACCATGTTCTCATTGGCCCAGCCGTCGGAGGCGCGGGCCGAGGCCGCCCCGGGCACCGGCGTGAAGATCCCCGCCGCCGTAGAGAACCATACTTTGAAGTGATAGAGGGAGCCCGTGGACATCCCCTGCGCGTCGCGGCCGCTGTCGAGGCCGTAGATCACGCGGGACAGGTTCATGCCTTCCAGCTTGGCGGAGTCCGACAGGTACCGCACCTGCGCGGCGGCCGTGCTCCAGGCCACGCCCAGGTCGTAGGTGGAATACTGTATGGCGAAAGGCATGCTGGCCGGCATATTGTACTGGTTCATCCAGTCCAGACGCACCGAACCGGGCACGTAATTCTGCGAAGCCACGAGGTTGAAACTGGGTTCGGGGAAATAGTAGAAACCGGGTTTGTCGTTCCAGAGGGAAACGGCCGAATAGACCCGTCCCGAAACGTCCACGGCCAGGGAGTAAACCTCGTCGTCGCCGGTGCCGGAGAAATCGAAGCTGCGGCTCCAGTCCTCGGTTCCGGAATGGTCGAACTCGCGGTAAAGGCTGTTCCTGCCCTGGTCTCCGGTGGTTTCGTAGCCGGCGACGACCACCCCGCCGCCGTCAAGTTTAACCGCCCGGTAGGCGTCGTTCAGGCCGAACCTCCCGTTATAGGAGCGGCTCCATACGGAAGCGCCGGCCGGGGTATATTTGAAGAGCGCGGCGTCGTTCGCGGTGCCGGCTATGGAGCCGGCCACGTAAATGTAAACAGGCGCGGTCGTGGTAACGGCCAGGTCGTAGCCTTCATCGTCGCCGCTCGCGGAAGCTATCACTATGGGCCCGCCGGCGGGGGCTCCGCTGGTCTTATCAAGGGCCCGCACCAGGATATCCTTGTCCGTATTGAACACGGTGCCGGACAGGTAAACAGCGCCGGTGCCCACGTCTATGCCGTAGCCGAAGTCGTCGCCGTTCCCGGTCCCGTTCTCGGCGTAGGTCCACACCAGGGCCGGATAGGTCGACGGTGAAATATCGTACTTCCGCGCCAGCACGTTCATGCCGCTGGAGGAAGTCGAGGTGACGCCGACCACGTAGAGGGAGTTCCCCTCCAGGACCACGTCGTAAAGTTCGTCCATCAGGTTTACGCCCGAGGCGTCGACGGCGTAGGACCACACGAAGTCCCCGTCGGAGTTCAGCTTGGCTATCCACATGTTCTTATCGGCCACCAGGTACTCGGGGCCGGCCGGGGAGACGTTCACGGTTCTCTGGCTGCCCACGAGGTAGAAATTGCCGGCCGCGTCGCGCGCCATATTGCCCACATAGTAAGCCCGGTTCTGCCTGTTATTGAAGAACTTGGTCCATTCCAGGTACTGGTCGGTATTATACTTGCGCAGGCCGAACCCGGCCGAGCTGCCGTCGGAGTAGCCGCCGAAGGCGTGGTAGACATAGTGGCCGTCCACGGCTATGGCGCTGGCCGGGCCGCCCAGGCCGCTCATATAGGAGAGGCGCTCGCGCCCGTAATACTGGGTATTATCGTAGGCGGAAGGCGTCTTCGCGAAAGCCTGCGCCTCCGGCAGTTCGGTAGTGAGGCCGCCGCTGGTTATCCAGACCTTGAACTTGTAGAGATTGCCGCGGGTCTCCTGTCCCGCGGCGCCGCCGTTCGCGCCGGGGTAGCGCAGCGCCGTAAGCTCGCCCACGCGGCGCGACTGCACGGAACCGGCGGAAAGGGGCCCGGTGCTGACGACCATCTGCGCCAAAGAGCGGTTCCAGACCGGCGCCATCTCCGTGCTGTACTGCACGTAGAAAGTGGAACCGGCGGGCAGGCGCCCGGGGTAGTTCCACGTCAGGTCCACGGTAGCCGTATAGAGGCCTTCCGCGGCGGTGAAGAACTGCGCGTTGGCCGAGCCCAGCGGCATCGAGTACACGCCGAAGGATGCGCCGAACACGCCGGCCACGCGCGCGTAATTATCGGTGGAGACCTGCACGGCCATGCCCCAGTCGTAGCCGCCGGAGCCGGAATCGTAGATGCGCCCGGAAATAAGCTGGCCGCCGGGGGCGAACTTGGCCAGAAGCATATTGTAACCCTGCGACATATTCCACATGTCGGTGTAGCCGGAGACGTAGATATTGCCGAAACTGTCGAAGTCCAGGCCGGTGGGGACGTCGTCGGCGTTGGACTGGGGATTATTATAGCGCGCGGAGAACATCACGCCGCCGTAAGGGCTGTACCTGTTGACCCAGATATTCTGACCCTGGTTCAGGTCATAGCGCTGCTCGGAGCCGGCCGCCACCAGGTTGCCGTTCCCGTCCTCTTTAATGAAAAGGGCGCGGGAATCCCCGCCGCCGGGGTTGTAATACTGCACGGGCCAGGTTCCGGCCAGGGAAGGGGCCAGGGTCGAACCGTTATCCGTGAATTTATGCAGCCTGCCGTTCAGCGGGTACATCCCGCTGGCGCCGGCGGCGTAAATATTTCCGCCGGAAGGGAACGAAGGGTCCGCCGCGAAGGCGAGGCTGTTCACCTCGTCGTAAACGCCCAAGCCCGGCGCGCTGTCGTAGGCCGCTTCCACGCTGCCGGTACCATCGGCGGCGCTAAGCTTGCGGATCTTGAAGTCCCGGCCGTTGGAACCGTTCTCGTATTCGGTGGCCGCGTAGACGGCGTTATTGCCGTAAACCAGCGACTTCGCGGTTTCGGTGGAGGCGGTAATGAAAGTCCTGGCCCACAGCACGGCGCCGCCGGGGCCGAACTTCGCCACGAGGGGCGTATCGGTCCCCCTCTGGATGAAACCGTAGGTATTCCCGGCCTGGTCGGCGGCCAGGTCTTTAAGGGCCAGCGGGGCGAGCGGGTCGTAATAGAAGTGAGAACCGCCGGTCGGGGTGTTGAGGGTGACGAGGTAGCTCGCGTCGCCGGAGAAGGTGAGGGCGGAATAGAGCCCGGCGGGGCCGCTGGCGAACCGGGCGCTCTCAGGCTGCGCGAACATCACGGGGCGGGTAAGGAGCGTGGCGTCCTGGTCGCTCACGGAAGCCGCGGGGAAGTACAGATTTCTTACCAGGTTGGAAGCTGTGGACGTACTCGTCCCGTTATAGAGCCAGACCGCCACGTAGCGCGGGAGCACGCGCAGACCGTCGGTAACCACGGGGACTCCATAGAGGTTCAGGCTGCCCGGGGCGCCGGCCGTTACGCCGCCGATCACGTTCACCGTCCGGTTCACCGGGGAATTAGGATCGGAGAGGTCGGCCGGGTCGGTGCTGTAGCGGACTATGTAATGTCCGGCGGGAATGTGCTGCGGATAGGTCCAGGACAGGCCGATATTATGCAGCCCGGCTCCGGCTCCGGCATCAAGGCTGGTCAAGCCGGCGGCGGGCGCATCCCATTGCACATAGCCGGAGGGATCGTTCTCAAAGGCCGCGCCGGTTTTTGGGCCGGAGGCGCCTATCATATTGACGTACGAACCTAAGTTCAGCAGGCCGGCGCTCACGTTAAAATAGATATTGCCGTCCGCAAAATTCACATTGCTGAAATTGGCGAAAGGTGTGCCGCCTTCGAAATAAATAGCGGTGGTGCCGGGGAGCAGGGGCCCCCGGAAAAGCACGTTGGAGAAATTAATGAAGGAAGCGGCGGGCCCGAAATCGATGCCCTTATGCCAGGTCTTCCCGATGACGCAGCTGGAAACGTCGACCGTTCCGTTCACGGTCAGTTTGAGCGCGGAGACCGGGCTGGTGCCGGTAAGGACCGGCGGCTCCGTATTGAAGAGCGGGTCGGCGACGCGGAGAGAGAAGGCGGCGCCGCTGTTGACGGTCACCCTGTTGCCCATGAAATAGGCCGAGGCCAGGTCGAAAGTCCCGCCGTTTACGGTAAGGGTCGTGACCGAGATGAACGTGGAGGCTCTGACGGAGAAGATACCGGCGTCCACCTTCACTTCGCCGTTCACGCTGGAGATCCCGCTGCCCGCGCCGAAGAGCACGGTAGCGTTAGGGGAGTTCAAAACGAGATCGCCGGAGACCAGCAGCGGCGAAGCGACTATCAGCGTGCCGCTCGGAAGGGCGCCGCTGACGGTGACGGAGGAAAGGGGCACGGAAGCGCCGAGGTCCCAGGTCAGGCTGGCATTCGGGATATAGGCCGCGTCATAAAGTATGCCGTCGCCGGCTACAGGTATTCCGTTCAGCCAGTTCCCGGGTTGGCTCGCCAGGTTGGCGCCGCCGCCGATCCAGACGCGCTGGGTCTGGGCCTGGGCCAGCCCGGCGGAGCCGGCCGTGAAAAGGGCCGCCCCCAGCAGGTTGATGAAAATGTTTTTTATCTTGCGCATAATTATTCTCCGGCTGAAACTTAAGTACCGATAAATTTATTCCCCGGCTCCCCCGCTCAGAACTCCCACTCGATGCCCATCAGATAGGTGCTGGCCCGGTAATTGTACCGGTAGCTCTCCTCGTAATGCATGTTCGAGCCCGAGACCTGGTAATTATAGGCCGCGCGCGCGAAGAACCTGTTGGCCAGCGGGTAGCGGGCGGAAAGGGAGGTAAGCCAGCAGGTCTGTTTGATCTCAGCTTTTCCGTAGGCGCCGGTCTCCCCCTGCGCCGGGCGGCCCTGGTACCAGACCTGCCGCCAGTCCACGCCGAAACTGAACTGCGCGCCGCTCGGGAGGGCGAGCGTCATCGCGGGGCTTAAAGAAAGGTCCACATAGCTGTAATAATCTTCCATATACTTGCTGCGGGTGGAATCGTAGGAGCCCTGGTTGGAACTGAGCCAGCCCAGGCGCGCCCCGGCGCTGAGGAAAAGCGGCTTCATGGCGCGGCTGGCCTTGAGGCTGAAGTTCTGCATTATGTCGGCGCGCTTGTCGCTCTTGAAAGGAGACTGCCCCGTGACGGGCCTGGCCGCCACGGCCTGGTCGCCGTAGGTGCGGTAGGTGAAGTCGTAGCCGGCCTTCATATTGAGCGGCTCCGGGAACCAGGAGTAGACGAAGCCCAGGCGGTGGCTGGTATTGTCCAGCGGGTTCGCGCCGGCATTGGTGGAAAGCTGGTTAAAGGTAGTGGTGTCGTTGAAGACGGACTGGGACCGCGAGAGCAGGGTGCTGTAATTGGGGTAGGTCACCTTGTAATAGTCGTAAGATTCGGTAAAGGTCCCGCGCGGGCGCTCCTGCTCGGCCTCGAAACCGAAGGACAGGGTGGCATAGTCGAAAAGGCCGTCCCCCCACTTCTCGTCCTTGGTTTCCTTTATGCCCGCCTTGGAGTAGGAGAGGCGCGGCTTGTACTTGTTGAACTCGTCGGTGTAAACATACTTCACGGAAAAAGTGTGGGTCTGGCGCTTCCGGGTAAGCACGCCGCCGCCGGCCAGCTCCTGTATGTCCTGGGTTCCGGAATAGTTGCCGGAATAGACCGGGATCAGGTCGTGGTTCTCGGCCAGGCTGATGGTGGGCGACACAAAAGCGTCCACCCGGCCCTGGAAAGAAGCGGCCTGGGAATCGAGGAAATATTTCCCCCCCAGCAGAGAAACGTCGGCGACGGTCAGGACCTTCGACGCCGCGCTAAGCCGCGCGGCGGCGCCTAAAAGCGAAAGAAGGATGAGGGACGGCACTATAAAGAGATTATTTTTATTTACCATAATTATTCGTTCCGTTCTATGCTCAGCGCGAGGCCTAGAACCGCAGCAGGCCGATCTCCTTGAGCAGCTTGGCCGAGTACACCAGGTCTATCTTGCGCCCGCCGAAAAGGGAGCTGGTGTAAACCCGCTGGAAATTGAGCTTGTCCGTTATCGCGTCCAGGGTGTTGCCGGCGTTCAAACCGCTGCTGAAATCCCCGGGCGAGAGGATGCTCCCGTCGTTAAAAAGCACGAAGTCCTCCGCCGCTATCCAGGTCCCGTCGCTATAGGTATTCTTCGAGATAGAATGGAAATCGGCCGGGTTGGAGGATTCGAGCGCCGGCGCCGAACCGCCCAGGTAGGAGATGGAGCTCTCGGTGTTCATCGGGACGTTATAATTAGTCTTGGTCCAGAGCAGCTTGCCCAGGCCGCCGTTAGCATTCGCCTCGGCGGGGCCCGCCGCGTAAAAAGAATAATTCCCGAAAACCAGATTATAGCGCGGGTCGGTCAGGCTGCCGTTATAGGCCATGCTGCCGCCGCTGGCGTCCTCCGTGACCTTATCGGTGGTATTGCTCATCACGCTGTTCATGGCGATAAGCTGCCACTGCGGCGCGGCGGAGCCCGGAGAGGAGATCATATTAAGCGTGGCCCGCGAGAGGTCGGCCGGGAGGTCGGTGTTGAAAGTGAACAGGATCTTGCCGAAGTCGAAGCGGTCCCCGCGGGTGTTCAGGACCACGTACTTGAACTGGTCGGCGGCGGGCCGGACGGTGTATTCCTCCATGCGCACCCGGTTGCCGAAAGCGTCTATCGCCACCTTGCGGCTCTGGTACTCGGCCGACTGCATCTCCTCCTGCGCCCGCGCCAGCACGTCCGCTTTGGAGATTTCGCCGTAGATCTCGGCCCTGGCCGCCTGCCTCGCGTCGCCCAGAGAGGAGTTCATATCGGCGGGCTCGTTCGGATTGGAGCCGGGGTCCTTCATCTTGCCGCCGCTGGGGATCTCGGAGAACTGGCCCTCCCTCACGAGAGAGGAATTGCCCCGGGAATCGCCGGCAAGCACGCTGCCCTCGTAAACCTCTACGCGGCTGTTCCCGTCCGCGTCGGCCGAGACCATGAAATCCGTGCCGCGCACGGCGCAGACGGCCGACGGGGTCCGGAC
>CAZUQT010000114.1:0-9844 GCA_964622585.1 uncultured Elusimicrobiaceae bacterium | reverse complement strand
GTACATGGTAGCTATGGTTATTTCTGCAGAAGCCCGCCGCCGCCGCCTGCTTGGGGGTGAAATAACCGCCCTGCCCTTCGGCGATCTCGTAGAGGCGCTCAAAGGTTTCTTTATAACTATGCGGGTTGTTGGGCATACACAAACATCTTACATTCTATGTTAATTGTAACATAAAACGGGGGGAAGTCAAGGCCGGGGGATATCCGTATATACGGATATATAGATATCCTCCTAAAAAACGAGTTTAATTACACCTGAGGGGACCCTTATATACGGATATCTTCAAGATTATGGCCGGCGCCAGGTTAGTCCGCTCTTGCTAACCCGGACAGAAGCGCCGCCAGCGCTTTTTTTCCGAGTCTATGCGTCGCGAGCTTTATCATGGCGTCATATAACCTGTCTTTCGGATCTGTGATAGAAACCCCGTTCATTTCCAGGAAGATCAGCGCCGAGGCCAGGGCCGTGCGTTTGTTGCCGTCAACAAAAGGCTGATTCTCCGAGATATGGAACGCATAGGCGGCTGCCATCTCGAAAAGAGAAGCGTGCAGGAGCTGCCCGCCGAAACCGGACTGTGGAACGGAAATAGCCGATTCCAGTAAACCCAGGTCCCGCGCCCCGGTATCGCCGCCATAGCGTTTGATCTGGTCATTGTGAATATCAATGACCTCTGCCAGTGTAAGGAATAGCGGCCCCATTATTTTGCGAGCTTACGGAGTGTTTTTCCGTGGAGGGCGTTTACACTGGCCATGGCCGCGGAGAATTTCTTCTGCCGGGACTTTTCGACGGAGGGGGAGATAACAAGGCTGCGCCCGTCCGTGGATATTTCCAATGGCGTTGTCATGCTGATGTTCAGCAGCGCGAGAATGGGCTTATCTATTATCAGGGCCGCGCTGTTCCCGTGCGGGGTTAAATGTTTGGTCATAAAGCCTCCTAGGTACTACATTGTAAGTATACCGTATATACGGACGGTTGTCAAGATATGCTTAAATAGGTTATATACTGTTTCCATGGGCACGTCGATCCATTCGCAGGAATACAGGGAGATCATCAGGAAACTGGTAACTGCCCGGTTGGATTCGGGCATCACTCAGGTTCAGGCAGGGCTGAAACTAAAAAAACCACAGTCCTACATCTCTAAAATAGAGCGCAGGGAGAGGCGTATAGATGTCGTAGAGTTGAAGCATTTACTAAAGGTCTACAAAAAAAAGTTTACTGATTTCTTTTAGTTATATTTTCCACTGGCCATCCAAAAGCCAAAACAAACTTCCACCGCTCTCAACCTTATCATGCGGGGGGGGGCGGAATCTCCCTCCCGAAGTCGGCCAGGGCCGCCGCGCAGGCCGGCGAGAGGATTCTTAATACGCCATACACGGTTCTAACCCTTCGCCGGTAGTAATGGCTTCCAGTTCCCACAGCTCTACCGGCTGCGCCACCCCGCGCAGGTTCACGCCGCCCATGCTTTTCAGCCTGAAATTCCCGTCGAGCGCTGCCGCCGTGCCAGGGCCGAGCAATATCTGGCCCGGCGCGGCGAGCTGTTCTATGCGCGCGCCCAGGTTGACCGGGTGCCCGATAACGGTATATTCCGTGCGGGCTTTTGTCCCTATGCAGCCCGCGATGACCTCGCCGGTGTTTATTCCGATGCCCAGGCAGAGCGGCTTCAGGCCGGCCTGGGCGCGCATCCCGGCCAGCGTTTCAATGGAAGCCCTCAACCGCAGCGCGGCCCGGGCCGCCGCCGCGGCGTGCTCCTTATTGAGAAGCGGCGCCCCGAAAATGGCCAGTATCCCGTCGCCCATGAATTTATTAAGTATGCCGCCTTCAAGGCGCACTGCCTCGTCTACAAATTCAAATACTTCGGCAAGGGCCGAGACCGCCGCCTCCGGGCTGGAGGACTCCATGAACGGGGTGAACTGCCTGATGTCCGCGAAAAGCACGGTCAGCATCCTGCGTTCGCAGCGCTTCCAGTAGTCCAGCGGGTGCGCCATAACGAAATCCGCCACTTCCGGAGTGGCGAAATAGCCGAAAGTATCCCTCAGCTTCCCCAAACGCAGCAGCGCGTCGGCGCGCTTCTGAAGTTCCAGGTTTTTCTTCTCCAGTTTCCGGATCAGGACCTGGCTGTATTGTTTAAGCACGGCTTCTTCGCTGGGCGGCGCGGGCTCGGCGGGCCTTCTCGCGGTTTTTTCTCCGATAAGGCCGCGGATGGCCCCGAACAGGTCCACGAACGGGGCCGGCTTCTGCATATATTTATCCGCGCCGCAGCGCTCGGCAAGCGTGGCGTCCTCCGGGGAAATATACGTGCTTGTGTAGATGATGAACGGGATGTCTTTTAAACCGTGGTCCGCTCGTATAGCCCGGCATAAGCTGTAGCCGTCCATGTTCGGCATGAGTATGTCGGAAACTATGGCGTCGGGTTTTGACGTCTTCAGCGTTTTAAGGGCTTCCAGGCCGTCCCCGGCCTCAAGGACCTCCGCGCCCTCACCCAGCAGGTTCCGGCGGAGGATTTCCCGGTTCATCGCGCTGTCGTCCACGATCATTATCCGCATGGGCGCCTAAACCCCGACCGCGGCCGGGGCATCCAGCACTTCCCGCACTTTTTCAACAAGGGCGTCCATACTGACCGGCTTCGGGAGAAAAGGAAGTATTTCATACGCCTCGCGGGCGCCGGAAGGTTCCATATCGGTATAGCCGGACATAAATATGACCTTTATTTCCGGCCAGCGCCGCGATATCAGTCCGTACAATTCATGGCCGTCCATCCCGGGCATAATGGTATCGGTCAGGACCAGGCTGATCTTGCCGGCGTTTTCCCCGCAGAGCCTGGCGGCCTCCTTGCCGTCGCGGGCCTCCAGCACCGTGTAGCCGCTTTCCCGCAGCGCGCGCAAGGTGAAGCCGCGCACTCCGTCGTCGTCGTCCGCCACCAGTATGGTTTCCGTGCCGCGCAGCGCCTTCGGCCTGGCGGGCGACGTGCAGGATTTTATCTCCTCCGTTACGCGCGGCAGATATATCTTAAACGTCGTCCCCAGGCCGGGCTCGCTGTACACATAGATATTCCCGCCGCTTTGTTTGACTATGCCGTAAACCATCGCCAGCCCCAGCCCGGTGCCTTTGCCCACTTCCTTGGTGGTGAAAAAAGGTTCGAATATATGGGATATGACTTCGGCGGCCATTCCGGAGCCCGTATCCATCACCGAAATCATGACATGGGGGCCGGGCCGCCCCTCCAGATGCATCTTGGGATGGCTTTCATCAAGCTCCACATTTTCCGTCTTTATGGTCACACCCCCGCCCCTGGGCATGGCGTCCCTGGCGTTGACTATCAGGTTCATTATGATCTGTTCCAACTGCCCCGGGTCGGCTTTTATCCGGCATTCCTCTTTTGCCAGGTCAAGCGCCAGGGTTATATTCTCGCCGATAAGGCGCTTCAGCATTTTCTGCGTGTTACAGATAACCGCGTTGCAGTCCAGCACTTTCAGCCGGAATATCTGCCGGCGGCTGAACGCCAGAAGCTGCCTGGTAAGCGTCGCGGCGCTTTCGGCGGCTTTTTTGATCTCGGCGGCGTCGCCGCGCCTTTCATCGTCGGGGGCAAGGCTCTTCAGCAGGAAATCGGAGTATCCCTCTATGGCGGTGAGCAGGTTGTTGAAATCATGCGCTATCCCGCCGGCCAGCCTTCCTATAGCTTCCATCTTCTGCGCCTCCCTGAACTGCAGCTCCAGGGTTTTCTTCTCGGAAATATCCAGCCAGAGGCCGAGCACGCGCCCGTCGGGACTGTTGGCGCTGGCCAGGAACCAGCGGTACTCCCCTCCGGCGGCCTGCCAGCGGTATTCGGTGCTTATGGCTTTAGTTTCCCGAAGACGGACTATATCGGCCAGAACCCGCTCTTTATCTTCCGGGTGTATGCGGGAAAGCCACAGACCGCGCGCGGCTAAGAATTCCCCGGGTTTATAGCCGCACAGTTTTTCCACGCCTTCGCTCGCCCATTCTATACGCAGCCCGTCTTTCTCCGGCTTCGCCGAGAAGAACGCCAGCGGCAGGGCCCGCAGCACCATGTCCTCGCGCTGCATGGCGTCGCGCAGGTCTTTCTCGGCCCTGGTACGCGCCTGTATTTCCCGGGTGAGAGCCGCCGTCCTCTCCTGCACCCTCGCCTCAAGGGAGTTGTTGAGCAGTTCCAGCTTTTTCCTTGTTTCAAAGAGCTCGCAGAACACTTTTACTTTGGCCTGTAAAACCTGCGGCACTATAGGCATAACCAGATAATCCACGGCGCCGGCCTGGTAGCCGGCGAAGGATTTAAGCTCGCTTTCCTGGTAGGCCGTAATAAAGATTATGGGCGTTTCTTTTGACTCGTCCCGCTGCCGTATCAGCCCGGCCGTTTCAAAACCGTCCATTTCCGGCATGCTCACGTCCATTAAAATTACGGCGAACTTCCCTTCCAGCAGTAATTTCAGCGCCTCACGTCCGGAGCTGGCTTTTATAAGCTCTATATCCATGCCGGCCAGCATGTCCCTCAGTATCTCAAGTTTCTGCGGATTGTCGTCCACGGCCAGTACGCGGTTTTTAATGTTTTCCATAGGGTATTCTCCTTTTTCCAGCCAGCAGTTCGGCTATCCGGGACGGGGGCAGGGTCAGTTCGGCGGCGCCCAGCGCCAGCGCGGCGGCGGGCATGGCCGGCGCCTGGGCGGTGGCAGGGGCCTGAACCACGGTCAGGCCGCCGGCCTCTTTAATTTTCAAAAGCCCGGCGCTGCCGTCGGGGCTGTTGCCGGAAAGCAGAATGGCCAGCAGATGCGGCCCGTAAGCCGCCGCGGCCGACTCGAACAAAACGTCTATGGAGGGGCGCGCCCCATTCACCGGTTCCTCCAGCGACAGGCAGAAACGGCCTTTGTCGGCCAGTAAATGGTAATCCGCCGGGGCCAGGTAGATTCCCCCCGGTTTTATTTCCATTTTGTCGCCGGCCTCGGCCAGGGAGTGGCCGGCCGCGCTAAACAGCCCGGCCGGGGCAACACTATCGCCGGGTTCCCTGTGCAGCACTATGGCCAGCGGCAGGCTGAGATCCGCGCCCAGACCGGCCATAATTTCACGCAGGGCCGGTACAGCCCCTAAAGACCCACCGATAACCGCCAACTTAAAGGTGTTCACGGCAGCCTCCGGTAAAGGGGCTGGTCGGTTCCGGGCAGATGCTCCAGCTTTTTTTCAAGCGGCGTGGCCGCAACGCTACCGCCTGAGCCGAAGCCCAGCGTGCCGCCTTCCGCCAGGCTGGCGTACAGCAGGGCCAGCACTTTGTCCTGGAGCGGCCTGTCGAAATAGATAAGCACATTACGGCAGAGTATAAGCTGGAACTCGTTGAAGGAGCCGTCGCCGGCCAGATTATGTTCAGCCCAGACTATGTTTCTTTTCAGGCTTTTATCCACTATGGCATGGTCGTTCCTGGCCAGGTAATAGCTTGAGAACTCCTGCCGGCCGCCGGCTTCCAGGTAGTTTTTTGTATATTTTTTCATGTCGCGTACGCGGTAAATGCCTTCCCTGGCGGCTTCAAGAGAAACGGCGCTGAGGTCGGTGGCGTAGATTCGGCTTTTGTTGTAGAGTCCGGCCTCCTCCAACAGGATGGCCAGGGAATAAACCTCTTCGCCGGTGGAGCAGCCGGCCACCCAGGCCCTTATGGCCGGCTCATTGTAAAGTACGGGGCAGACTTTTTCCCTGAGGGCGCGGAAAAAGGCCGGGTCCCTGAACATGGAGGTAACGCTTATAGTGACTATGCTCAGGAAGCGCCCGAAGGCGGAGCCGTCGCGCAACAGAAGGCCCTGCAGGGCCGAGACGTTTTCAAGTCCGAAGTCCTCCACGCATTTCAGGACCCGGCGGCGGACGCCGGCATAGGCGTAGCCGCTGAAGTCATAGCCATAGCTTGCGTTTACGGCTTCCAGCAGGAGCCGTATCTCGATGTCCTCGATCTTTTCTTTAGCGGGCATAAATAAGATTAAAATTCACCACTGTGGCGCAGAGGTCGCAGAGAGCAGAAACATAGAGTTAAGTTTCACTGCGATCTCAGCGGACGCTGCGGTTATGTCCCCTATTTATACAGCCACACCCTCAGCAGCGAGAGGAGCTGGTCCATGTCCACCGGCTTGGTTATATAGTCGCTGGCGCCGGCCTCTATGCACTTTTCCCTGTCACCTTTCATGGCCTTGGCGGTCAGGGCTATGATGGGAAGTTCTTTGAACCTGGGGTCTTTCCTTATGCGCCCCATGGCCTCGTAGCCGTCCATATCGGGCATCATTATGTCCATCAGCACCAGGCCTGTGTCCTTGTTCTTGTTCAGCGCCTCTATTGCGGCGGCGCCGCTTTCCGCCCGGAGTATTTTCACCTGGTGCTTTTCCAGCGCCGCGGTGAGGGCGAAGATATTGCGCACGTCGTCGTCCACTATGAGTATGGTCTTGCCCTTCAGCGCGGTGTCGGAGGCGTAGAGCTTTTCTATCACTTTGCGTTTCTCGTCGGGTAGGGCCGAGGTGATGCGGTGCAGGAACAGGGAGGTCTCGTCCAGCAGCTTGTCCATGGAAGCGCCGTCCTTGGTTATTACCCTGACGGCGGCTTTCTCCAGCACTTTTTTCTCGTCGGCGGTCAGGCCTTTGCCGCTGTAAACTATGACGGGCAGATCCACCATGCCGGGGGTTTTCTTCAGGAAGTCCAGCACCGCGTAGCCGCTTTTTTTAGGCAGCTTCAGGTCCAGCACCAGGCAGTCGAACTTCTCTTTTTTCAGCAGGGCCAGGCCGGCCTCGGCCGTGGCGGCCGATTTTATTTTCACGTCGCCGTTGCCTATAGCCTGCGTCATGGCTTTAGTTTCGTCGGGGTTATCCTCTATGACCAGCAGCTTCCTGGGCTTGCCGGTATAGTCGGCGAGCTTCTCCAGCGCCCCGTTTATCTCCCCGGCGGTGACCGGCTTCATCAGGTAGGTCAAAGCCCCGCGGTGCAGTGCGCGCTCTTTCTGGTCTTCCACGGTCATTATCTGCACGGGGATGTGGCGGGTGGCGGTGTCCAGCTTCAGCCTTTCAAGCACGGTCCAGCCGTCTATGTCGGGCAGGTTTATGTCCAGGAAAATGCCGTCCGGCTTGTACTTTTTCACCAGGTCCACGGCCTCGGAGCCGGCGGCGGTGACCACGGCCTGGTAGCCTTTCCCACGGGCCAGGTCCATCAGGACCTTGGCGAATTTCCTGTCGTCCTCAACTATCACCACTTTTTTTCCGTTCGGCTGAAGGCCGCCCCTGTCGTCAGCGAACTCCAGGTTCTGTCCGCGCAGCCCGGCGTCTTCCTCCGGCTCATAGGAGGGCTGCGACTCCCTGCGGGCCGGCTTGGGGCGGGCCGGGGCTGGGTCGGCGCCGTTGGGGCCTTCGAAGCTGTCGGGCAGGAACAGGGTGAAGGTGCTGCCTATGCCCGACGCGCTTTCGGCCAGGCGCAATTCCCCGCCCAGCATGCGGGCTATCTCGCGGCTGATGCTCAGGCCCAGACCGGTTCCGCCGAACCTGCGGCTGGTGCTGCCGTCGGCCTGCTGGAAGGCCTCGAAGATGATCCGCTGTTTGTCCTTGGGTATGCCAAGGCCCGAGTCTTTCACCGTGAAGGCTATCACCGAAGCTGCGTCGGTAAGCGTGTGTATGTCCCTGTCCCAGCCGGAGGCGGCCTGGTACACGGACAGGCTTACCGCGCCTTTGGTGGTGAACTTGAAAGCGTTGGACAGCAGGTTCTTTATCACCTGGTGCACACGCTTTCCGTCGGTATATATGGACGGCGGCAGGGTGGCGGCCATCAGTATTTCGAAGCCAAGCTTCTTGGTCTCGGCTATATGCCGGAAACCGCGCTCCACGCTTTCCTTCAGCCAGGTGAACTCCATGGGGGCCGCTTCCACCGTTACCGTGCCGGATTCTATCTTGGCCAGGTCCAGGATGTCGTTTATCAGGCTGAGCAGTTCCTGGCCGGAGGAGTTTATGGTGCTGGCGTATTCAAGCTGCTTGGGCTTTAGGTTGCCCTCCTGGTTCTCCGTGAGCTGCTTGGAAAGCAGCAACAGCGAGTTCAGCGGGGTGCGCAGCTCGTGGCTCATATTGGCCAGGAATTCCGACTTGTACTTAGAGGTGAGGGTAAGCTGGGCCGCTTTCTCTTCCAGGCCGGACTTGGCCTGCTCTATCTCCATATTCTTGCGCTCCACCTCCACCCGCTGATCTTCCAGCAACTTTGCTTTTACTTCCAGCTCCTCGTTGGTCTGCTGCAACTCCTCCTGCTGGCGCTTCAGTTCGTCGCCCATGCTCTGGGACTGCTTCAGCAGGTCCTCGGTCTTGGAGCTGGCCTCTATGGAGCTGAACACTATACCTATGCTCTCCACCAGCTGGTCCAGGAAGGTCTGGTGTATGGGGCTGAACCGGTCGAAGGAGGCCAGTTCTATGACGCCTTTTATATTACCCTCGAACATGATAGGCAGCATTATCAGGTTTATCGGCACCGACTCGCCCAGCCCCGTTGCTATCTGTATATGGTCCGGCGGTACGTTGGTCAGTAGTATACGCTGCTTCTCGTAGGCGCACTGCCCTATCAGGCCTTCGCCTATCTTGAAGTAGGTGGAGATGTTCTTCCTTTCCTTAAAGGCGTAGCTGGCCAGCAGCTTCAGCCCCACGGCCTTGCCTTCGCGGGACTCGGCTATGTAGAACACGCCGTGGTGGGCGTTCACCACCGGGGCGATCTCCGAGAGCAGGGACTGCGCCACGCCCAGCAGGTCGCGCTGGCCCTGCAGCATCCGGGTGAACTTGGTCAGGTTGGTCTTCAGCCAGTCCTGCTCATTGTTGCGCTCGGTGGTTCCTTTCAGGTTCTTGATCATCTCGTTGATGTTGTTCTTCAGCTCTTCCATCTCGCCTTTTGCCGCCACCTGCACGGTGCGGGACAGGTCGCCTTTGGTGACCGAGGTTGCCACGTCGGCTATGGCGCGCATCTGGTTGGTGAGGTTGGCCGCCAGCTGGTTGACGTTATTCGTGAGGTCCTTCCATATGCCGGCAGCGCCCGGCACCTCGGCCTGGCCGCCCAGTTTGCCGTCCACGCCCACTTCCTTGGCCACGCCGGTGACCTGGTCGGCGAAGGTGGCCAGGGTGTCTATCATGGAGTTTATGGTCTCACCCAGCGAAGCTATTTCGCCCTTGGCCTGCAGCACGATCTTCTGGCGCAGGTCTCCCACGGCCACGGCCGTAACTACCTTGGCTATGCCGCGCACCTGGTCGGTGAGGTTGGAGGCCATCAGGTTTACCGAGTCGGTCAGGTCCTTCCAGGTGCCGCCCACGCCTTTTACGTCGGCTTGGCCGCCCAGCTTGCCGTCCGTGCCCACCTCGCGCGCCACGCGGGTGACTTCTGAGGCGAAGGAGTTGAGCTGGTCCACCATGGTGTTGATGGTGCTCTTCAGCTCCAGAATTTCGCCCTTGGCTTCCACGGTGATCTTCTTGGCCAGGTCGCCGGTGGCCACGGCCGTGGTAACCTGCGCTATATTGCGCACCTGGCTGGTGAGGTTGGAGGCCATGCTATTGACGCTTTCTGTCAGGTCTTTCCAGGTGCCGCCCACGCCCTTTACGTCGGCCTGGCCGCCCAGCTTGCCGTCCGTTCCCACCTCGCGCGCTACGCGGGTGACTTCTGAGGCGAAGGCGTTGAGCTGGTCCACCATGGTGTTTATAGTGTTCTTAAGCTCAAGGATCTCGCCCTTGGCTTCCACGGTTATCTTCTTGTTCAAGTCGCCGTTGGCCACCGCCGTGGTCACTTGGGCGATATTGCGCACCTGCCCTGTCAGGTTGGCTGCCATGCCGTTGACGCTTTCCGTCAGGTCTTTCCAGGTGCCGGC
>CAZUQT010000113.1:0-9910 GCA_964622585.1 uncultured Elusimicrobiaceae bacterium | reverse complement strand
CCCAAGCAGGCGGCGGCGGCGGGCTTCTGCAGAAATAACCATAGCTACCATGTACAGATGGGCAACTGGGTCAGGGAGCGCCGCGGCATATATCGCCTGGCCAAGTTCCCCCCGGCGGAGCGGCCCGACCTCATGTTCTGGTGGCTGTGGTCGCGCAATCACAATGACGAGCCGCAGGGCGTTTATTCGCACGAAACAGCCCTGAGCATTTATGATCTTTCGGATATCAATCCGGCCAGGCTGCATATGACCGTCCCCCGTTCTTTCCGGCGAAGGGGCACCCCGTCCAGACTCCCGGTCCTTCACCGCGCCGACGTGCACAAAGACGATATCGGTAAAAGATTCGGCGTTAAAGTAACCCGGCCGCTCAAAACTATCGCCGATCTTCTATCCACCCGCACGGTCCAGATGGATCACATGCAGCAAGCGGTAAAGCAGGCGTTCCAGCGCGGGCTCATTACCCGCACGGAACTGGCCCGCGCCAAACGGGTCCCTGCCGCCATAAAGAAAGAGATCGAGCAACTCAGGGGAGACCAATAATGGACAAGAAGACGTATGCCAGCCCCACTGCGTTCCGCCGCGCCCTGGAAGACCGCCTCAAACAAAAAGCAAGAAATGAAGGCCTGGATTTCCAGCGTCTTATGCGGGAGGTATCTTTTGACCGCCTGCTGGCCCGCCTGTTCGTCCGGAAAGACGCGGCCTGGATACTTAAAGGCGGCTATGCCTTAGAATTGCGGATGAAAGAAGCCCGTGTAACCAAAGATATCGACCTGGCCATTCGGCATTCCATGGGCACGCAAGAAGACCTGCCTCTTAAAGCGGCGATCCTTAAAGCGCTCGCGGAGTCCGCGGCCCGGAATCTGGGAGATTTCTTTTCGTTCAATATCGGCGAAGCCATGCTGAACCTGGATGCGGCGCCCTACGGCGGTGCCCGTTTCCCCGTCGAAGCCCTCTTGGACGACCGGACTTTTGTGCGCTTTCATCTCGATGTCGGCGCCGGCGACGTGGTGCTTGCGCCGTTCGACATGACCCACGCCCATGACTGGCTTGAGTTCGCCGGCATCCCCGGCGCCGAGTTTCCCACTATTTCGCGGGAGCAGCACTTCGCGGAAAAGCTTCATTCATATACCCTGCCGCGCAAGACGCCCAACTCCCGCGCCCGCGACCTTATCGATATGCTTCTGCTCATCGGCTCCGGCAAAATGGATCGCGCCAAGGTCCGGCTGGCGTTGGACGCCACCTTTAAGCGCCGGAAGACTCACCCCAGGCCGGCCGCTCTCACCCGGCCGCCCGCCGCCTGGAAGGCGCCCTTCGGCGCATTAGCCGGCGCATGTGGCCTGCCCGCGGACCTGGCGGCAGCGTTTGAAGTTTTAAACTCCTTCTATTCCACGCTGACGGCGTAGATATCTGTATACCTGTATATACAGATATCCCGGCGGATAAACAAAGGTTTACCCATGAGACGGTAATACCCCCGGCTCGGTGACAACCGGCTCACTGCGGCAATTCCGCCGTGATATACGTGGCCTCGTCTTCCCCCGGCTTAAGGTACTCGGCCCGCTCAGGTATGATCCGGGTGAAATATAAAGCGGGGTCCGCGGCGCCGCCTTTCCAGCGGCATTCAAGCGGGTAATCGGCCGTCTTTACTACTTTAGCCCTGGCGGCCGCGTCGGTGACCGCCTGGAGTCTCCCGGTAACCCTCAGGTAGCCCGCGTTTTTTCCGTCATGGAAATACACCAGGAACGCCGCTTTGGGATGGCGCTCAATCTCTTTAGCTTTCCTGCTGGAGACGGAGGTGGCGATATAAAAACGCCAGCCGTCTTCCAGCAAGGTCATGGGTCTGATCTCAGGCGCATAACCGCGCCCGGCATCCACGGTCGCGAAATGAGCTATGGCCTTGTGCTTATTGTTAAACTGCCGCCGTAATTCCTCATCCAGTTCCAGCTTCATACATGCCTCCATTCTATCACTAGGTAAAACTTCATAACCGTAGTGTAGCACACCGGGAACCGCAGGCTGGTAGGAAAATATTGCTCTTCTTTATACGTTTTGCCGCCGGTACTGTGAAGGAGACAGGCCGCATAATTTCTTAAAAGATTTTTCAAAGGTGGAAATATCCGAGTACCCCATTTTATAAACGATGTCGGTAATGGGGGCGGCAGTATGCCGGAGCTGGTCTTTGACAAAATCGATCTTGAGCTGGTTATAGTACCGCATCGGCGGGAGCCCCGTACATCTTTTAAAAAGCCTGGCGAAGTGGAACTTGCTCAGGCCCGCAAGCGAGGCGACGCGTTCCAGCGACACATTTTCATCCGACAGAAGCTCATGCATGATCTTTTTGGCCCGGTCAAAACTGCGCGGATAATATCCAGTGGCCGCAGCGGCGCGGATCCGCCCGCTCATAGTGTTCCCTACTTGCGAGAGCAGCTCCAGGACCAGTTCCGTGGCCACGCAGTCAAATGCCACATATGAACTGCCGGGAGTGTCCTGTAAAGCGACCAGTTCCCCGAGGAGGGCCCGGATTTCCGCCGTCGGCGTTGAAATCGTATTCGTGAACACCAATTCCTTCGCCTGGATCCCCAACTCCCGCGTCAGCTGGTCAACAAAGGCGTAATCAATGATAACGGCGCGGGAATGATGGCTGGCGCCATTCTTCGAGCACTCTTCCACATGCTCTTCCATAGCGTTAAACGTCATGATCTTGCCCGGGTCGAGCGTCAGTTGTTTATTCCCCAGCCGGCGATGATGAGGCCGCAGGGAGTCAAAGCAGACTTCAATACCCGGATGCTCCGCTCTGGCGCGCTCATAGAAGTGAAGTGAGCTGATATCAAGCGTAGTGCAGATATTAAAATGGTCGTATCTCGCAATGCGACAAAGCGGTTCTTGTGCCGGCATTTTTCTTAACCGAACCCCGATGCATTATCCCTGACCGTATTGTACATTTTCCAGGCCTTCCTGTCTCCGCCCGCCGGGAATCCACACAGGCGGCTGTCTTCAAGCGAATAAAAAGCCATGCGGCCGGCGTTCCTGTACTTAACCAGCCTCAGATTACGCAGGACCCGCAGTTGGTGGGAAACGGCGGAAAGACTCATCCCCAGCACCTGGGAAACATCGCAGACGCACAATTCGCCTTCTTCCAGGCTTAAAAGGATCTTCATGCGGGTGGGGTCGGAAACAGCTTTGAATATTCCGGCTAAAGCCTGTATCTTTCCATCGGGCAATATCTTTTTTTTAGCCTTGTCACGTTGGCCTTATTGAAACACATGATCTGGCAAACTACTGCCTGGTTTATCCGGCCAGGCAAAGATGTGGGTTGTACTCGTGTGTGTTCTGGTGATACTCAGCTCCTTCAAGCTGGAAAGTTGCAGCCTCTGTTTTTGCCTGAGAAAAACAGAAGCGATGCAGTAGCGGCGCGACCCTGCCATCCCGAATAAAGGGGCATGGAGGAGCGCTACCGAAGGTGTTTTTAAAAGTTATTCGGATTTGTAACGGGCTACTATGTCTTTAACAAGGCCTAAAACCAGAGCTTTCCTTTTTTGGGGCAGGCCGGCCAGCAGTTCTCCCACGGCGGTCTCATAAAGGCGCTCGCGCCCCAGTGCGCGCCCGGGGAGCAGGTCTGCCGGATCCGCCTTAAAGGCATTAGCGATATCCACAAAAGTTTTTAAACTCGGCGTGTTGACGCCGCGCTCTATCTGGCCGTAAAAAGAGGTGTCTATCCCGGCGGCCTCGGCCACCTGGGCCTGTGTCATCCCTAAAGCCGTCCGCAAGGATCTCATCCTCCCGCCTATTTCAGCATAGAAGTTGTCCATAACTTCTATTGAAAGACATTTCTTCCCCTGCTGGAAGATGTTAAGGACACCGTGGACAGTGCTTATGGTACTATTGTAGTATGTGGTATCAAGGATACGGGGCAGTTTCTCTTCAGCACGCGGCTTCATTTCGGCCAGAAATAGCCGGCCCTGCGGGTACTTTAAGCCGGGGTGATATGCCGAAACAAATACTTATCGCCGACGACGATCTGGTTTTACTTAACATCTATGCGCGCATGCTCGCCGGCACCGGGCACATTGTTTCCCGCGCTTCCAGCTTCGCCGAGGCCGCGGCGCTCATAAACTCACATGATTACGACCTGCTGGTAACGGACCTGGTCTTCCCGGACGGAGTGGGCACCGATCTGATAACGCTCTTTGAAAGAAAACAAGGCTGCGCCAAGTGCATCCTCGTGACGGGCGCGGCGTCCGAACTCGGTCCGGCCATGGTCCCGGTCCTAGCCGCCTATTTTGAAAAACCTCTCGATGCGGACGCTTTTATAGCCGCGGTAACCAGAGCCCTGGCGTAAATCCCCCTGTGATGAAAGCCAAAACCATAAAATCCGGGGGCACGCTTGTCTTGGTCTGCGCCAACTGTAAAAAGATAAAAGACAGCCAGGGACATTGGCGGACCACCCCCGGCTATAAAAAGAAATTCGCCGGGCGTAAGTTCTCGCATTGCATCTGCGAGAATTGCGCCAAGAAACTCTACAGCGCGGAGCCCTGGTATAATGCGCCCGACAAATTAATACCCTGAGTCCGTACCCGCATTACGCGGCGCTCCCGGAGGAAATATCGGGGGGGTAGGGAATCTTCCGGGAGCGTCCGGGCAGGGGCTCAGCGCCTGTCCAAACCGGCGCGCCAGCGGTGCGGGTCCAATGTACTCAAGATGCTATTGAAATATTTATCAGGCCTGTTATACTGTAATTGTGAGGGACAGCGGCGATACCGACGGGCCTGAAAGGCCTGGATCGTAAAGCCGAATGTGTTGTTTTATTTACAGCCAAGGGGGATATATGGACAACTATCATAACGGCCTGAACATCCTGCTGGTGGACGACAGCGATGACGATATCATGATGGCCCAAAAAGTTTTCGCCCAGCTCAGCTTCCCCCATAAGCTTGAAACGGCGCAGAGCGCCCAGGCTGCGCTGGATTATCTGCAATGCCGCGGCAAATACGCGGATAGGAAACCTGTTCTGCCGGATCTGCTGCTGCTGGACATCAATATGCCCATGATAAACGGGTTTGCCCTGCTGAAGATCTTGAAAGCGGACCCGCTCCTGAAAAAGATACCCGTGATAATGCTGACCTCTTCCTCCGCCAGGGAGGACGTCTCGCGCAGTTACGAATGCGGCGCCGCCTCTTATCTGACCAAGCCGGAAAGCTTCGAAGGCTTGAAAAACCTGATCGGAGACTTCACTAAATACTGGCTCACTGTCTCGGCCCTGCCGCAATAACGCCCGGCGGGGTTGAAGCGAAGCCTTGACAATAATCAACCAAAAGTCCTATATTGGGTTTAGGCCTAAAGACCTATTCCACAAACATAAGCGGCAGGAGGGAAAATGAAGAGAACTACAGCGTTTCTTACCGTCGTACTGATGGCCTCGGCTATCGGCGCGCAGGCTTCTCAGAAGATAGTGAGCTTCGACCCCGCCTACAAAGGCGCGATAGACAAAAGCATCGAGAGCGTAGGCGGAAAGATCTCCCGTAAATTCACCTTGATATCCTCCCTGGTGGCGGCTTTCCCCGATAATCTGAAGGATTCCAGCATCTACTCGCTTAACGGCGTGACCGACGTCGCCGAAGACAGCTATATCCGCTGGATAGAGGCCGCGCCGGCCTCCATGAACTCCGTCCCCCTCCCCTCCGTGGAAAACGCGCTTAATATGATACGCACCGGCGAAGGCTGGGACGCTCCCGTCTTCGCCGAGATCCGCCCCGCTGTCGACCCCGCTGAAAAAGAAATTCCCTGGGGCGTAAAGCGCGTCAACGCGGCCGGCGCCTGGAACACCACCGCCGGGCAGGGCGTTAAAGTGGCCATCGTCGACACCGGCATGGACTTTACCCACCCCGACCTCGCCCCCAACTACAAAGGCGGCTGGAACGCCATCGTCTCTACCGCCTCCCCCATGGACGACCAGGGGCACGGCACGCATGTGTCCGGGACCATCGGCGCGGTAAGGGACTCCAACGGCGTCGTGGGCGTGGCCCCGAAGGCCGACCTTTACGCCGTGAAAGTTCTGGACAAGAACGGCTCCGGCCAGTATTCCTGGGTCGTGGCCGGCATCGAGTGGGCCGTCATGAACGGGATGAACGTCATCAATATGAGCCTCGGCGGCGGCAGCGGCACCGAAGCGCTCAAGCAGATCATGATCAAGTCCAAAGAAATGGGCGTGGCCGTGGTCTGCGCGGCCGGCAACGATTCCGGCCCGGTGAATTACCCGGCCAAATATCCCGAAGCCATAGCGGTCTCCGCCTCGGACTCGGCCGATAAGCTCGCCTCTTTCTCCTCGCGCGGGCCCGAAGTGGTAGTGATAGCCCCCGGCGTGAACGTATACTCCACCCGCAAGGGCGGCGGCTACACCACTATGTCCGGAACCTCCATGGCCTGCCCGCACACGGCCGGCCTGGCGGCGCTGGCGGTAGGCGCCGGAGCAAAGGGCTCCGACGCGGTAAGGGCGGCCCTGAAAGCGGCGGCCACCCCCCTCCCCGGCCTGAAGCCCACCGACCAGGGCGCGGGCCTCGTGGACGCGGCCAAACTCGTGAAATAAGCTTAAAAGGCCCTTAAAAACCCCGCGGCTGAAACCGCGGGGTTTTTTATTTGCTAAAATCAGGACTGCGGTCGTTTTTATCTTCCGGGGGGCGGCTGAAACAATGTTTAAACCTGTACTGTCCATAATCTTTACCTTTTTATCCTGCGGCGGGGCCTTTGCCGCGCAGAAGATAGTCACCTTCGACGCCGCCATGAGCCCGGCCGAGCGGGCGCGGATCATCGAGAGCCGCGGCGGCAGTGTGGTAAAAGAATTCTCTTTTATAAACGCCGTCCTGGCCGACTTCCCCGACGGCAGGAGGGCGGCCGATATCGGCCGCGCGCCCGGCGTGGCGGCGGCAGAGGACGACGAGGAAATTTACTGGCTTGGTTCGGAAGAATCGTCTTTCGCCGAAGTCGCCGCGCTTTCGGCGCGCGACATCAGGGACGGCGAGCCGCAGCCGGTCCAGCCGCCCGCGGTTTCCACCCCGCCGGCCCCCGTCGCGCCTGTTTATTTCTCCACAGTCAATATTGAAGGCAAAATAGACCATATGCCCTGGAGCGTCTACAGGATGCAGGTTCCGCAGGTCTGGGACCGCACAACGGGCAAGGGAGCCAGGGTAGCGGTTCTGGATTCCGGAGTAGACTGCGCCCACCCGGACCTCGCGCCCAACTGCGCCCCGGGCTACAATGTATTTAACCCCGGGGCGGCCCCTGTTGACGATCAAGGCCACGGAACCCACGTAGCCGGAATAATAGCAGGCTCGCGCAACTGGAGCGGCATGGTCGGCGTCGCGCCGGAGGCTACCATACTGCCGGTCAAAGTCATGAACAGCAGCGGCACGGGAAAAGTTTCCGATGTAATAGACGGCATAGCCTGGGCCGTAAAGCAAAAGGCGGATATAATAAACATGAGCCTGGGCGCCCCTAAATTATCTGAGGCGCAGGGCAAGGCTGTAAAGGCGGCCACCGAGGCCGGGATACTCGTGGTCTGCTCGGCGGGGAACAAAGGCGGAGCGGTGGGCTACCCGGCCGCATTCGAGGACTCCGTGGCGGTAGCCGCCCTGGATTACGCTAATAAAATCACTGATTTTTCCTGCCGCGGTCCGGAGATAGATTTCATAGCCCCCGGCGTCAGGATCTACTCGGCCGCGCCCGGCGGTTCTTTCGCCCTTAAGCAGGGAACTTCGCAGGCCGCGCCGCATATCTCGGGCCTGGCCGCGCTTGCCGTCAGCCTGGGCGTGAAAGGCCCCGCCGCGCTGAGGGCCGCTCTGGCAAAAGCTTCCTTCAACCTCGGCCTCCCCCCGGAACAGCAGGGCGCCGGCGTACCCGTGGCCGCCTTCCTGGTAAAGAACATCCTCGCCGATCAAAAGTAGCCTGTCCCCTTTATTATAAAGAGGCCCCGCGGACTGCTCCGCGGGGCCTCTTCTTTCCCCTCCCCCCTGATTCCCGATTTTCGATCTTCGATTCCCGATTTTATTTACCAGCCGTAGCCTTCGCCCGTCATCTGCTCCAGGCGCTGTTCAACTATCTTGGCTTTATTGACCTTGCGGCTCTCGAGGTTCTTCTTCAGGCTGGAAAGCTCCGCGTCCATATGCTTCACGCGCAGCTCCTGGGCCTTGGTCTTGAGGTCAAAAAGCTCCGCCAGCTTGCCCCGGAGAGTTTCTTTTATCGTTTTTTTATCCGCGTCGGTGGATTTCTCGTACTTGAGCCCAAGCTCCTTGGTGTCGAACTCCAGCGACAGAGCGCGGACGGCGTCCTTCTCTATGCTCTCGTCCTGCTGCATCCTGGCCATACCGAACATCTTGCCCGACATCTGCATGATCATCTTGTACTTGCCCGGGGCTATTTCTTTCAGGTCCCCGATCTTTTTGGCGAAGGCCGGATCGTATTTCGTTATCATGGCCAGGATCTCGTCCTCCTGCATGAAGCCGGGGCCGCCGCCTTTGCCCTCGCGCATCATTTTCTTCCTCATCATCATGTCCTGGTCGCCCATGCCGCCCTGGCCGCCCTTCATGCCCGGCCCGCCGCCGGGGCCGCCGCGCATGCCCGGCCCCCCGGGCCCGGGGCCGCCGTCAGGCATCCCGACCATACCGACTTCCTCTTCGTCGCCGGGGCCCTCCTGCGCCATCGAGTTAAGCGCCGGGCCTGAAACCAGCGCCATCACCGCCGCCCACAGAATAATTTTCTTGTTCATATATCCTCCGTTAATTTTACTCCCCGTCATCCTTCAGCGCTCATCCCCGCCCGCGCGCTTTCGTCCTCTAGTTCGCTGTACTTATAATCCCAATCGCTGGAGACTGAAGCCATTTCGGACTGCGCCTGGTACATTGAATATTCCACCGAATCGAGACCGGAGTCCACCCGGCTGTTCCAGGCCAGGTCGGCCGGGGCGCGCCCGGAGAAGACGAAGCCCACAGCCATGAGCGAAGCCAGCGCGCCTGACAGCAGGGCCTCGCCCCAGCTGAAGGAAAAACCGCGCCTGCCGGAAACTGATTCGCGGGCCGCAGCCATCACGACCGCCATGACGGAGGCTGACGGCTCCAGGGCGCGCTCAGCCAGGCGGCTTTCGGCGGCCTTAAGAGCGGCCAGCTCTTCGCGGCACGCGGCGCAGACGGCCAAGTGTTTTTCAACGCCGGCCTTCAGGCCTCCCTCGGCCTCTCCGTAAAAATAAAGGATAAGTTTTTCTCCGTAGCCGCAGTTCATATATCGCTCCTGTAGGTACAACGCGCGGGCCCCCGGTTTTATTGCAGGTCTTTTTCCAGCTTTTTGCGCAAGTGCGCGGCCGCCCTGCTCATCCGGGCCAGCACCGTGCCTATGGGGACGGCGAGAATTTCCGCTATCTCCTTGAAAGACAGCCCTGAATAATGGCGCAGGTAGAAGACCTCCCGCTGGTCCTCCGAGAGGGCGGCCAGGGCCGCCTCGATACGCGCGCCCCGCGCTTTACCGTAAAAAGCCTCGGCCGGGCCCGGTTCGGCGGAGGCCATGAAGTCGGCGGGGCCCGGCTGCTCCCCGCGGCCCTCCAGCGGTACCTCGCCGCGGGAACTCTCCCGCCTGAAATGGTCCATCGCGGCGTTGCGGGCCACGGTGAAAAGCCAGGCTTTCAGCTTTTCCCTTTCGCCGTAGGCCGAGGGGTTTTTAACGAGCTTGAGAAAGACTTCCTGGAAAAGGTCGTCGGCCGCTTCCGCCCTGCCGGTAAGCCGCAGGAGGTAGCCGTAGACAGCGGCCTTATGCCGCTCCATAAGCAGCCCCAAAGCCTCGGCGTCCCCGCCCTTGAAGGCGGCGATAAGCTCGGGATCGGAAAGTTCTTCGGACATTAGACCTATGGTCATGCCGTATCAAGAGCTAT
>CAZUQT010000112.1:0-9924 GCA_964622585.1 uncultured Elusimicrobiaceae bacterium | reverse complement strand
TCCAGCCGCTGAGAACGCTTTCCGCCGCTTTGCGCCTTACGTCCTCCGGGCCCGGGTCGTCGGGGAAACCCTGGCCCAGGTTCACGGCGCCATTTGCCGCGGCCAGCCGCGACATGGTCTCGAAAATAGTGGTGGCCGAGTCTGAAAATACGGTATTCATATGCGTTCTTTGCGCCCCTATAATAAACGACCCTGGCCATATTGGACCAAGGTCGATGTTCGCTTTAGGCCCGGCAGGCCAAGTTGAACTTTAAAGTCCTGTCCCCGGGCGCTTGCCCGAGAAAAAATTATAGCAAATGAGACTTCCGCCTTTCCCTACCTGGCCGGCTCCTCCCCGAGTTCCCTCAGGGCTTTCTCGAGTTCCTCGCCGTGCCTGGTGCTTTCCAGGCGGGAAAGTAGGCTGTAGGCGCAGGGGACCACAAGCAAGGTAAGCGCCGTAGAGAAGATCACCCCGCCTATGACCACCAGCGCCATCGGGATGCGCGTCTCGGCACCGGGCCCGATGCCGAGAGCAGGCGGAACGGCCGCCGCTATAGTGGCGAAGGAGGTCATCAGGATCGGCCTCAGCCGTATAGGGCAGGCCTCCAGCAGCGCGTCGCGCACGTTCATCTTCTTGTCCCGCCTGCGCGTATTGGTGAACTCCACCAGCAGAATGGAATTCTTCTTCACGATCCCCATGAGCAGGATCATGCCTATCATGCTGTAGATGTTCAGCGACTGGTGCCCGATGAGCAGCGCTATGAACGCCCCGGTAATGCTGAACGGCAGCGCGAGCAGAACCGTGACGGGGTGGATAAAGCTGTTGAACTGCGAAGCGAGCACCATGTACGCGACGAAAATGCCGAACACGAGGGCGGCCAGCAGGCTGCCGAAAGAATCCTTGAAAGTCTGGGAGCTGCCGGAAAGCACTATGCGGTACCCGTCGGGGAGCAGTTCCTTGGCCAGCTTCTGCACCTCGGCCAGCGCTTCGCCCTGGGAAATCCCGGGTGCGGGGTTGGCGAAAACGCCTATGGCCCTCTCCCTGTTGCGGCGGGAGATGGAGAGCAGGGTGTTCTTCTCCACGACCTTCATGACCTCGGAAAGCCGGATCAGCTCGCCGCGGTTATTGCGCACCCAGATCTTGCCGATATCGGAGGGCGTGCCGCGGTCCTTGTCCACCAGGCGGATGCGGATATCGTAACGCTTCCCCCCCTTCGAGAACTTTCCTACGCGCACGCCGCCGATCATGGAGTTCACCGCGTCGCCTATGGTGGCTATATTCACACCGCGCGCGGCCGCTTTCTCCCTGTCCGGTATGACCTGGACCTCGGGCATCCCGGCCTGGTAATCCGTGTCCACGTCCACCATCTTTCCGGAATCGGCCATGCGCTTCATCAGCGCCTGGTCCAGCTCGGCCAGCTTGTCCCAGTCCGGGCCGCGCAGGCTTATCTCCACCGGGTAGCCGCGCTTGGCGGTGAAACCGGCTTGTGACGGGTCCTGTATAGAAACTCGGTCCAGCTCCTTTATCTGCTTGAGGGCTTTGCGCGTGTAGCCCATCAGGTCCTGCTGGGTGGGCCTTTTTTCGCCTGCTTTCAGCGGCACGCGGTCCTTGGGCTGTTTCAGCGTGACGAAGAGCATGCCGCCGTTAACGCTGCCGCCGCCGCCGACCGCTCCGAAGTAGCGTTCGATATTCGGCTGGGTCATCGCCCAGGCTTCCACCTTTTTGAAGGCCGCGTCGGTATAATCGAAGGAGGACCCTATGGGCGTCTGCAGTCGCACCATGAACTGGCTCTGGTCCTGCGACGGGGTGAATTCCGCAGGCAGCCTGAACGCTATCAGGAGCGAAGCGGCGAACACCAGCACCGAGGCCCCTATGGTCTTCCAGCGGTGTTCCAGGATAACTCCGAGCAGCCGCCGGTAGCCCTCCGCGACCGCGTGGAAAGCCCCGTCCATCCATATCCCGACGGCCGTAGTGCGCCCCGAATCCACGAACTGAGAGCAGCGCATCGGGGAAAGCGTGAGCGCCTCCAGCAGGGAGAGGAGCACGGCGGCGGTCATCGTCACGCCGAACTGGAAGAAGAACTTGCCTATGATGCCCTTCATGAAGATGACGGGCACGAATATCGCAAGTATGGCTACCGAGGCGGCCATGGCCGGAAAAGTTATTTCCCGCGCCCCCACCAGCGCCGCCTTGACCCGGCTATACCCCATCTCGTTATACCGCACGATGTTTTCAAGCATCATTATGGCGTCGTCCACCACTATGCCTATGGCGAGCGACAGGCCCAGCAGCGTGAAGGTGTTCAGCGTGAAGCCCATGAAGTAAAGTATCAGGAAAGCCCCTATGATGGACGTGGGGATGGCCAGCAGGACGTTGAACGTCGAGGACCAGGAGCCCAGGAACAGCCAGCAGACCACGCCCGTCAGGAGCGCGGACAGGACCAGCGTAAAGTTCAGCTCATGGGTAGAATCCTCTATGAAGCGCGTGGAATCGTTGACCACGGCGAGGTACATGCCCTGCGGGAGGCTCTTCTGGAGCTCCGCGACCCTGGCCCGGACCGCCCTGGCTACCTCGACGGCGTTGGAACCGCGCTGCTTGATTATCCCGAGGCCTACCGAAAGCCTGCCGTTGGTGCGCGCTATCCGGCGGATATCGTTAAGCCCGTCCTCTACCGCGGCGACGTCCTTTATCCGGAAGGTCTTCCAGATAGCCGCTCCGCCGCGCCCGGTTATCACCAGGTTCTCGAATTGCTCCGGAGTGGCCGCTTCGCCCATCACGCGGACGTTCATTTCCTTATTGCCGGAGCTTATGTAGCCGGCCGGCGTCTCGGCGTGCTGGTTCCTCACCGTGTTCATCACGTCGTCGATCGTGAGCTGCTTCGAGTTGAGCTGCTCGGTGTTCACCCAGATGCGCAAATTGGGATCCACGAAACCGCCCATATCCACATTGCCGACGCCGGCTATGGTCGTAAATTTATCTTTAAGAAAATCGTTCGCGAAGGCCATCAGGTCTTTGACGGGCCTGTCGCCGTTAAGGGACACGCGTATAATGGGCTGGTCCTCCGGGTTGCTCTTGCTTACCGTAGGCGGGTCTATGTCGCGCGGCAGGTCGTGGGCGGCCTGGGAGATCTTGGCCTGCACTTCCTGCATGGCCACGTCTATGTCGCGCCCCAGCTCGAACTCGATGGTTATGTTGCACGCTCCGCGCTTGGAGGAGGAGGAGACGTCCTTGATGCCCTGGATGCTCATCACCACGCCCTCCAGCACGTCGGCCACCTGGGTTTCCATAACTTCCGGGGCGGCCCCCTCCAGTGATACGGAAACGTTCACTACGGGGTAATCCACGTCGGGCATCTGGCTCACGCCCATGCTGCTGAAGCCGATCCAGCCGAAAACTATCAGGCCCAGCATAAGCATCCACGCGAAAACCGGGTTTTTGATAGAGAAATCCGAAAGTGTCATTATCTGTTCTCCAGCCCGGCGGCGGTTTCAAGTTTAAGCAGCGTCCAGGTCTCCTGTATATGCGCCTGCGAGAGCGCAAGGCGCGTTTGCTGCACCGTGTTAAGGGCGCTGAGCACGTCGAGATTCGTGACCAGCCCCATTTTGTAATCCTCTTCCTGATAGTTCTTATTGTCCGTGGCCAGCAGGAGGGCATCCTCGAGGCTGGCGGTCTGCAGGGACGAATACTTGAACTCCTCGTAGGCCGACCGGACTTCGGTGATGGCCTGCCTCTCGGCCAGCTGTAAAGCCAGCGCTGCCGAGCGCCTGCCGGAATAGGCGGCCTGCCTGAGCGCCGGGCCCGCGCCGCCGTCGTAAAGAGGGATCTTCAGCGCCAGCGTGCCGTCCCAGCGGTTTACGGGGGCCGGCATTGGATTTTTTACGACATAGTAATCGGCTGAAACTGTAAGCGTCGGCCAGAGATTCCGGTCCTGCACGTCCAGGAGATAGCCGGAAGCTTCAAGCGCTTTGCGCCTGGCCGCGAGGTCAGGGCGCATGAGGACGGTTTTGAGATAGGTTTCAATAGCGGCCTCCCGCCGGGCAGGTATGCCGTCGGGCAGAAGGTCGGCGTCCAGCCCGGTCAGGAACATCAGTGCCTGCTGGGCCAGGCGCTCGCCGGCGGAGGCGCTCAGATAAGCGGCCTTGTCCTGGGCAAGCTGGGTTTTTATCGCCACGGCCTCGCTTTTGCGGGACCTGCCTATCTCCACCCGCGCTTCAAGCTCGGTTATACGCTTTCCAGTTACTTCCAGCTGTTCGCGGCGGATAAACACTTCCCTCTGCGCCGAAAGCAGGTTGAGATAGGCCTGGGCGACGCCGAGATACAGCTGCTGCCGCGCGCGGGCGAGGTCCAGCTCGGCGGCCCTGGTCTTCGCCGCGGCCGCTTTCGCGGAAATATAATCCCGCATGCCGGAGAAGAGCGAATAGCTTCCGGACAGGTAGCCCTTCGTGGAGGAAGCAGAGTTCTGCTGCTTGTACTGCGAAGCGTTAGCGTCGAAGGAAGGCCGGAAGGCGGCGTTCAGGAGCTGCTCGGCGGCCTCCAGCTGCTTTATCCCCTCACCCTGCTGCGCCAGCTGCTCGCTTTTCGCCAGGGAGAGCGCGTAGGCCTCCCCCAGTCCGATCGGCCGCATGGCGGCGGTGGATAATTCCTGCGCGGGAAGCCTGCAGGGGGACAGCGCAAGTAATACCGGCATCAAAATATATTTCATCTCTTTAAATTCCTCGCCGCCATAAAAAACATTACTGTTACGCTGATGCGCGCCGCACCGGGAGCCGCCGTCGGCACCATAGACGGAGGCGCGCGCGGCATCCTGCCCGGCACTATCACCCGTTCTCAAGCTACGCTTTTATCAGCTGCGTGACGATTTCCGCGGCTTTGGCGAGATGGTCCAGCAGGATATATTCGTCGTTCGGCTTAGGGCTGCGGGCCCCTATGCCGAAACTGACCGCGGCCAATCCTTTGGCGTTAAGCGCGTTTGCTTCGTTCCCGCCGGGGGACGGAAGCGGCGCCGGGGTCAGCCCGGAATCCCTGAGCGCCCATTGGGCCAGGCGCATGACCTCCGCGCCGGGAGCGTGCAGGTAGGGCTGATAGTCCCAGGACCATCTGAAAGCAACGGCCCCTCCGGCGGCGGCGGCGGCCTTTTCGAATTCGGCTTTAAACCGGTCCAGCAGCGGAAGAGCTTTCCCGGCTTCGGAAACCCGTACCTGCCCCCTTACCAGCGCCGCAAGCGGGACAAGCCCGGGGTTTACGCCGCCGGCTATGGTGCCGATGTTCGAAGTGGTATCCGGGTCGTGGCGGCCCAGCGGCAGGGCCGCGATGGCTTTTGCCGCTATGGCAATGGCCGAGATCCCGCCCTCGGGATCTGACGCCGCATCGGAGGTCCTCCCTAGTATATCGGCCGAGAAAAGGGCTATGCCGGGCGAAGAAGCCGTGTAAGTCCCCGGGGCGAGCTCGGAACCGAAGACAAAGGCGCAGCGGATTTTCGGCGGCAGCGACAGGTTTTTAACTCCCGCCATATTGCCTTTGGCGCGGGTAGTGAGGGCTATCGTAAAAGGTTTGAGCGGGAGCCCGCTGTTGACCGCACGCTCCAGCGCGTAAAAGATGGCTGCCATGCCGGCCCGGCCGTCGACTCCGAGGGGGCCTTTACCGCCGGAGGTTATGCGGTCGGCCGTTACCAGGGGCTCAGTCCCGGACGTAGGGTGCAGCGTGTCCATATGCGCCGCCAGGACAAAATCCCCCCCGCCCCCCACTTCGCAGAGCACATTGCCCGTATTGGACAGCGCCGCGGCGGCCGAGCCGTCCACCTGGACATGCAGGCCCAGGCCTTTGAAGAATGAAACGGCGTAATTCGCCACAGGCGCTTCCTTCCCGGGCAGACCGTCCAGTCGCGCAAGCTCGGTAAAGAGGGTTGTCAGCCTTCGGCTCGCCATCTTATTCCGCCCACTTGCGGGCGAGGTTGATCAGGACTTCGGCGGATTTATTCATCCCGTCGAGGGAGACCCACTCGTAGCGGCCGTGGTAGTTATAGCCGCCGGTAAAAACATTGGGCGTCGGCAGGCCCATAAAAGACAGCCTGGCTCCGTCGGTGCCGCCGCGCACCGGCTTCACGCGCGGCTCGAGCCCGGCCTGCTTCACCGCCGCCTTGAGGTTGGCCATAACGGCGGGATGCCTGACGATAACTTCTTTCATGTTCCTGTACTGCTCGCGGAAAGTCACTTTTATCTTCGCCAGCGGGTATTTCAGCCGCTTCGCGGCCGCGATAGCTTCGAGCTGTTTCTCCATCGCCTTGAGCTTTTTCATGTCATGCTCGCGGACTATGCCTGAAACCTCGGCCTTTTCCGTGCCGCCGGCGATATCCGTGAACATGATAAAGCCTTCGCGCTGCTCGGTAGTCTCAGGAAGCATGTTCTCCGGCCAGGAGGCGACTATATCCGCGGCGATGCGCGCGGCGTTGGCCATCGCGTTCTTGGCCGAGCCCGGGTGAACGCTTTTCCCTTCCACTGCGATCTTCACGCCGTCGGCGTTGAAATTCTCTTCTTCTATGGAGCCGGCCACGTCCCCGTCGAAAGTGTAGGCGAAGTCGGCGCCGAACCCTTTCACGTCGAAATATTTTACTCCCTGCCCCACCTCTTCGTCCGGCGTGAAGCCGATCTTTAAAACCCCGTGGGGGATCTCCGCACGCTTCAGAAGATATTCGGCGGCTGTCATGATGACGGCGATGCCCGCCTTGTCGTCGGCCCCGAGCAAAGTGGTGCCCGAGGCCGTAATTATGTCGTCACCCCTGCAGACGGCCAGCTCGGGGCAGTTGCGGGTGTTAAGTATGACGCCGTGCTTGCGGCTGATGACTATATCCCCGCCTTTCCAGCTCTTGTGAAGCTGCGGCTTTACGTCCTTCCCCGAAGCGGCGGGCGAGGTGTCCATATGCGCGAGAAAAGCTATCACGGGTTTCCGGCCTTTGACCGTTGCCGGTATTTCGGCCGTAACGTAACCGTATTTATCCAGTTTAACCTTTTTAGCCCCGATAGCCTTAAGCTCCGAGACCAGGCGCTTCGCAAGTACCAGCTGCTTTTTTGTCGACGGGAAAGTCCGCGAATTTTCATCGCTCTGGGTATCCATTCCGGCGTAGCGCTCGAAGCGTTTATAAAGGGCGGCCTTAAGATCCATATATCCTCCCGGGGCAATTGGCTGTTAAATCTTTAAAAAGGATATAATTAAAGTATCTCGAGGTTCAAGATAATGTCTATGCCGTCCCGGGAGCTATGCTCTTCGGCCGGCCAGGGAGCTCTCAAATGGCCATAAATTTCATACCGAGGGAAGTAAAGTTCTTCGACTTCCTGAATCTGCAGGCGGAGAACATAGTGAAGGCGGCGGACTGCTTTAAAACCGCCGTTAAAAAAGGCGTCTTCGACGAGGAGACCGTAAAGACCATAAAGAACTTCGAGCATGAAGGCGACACTCTCTCGCATGAGATCGTGGACATGCTTAACCGCACCTTCATAACGCCCATCGACCGCGAAGACATCTTCTCCCTGACCAATACCCTCGACGATATCCTGGATATGGTAAATTCCATGGCCAACCGCATCAGGCTGTACAAGCTCGACGCCAACGAGGAATACATGGTGCAGTTCGCCGACACGATAGACCAGTCCGCCCACGCCCTGTCCAATGCCGTCAAGCATATGCACGACACCAAGCGGACCAGGCGCGTGCTGGACCACTGCATAGAGGTGAACCGCCTCGAGAACCTGGGCGACCAGATAAGGGAGAAAGCTATCAGCCACCTCTTTGAAAAAGAGAAAGACCCTATCATGGTCATAAAGTGGAAAGAGATCTACGAAGTGGCCGAAGGCACGCTGGACACCTGCGAGCATGTCGCCAAGGTCATCGAGGCTATTTTAGTCAAGAACGGATAGGCGGCCGGGCCGCCCCGCGCAAAACAGGAGAGCCGCGTTATAAGCGCGGCTCTCCTGTTTTCTTATTATGTCCGCCGCTATTTTCCGGCGGCCGCCCGGCCGGCCAGGATGCCGGATGTCCAGGCCAGGTGCAAATTGTAGCCCCCGGAGTCCCCGTCCAGGTCCAGCAGCTCCCCCGTAATATAAAGGCCCTTGATCTTTTTCGAGGCGAAGCTGGCCGGGTCCACCTCCGACAGGGCGCAGCCGCCGGCGGTGATCATCGCATCCTCGAAGCCCAGCGAGCCGGTGATCTCCAGCGAGAACGATTTAAGCGCGGGGACCAATTCCCGGCCGCAATCCGGCGGAAGGATGGCGCTCCAGGCGATCCCGGCCCTGCCGGCGGCCGCCCGGATAACTTTTTCGTTCAGGAGGCCGCAGGCGAAATGGGAGAAAGCCCTGCCGTCGAAAGCGGCCGCCCGCTCCGCCAGCAATTCCTCGAGCGCGGCCGGCTTATACTCCGGCATGAAATCCGCTTCGATGAAGACCGGCCCTTTCCCGAGAGCGGAAAGAGCGGCCCGGCTCAGGTCCAGAACCGCCGGCCCGGAGACGCCATAAGAGGTGAAAAGTATTTCCCCCTCGGCCTCCTGTATGACCCTCCCGCCCGAGACCAGCTTCAATACTGAGTTCAGCCTTACTCCGTCGAGCTCTTTGGTGTCGTTCCCCCTGACTTCCAGCGGGACTACGGAAGGAGAAAGAGGCGAGACGGAATGCCCCAGCGCTTTAAGCATGCCATAGCCGCCGGAGCTTCCGCCGATCTGGGGATAGCCGGCGCCGCCGGCCGCGAGTATGACCCGCGCCGCGCTGTAAATTTTCTTTTCGCCCGCCGCGGCTTTCTTGTCCCATTTGGGCTGCACTTTCACGGCTTCTATCGAAAAGCCGTCCTTGCCTTCGGAGACGGAAAGCGCCTCGGTGAGGGTATGTATCGGAACCCTCAGCAGGTCGAGCTCATGAAGCAGGACGTTCACTACGTCCTGGGCCTTAAATGATCTCGGGAAAAGGCGGCCTTTTTCTCCGGCGACCCAAAGGAGGCCCAGCCCCTTGAAAAAACCGAGGAACTCGGCGGGGGGCAGGGCCGCGAAGGTTTTTTTCAGGAAAGCCGGGGAAGCCGGGTGGTAGGAGGCAGGAGTTACTTTCTGGTTGGAGAAATTGCATTTCCCCGAGCCGGTGGAAAGTATCTTGCGGCCGGGCACGTGGTTTTTTTCCAGCACGAGGACGGCGGCCCCCCCGCGGGAGGCTTCCACCGCCGCCGCGAGCCCGGAGGCTCCGGCCCCGATTATTATGACGTCGAATTTGTTTTCCATAAAATAAAGGGGACAGGCTACTTTTCCGGAGAAAGATCCCCCGCAATAAGCAGCCTGTCCCCTGTTCTCCCTGCGCGGCTAGACCCGGCCGGCCGAACCCAGGACGGTCTGGTTCTTGTCCATGTACATCTTCATCAGCTCTTCGCGGGCGGGGCCCAGGTACTTGCGCGGGTCGAATTCGCCGGGCTTTTCCGCGAACACCTTGCGGATGACGGCCGTCATCACCAGGCGCCCGTCGGAGTCGATATTGATCTTGCAGACGGCGGACTTCGCGGCCTTGCGCAGCTGCTCCGCGCTAACGCCGACGGCGTTCTCCATCTTGCCGCCGTACTTGTTGATCATGTCGATATAGCTTGTCAGCACCGAGGAAGCCCCGTGCAGGACTATCGGGAAGCCGGGGATGCGGCGCTCGCACTCCGCCAGGATGTCGAAGCGCAGCGGGGGCGCGCTCTCGCCGGGCTTTACCTTGAATTTGAAGGCGCCGTGGCTGGTTCCGATGGAGATCGCAAGCGAGTCCACTCCGGTGCGCTTGACAAAATCCTCCACCTGGGCGGGGTCGGTATAGTTGGAATGCTCATGGGAGACCTCGTCCTCTATGCCGGCCAGAACGCCGAGCTCCCCTTCCACGGTCACGTCGAACTGGTGCGCGTATTCCACGACCTGCTTGGTGAGCTTTATGTTCTCCTCGTAAGGC
>CAZUQT010000111.1:0-9964 GCA_964622585.1 uncultured Elusimicrobiaceae bacterium | reverse complement strand
CTCAGGCCTCGGCGCTTACGCAAGCCTCGGCCTTCGGAAGGTTTTGCTAACCCTGTCCCCTTGTCTTTCGCGGGGAAATGTAAAATGAAAATTGGCGCGGCGCTTGGGTTTAACCTTATCGACTATCCGGGAAGGATAGCGGCCGTGGCTTTTACGCCGGGCTGCAACTATCTCTGCCCGCATTGCCATGCCGCGCCGCTTCTGGCCAATGCAAGAGATATCGGCGAGACCGGCTTTCTTGAATACCTGGATACTGTAAAAGAATGGGTCAACGGCGTAGTTATCTGCGGCGGCGAGCCCACGCTTCAGCCCGACCTGATCCCCTTTATCGAGCGGGTGCGCTCACGCGGCCTTAACATCAAGCTGGACACCAATGGAAGCAATCCCAAGGTTCTTTCACGCCTCCTCGCGGACAAGCTTGTGGACTATGTGGCCATGGACGTGAAAGGACCCGATACCTTGTGGCCGGACACAGCCGGCGTTCCCGGCTATGAAGCCGCGATGCTTGAAAGCATGCAGCTGGTAACCCGCTTCCCCGTTTACGAATTCCGCACCACCGTGGCCCCGGTCCTGCGGGCAGGCGGCGAGATATCTTTCCTGACCGTGCCCGAGATGGGAGCCGCCGCCCGCCTGATAATAGAGACCACCGGCAGTTCGGCGCATAAATATTACGTCCAGAAATTCGTCCCCCGCAAAGACGGCCTCCTGGACAAGCGCTTCGAGGCTTTCCCGGAAACACCGATACAATTGCTGCAGGATATCCACGCGGAAGTCCTGAAACACATTCCAAATACCCAGCTGAGAGGATAAACCATGTCTACGCTCGAAATCCAGGTACAGAAGCTTCACGCCGAAGTCAAAATACCCGCCTACGCCCACGAAGGCGACGCCGGCGTGGACCTTTATTCCACCATCAACCACACTTTGCAGCCTGGTGAGCGCGTCCTCATCCCCACCGGCCTCAAAATGGCCATCCCCGAAGGCTTCGAAGGCCAGGTGCGCCCCAAGTCCGGCCTCGCCCTGAAGCACGGTATAAGCGTCCTCAATACCCCCGGAACCGTGGACTCCCCCTACCGAGGCGAAGTCGGCGTAATCCTTATTAATTTAGACCCCAAAACCCCCTACGAAGTTAAAAAGGGTGAAAAAGTCGCCCAGATGGTCTTCGCCAAAGTAAAACACGCCGAATTCTTCGAAACCGAAGAACTCACCTCCACCACAAGAGGCGAAGGCGGCTACGGCAGCACAGGGAAGCACTAACTAGTCGTTTAGTTGTCAGTGTTTCCTGCGCGCACTATCTAAAGACGAGGAGGCAAAATGGGTACTAGCTTGGTTCTTGAATTGCAGAGGGATGCAATGGGTTCTGTAATGCCGCTTACTGAGCTACTCCGCAAAGCTACGGTAGTTGCACGTAAACTCGGAATTAAAGAGTTTCAAGGTTGGATTAATTCGGAAATTTATGGGTACAAACAGGGAGAAACAGTTCCAGAATATCGACGCGTTAATGGTCAGATAAGTGTATGGAACCCTTATCATGGGTGGCAGCCAGTAATAATTAGCGATACGGAAACCGCAAAAATATTGTCTTCACGTGCAGTAATGCAGCCCATTAGTGAATTGGAAAAATTATTATCTATAGGTAAGGGTGAGTTAGTAATGCACTTCCCGCCTGACGTTCAGCGTAACTTGATGGATTGGACAGGTGCACCTCTACCGCCCGTTTTGCGTGTCGATAAAAGTCAGATACATGGGGTGATAGATGCAACCAGAAGTACAGTTCTTGATTGGACGTTAAAACTTGAAGAAGACGGTATTCTGGGGGAAAATATGAGTTTTTCAGATGAGGAAAAAAAGAAAGCTCAAGCAAACAGTGGGATATATATTCAAAACTTTCAAGGTATTCTCGGCAACGTGACGCAGAGTTCTGTCTCCCAAGATTTTCGTGTCATACATAATGATTGGGAATCATTGGAAAAATACTTGCTATCTATAGGTGCTGTAAAGGAAGATGTCTCTGCCTTAAAGAGTGCGATTAAGCAAGATGGAGTCATAAATCAGCAAGGGAAATTTGGTAAATCAGTAAGCGAGTGGATGGGGAAAATGGTTTCAAAGGCTGCTTCTGGTATTTGGTCTGTTTCTACTAGCGCTGCGGCTAATTTGCTGGCAAAAGCGCTGGCAACATATTACGGGATGGCATAATAAGGAATTGGGGGGATGCTGATTACTGGATTTATCTACCGACTAGGAGGGGGCTATAGGGGACGTATATGACTTTATGACTATTTATCCACAGGCAACCCCGATTGTTAGTAATAAGTAATAAGTCATATACGTCCCCTAGGACAGGCGCTCGTTGCTATGTCGTGAAAATTCCATTTGGTAGAATACTCATATTGGGATATGGGGCATAAATCATTCAGTCATTACTTTCTGCAACCTGTCGCAAGATCTTTTTGGAGACTTCGATGAAAAAAACGCTTTTAGCCGCTGCGATCACCTCTGTTTTGGCCTTTCCTTCTTTTCTCGCGGCGCAGCCGCAAATCTCGGCCAAGCTCGGCAAGGTCGCGGATACGCTTATAGCAGCCTACAATAAAACCCCGGCGGTAAAAGCGAAGCCCAGGGCCGCGGTCTTCACGTTCAACACTTCCAAGGAGCTCCAGAAGCGCCGGATAGGCTTTGCGGTCTCCGAGATACTCACCCACAAGATCGCGGCCAAGGGCGAATTCGTCCTGGTGGAAAGGGCCGAGCTAAGTTCGGTGCTGCAGGAGCTCAATCTGAGCATGGCGGGGGTGACCGGACAGGAGGACGCCCTGAAAGCCGGCAAGTTGGCCCATGCCGATGTGCTTGTTCTGGGCAGCGTGGAAAAGTTCGGCGCGGATTACCACGTGAATTCCCGCCTGGTGAGCGCCGAGACCGGCGAGGTTCTGGCTACCTCCTACGAGACTCTTCCCGCCGAGGCCTTCGAGAAAGAAGCTGGCGAGTACGTTGTCCTCGTACCGAAGACCCAAACAATAGGGATCTACTTCCTGTACGGTTTCCGCGGTACGGTCAGTCTTCCCGCAAAGACTGTGACTACGACCGGAGTGTTTGACTGGACGCTGGCTCTTACGCCGAAAGAAAAAGCGCTAGGCATGCCTGGTTTCGGTATCAGGTATTCACCCGTCGCGCGTTTGCAGTTCGATGTGTCGTATTCGAACACCAGCACTCCGGTCAAGACCGGCGCTACGGACATCACCTACACCGACCACGCAAGCCTCAACGGCGGGTACTCTTACAAGTACAGCACGAAAGGATACGCGATCAGAGCCCTGGCCGGCACGAACTGGGCCGTTTACAGACGCGTGACCCTGTTCGCCGGCGCCGGTGTGACCTCTATTAAGCTCTCGGGGGAGGGTACGGTGACATACCTGACCCCGACACTCTCGCTCAGGGCCGAGTTCCACCCGCAGGAAAGAATAAGCCTGGCCCTCTCGGCCAACTACGACATCGCTTCCAAAACTGCGACTGGGGACGACGGGATCGGGTCCGGCCTGGGCACAGCCCGCTTGAGCAAACTCTATCTTGAGCCGACTTTGGCTTTATACTTCTGATAAAAATGCGCCGAGGCCGAGGGGGGGCTATAGGGGACGTATATGACTTTATGACTATTTATCCACAGGCAACCCCGATTGTTAGTAATAAGTAATAAGTCATGTGCGTCCCCTAGGACTTGCCTTAACTATTGGACTATTTGCGGTCTAGCCGCTCCCCAAAAGTATTCAACATGCGAGAGTAACAGGATGTGAATTCAGTTTATGACCAGACATAAAATAGTCGCTCTGTGTGTGTTGATCTGCCTATGTGGCTGTTTTTTTGTCCCGGACCGGTGGATATATTTCATCCCGATCGAGGTGCAGAACGTGGGGGAGATCACGAAGAAAAGTATAGCGGAAAAGGCAGTCTATAAGCGCTTAAATGCCCCATCTGAAGTTCGTCAGCACCTTGTGATGGCCCCCATGGTCTCCGAGCGCGATGAAAAGTGCGCCTTTGACGCTAAGAATATCCGGTTGAGAGTGGATATAGATCGTAGTGAATTATTGGTCGATGCGAATGGCGTAATGGACTACTCCGGATACTGTGGCCCCGTACATCTTCCATATCTTAAGGCGGCAATGAAAGGTCTGATGTCGCCTGAAAGATGCGGGGAGATCTCTAAATTGCTTTCCGGCGCGCCTGGCCCCAGCCCGTGGTATTCAGACCATCTAAAGGATATACAGGTTGGCGGGAGGCAATTCCATTGGACCGGCGAAAGGTCGGATACTCTTACGGAAGTTGGAGTAGAGAAGCCGCTTTTAGTTGCCCGTATTTACGCCAACGTCGTCGGTCTGGGTGGTGGCAGGTTGCTTGTCTATGGTAAGGAGTATGAGCGCAAGGACTCCGGCTATATTATAGAGATATACGATGTCGCTAAGTTGAAACCGATTACTTCGGAAAAGTATACAGGCAAATCATATCGAGAGGTTCCCGCGGCCGTCGCGGATACCGAACCTTCAGAACGGGTGGAGATACCGAACTACCTTCCTGAAGGAAAATATCCTGGCTATAAATCTCGCCTTGCCGGTGATTTGCCGGAACTTCTGCTGCTTGCGAACGGCCCGACGAAGGCTCATTATGCGACTTCGATATATGTCTGGCATCCGAAAACCGGCGAGGTGTTGGTTCTGCCCCAGACATGGTTCGACGGCAGGTTTTACGATCTCGGTTATGAGTGGATAACCAGGGTAATGCGTGACCCGGTTACAAACAAGATAATAGGGTCCGGAATACGACTGCCGGAATTCGAGCTTGATGAGGGTGGCATCACGCTCGGTCGGGTATTTCTGGACTGCCCGATCTCTTCTACCACTGGCACTGATCTGAGATAATATGGGCAGCAGGGACGCTGATTACTAAATGATTATTTGTTAACATTCCTTCCGAGTTGCGGATAAAGCTGATACGAACCCGACACGCCCTTGTCGGGTTCGTCTGCTATGCTATTCAAAAGGTCCGGGGATGGTCTTGACATTGTGTCTTTTACAGGATACACTATAGGGAGAAGCATATGCAGCCGCAAAAACGGAGGGTTCTTCATTATGTCGCCGGGGGGAAGGATATTTTCGGGGACTGGCTGGATGGCCTGCCGGATATTTCGGGCAGGGCCGCGATACGCATCCGGATAGACCGTGTTGAGAACGGGAATTTCGGGGACTGCCGCGTGGTCGGGCATGGCGTCCGGGAGTTGCGGATACACTACGGACCAGGCTACCGCGTCTATTACGGAGAAGACGGGGCGTGCATAATTCTTCTGATCTGCGGAGGAGATAAAAAGACACAGCGGAAAGACATTCGCAAAGCGCGCCGGCTCTGGGAAGAATACCGGAGGTCAAAATGAAAAACACTATATCCCATCAGAAATATCTTAAAAAGGCCCTGGCCGAGCCGGCTGAGGCTGCCGCGTATCTTAATGCCGCTGTTGAAGAGGGGGATATAAAATTCCTCCTTGTCGCCATCCGTAACATCGTCAGGGCAAGGGGCGGAGTCGGGGCGCTGGCTAAAGCCACGAAAATGAGCCGGACCTCTCTTTATAAGACTCTTTCCCCGGCCGGCAACCCGGAAGTCACTACTCTGGACGCAATATTGGCCGTTTACGGAATACGCATCGGCTTTTTCGCCATCGATACAGGCGGCAGGCGCACTATGTCCCATCAACGCCATATCGGCGCGCATTATATTAACCCGTGACAAGAATATAGCTGGGTAAATGATGGGGGGACCATCCGGTGGGAAACACTGGGGACATAGAGGACGTACATGAGTTATTACTTGTTGCTGACAATACGCCGCCGGGCACCCGGCGGTTTTATTTATATAGGCAGAGGTCCCAGGCGGCCTTTCGCCGTGGGAATGGCAATGCCGGGAGGCGGGCCCCGCCCCCCGGCATTTATTACAGCTTAGCAGCAACCGCAGAATTCCCTGCAAGCCTTGATCAGGGCTTTAAGGGAACTGGTCTTGGACGGGTCCTTCGCGCTTATCTCAACCTGAACGCCTTTCGTGGTTTCCGTTACTTTGCATTCAAGCTGTTCGCAAAGATTCTTGCTATCTTTTCCGCAACAGTCGGCCATAATTATCACCTCCTTTGTTTTAATGTTCGAGAATCATAGAACAATATGGGTAAAAAAAATGCTTACTTCAAAAAATCCTTTATCGAATCCACAACTTCCTCGTTTATCCGGCAGCGGAACTGCTGGCCTTCTCTTTCGCAGGTGATCAGGCCCGCGTTCTGCAGCTCTTTGAAGTGATGCGAGATCGTGGAGCGCGAGAGCTTCATGCAGGAGCAGACTTTCGTAAAGGCGCGCTCGATGGAACAGCAGGAGGCTTCTTCGGCGGGGACTACCATGTCCTCTTTCGCCTTTTTCCAGTGCTCATAGATAACCAGGAATATTTTTAACCGCTGCTCATTGGAGAGGGCTTTAAATATCCTGGAATAGTTCGATGGTTTCACAACAATAATATAGCATGCGGGCACGCAATTGTCAACACACTAACGTAACCGCCCTCAGGAGGGCTAGGGGACGTACATGACTTTATGACTTGTTGCTGGCTATAAAACCTCCGGGCTATCCCGGCGGTTCTGCTCGGGAGGGAAAAAACAGCGGGGTGCAACCTTTTTACGGCTTCTGTCGTATAATAGAACAGGGTTATGAGACCAATAAAAGCTTTTTCCGCAGTGGCCGTGGCGATATTTCTGTTTGCCGCAGCTGTTTCCGCGCAGGGCAATGCGCGGTATCCGTTCCAGCGGCCGGGCGCCGTCTGTTTAAAGCTGGAGCTGCCTTTGTTCGCCGCGCCGAAGGAAGAGAAACTGTCTTCTCTGGCGGCGCTGCCCCATTACGTCGGGAGCGATAAGAGCATTTCCGCCGAGCCGCGCTCTATACAGACCATAGCGCATGTCGGGTACATCGGATTGGCCGCGGCGGGCGCTTTGGCGAATCCCGCTTTCTTAATAGTTGCCGCTTACCATATCGCGGCGCTTCTCAAACAGGGGAAATCCGGAAAAAAAGGCCTTAAAAGACCTGAGGATATTAATTTCGTCTGGTCCCGCCGCTAAGAGAGAAAACGGAGAGGCGGGGCCAAGGTCGGAAAACAGGAACAGGACGGGTATTTAAAGGAAAAAATGACTATCAACAGGTTGGCTTTGTCTTTCGTCTTCGCTCTGCCGCTTTCGGCCGGGGCCGCCGTCGGCACCGTGCACAAGGACTTTGGCGCCGCCGGGATCACGCAACTGGCGGTGCGTTCCGTGGACGGCGATATCTCGATCGCGGCGGGCGCCGCCGGAACTATCGGCGCGGACATGACTTATGACGCTGAGAAGTGCGAGCTCACGGCCGAAACGCGCGGTAAAACGGTGTTCCTCGAAGCTAAGAGGAAAAAACGCTGGCAGTTCTTCTCTTTCGGCTCCAAGGACGAGCCTTGCGCTAAATTCGCCATCAAAGCCCCGGCTGGCATGGACTTGAACCCGGTTACGGTCTCGGGCGTTCTGAAGGTGGACGGCGTCAACGGGCCGGTTACCGGGAAAACGGTGTCGGGAGACGCTGCGGTTTCCGGTTCCGCCGGGCTTTCTCTCACCACCGTCAGCGGAAACCTGGAATTCTCCGGGGCGGCGGGTAAGATCTATCTGAAGACGACGAGCGGGGATATTTCCGGCGATATCAGCTCGTCCGAAGATGTCCAGGCGCGCTCCGTCAGCGGAGAAATAAGCCTTAAAGTGTTGAAACCCGCCGCGAAAGGCGTTTTCAGCCTGGAGACCGTAAGCGGGAACGTAAAGCTCATTTTCCCTAAAGGGGCGAAGGCCGCCGCTACTTTCCATTCCGTTTCCGGAGATCAGATCAATAACATCATCAACGACCCCGCTGCCGACCTCAAAATAAACGTTAAGACGACTTCCGGCGACCTGGCCCTGAATGCGCAATAAGCGGAAGGGGACGGATATGACTTTATGACTTGCCGCTAACAATAAAGCCGCCGGTTCGCCGGCGGTTTTGTTTTTGGTGCAGGTCGGGGGGGTCCGGGCCCGGTCTTCCGGCGGGGGAGAGTCTATTGCCTGTGTCCCGCGTTTCCTGCCTATAAATATGTGGGCATATTGGTAGGGCGGACGTAGGTCCTCCTGCCCATGAAAATACTCCCGCGGTGCGCGATACTATAAGCATAGACGCGCGCAGCGATCCCCGGAGCGGGGGCGGCGTCTTGAGGATAAACATGAAAAAGACCCTTATAGCCGCAGCGATAATATGCACCGCAGGAGCCGCTTATGCGGCCGATTTCGAGAACCTCGCGGTGAGGGCTTCTGATCTAAAGGCATCCTCCTGGACGCAGGCTGCGGCAGTGGAGCCGTCAGCCGCCTACCAGCCGCTGGAAAACAGCCTAAAATCCGCCAAGCAGACGGAATTCCAGTTCGACATCAAGCCGCTGCCTACGGGGCCGTCCTCGAGAACGGAGATAGAGCAGGGGCTTTTGAAACTCTATAAGAACAAAATTTCAAATGAGCTGCTGGAAAAAGAGATAAGGAAAAGCGAGGATTTCCAGGACCAGGTATATTCGGCCCTGAACTCCCGGATCTCACAGAATGCGAAATGGCCCGTCACCGTAACGGAGCGGCGGCTCACCGGAAATTTTGTAAAAGAAACGACCGTGCGTTTCCCGAGCCTTATACAAAGGCCCGGCGGTCACGCCGCTAATACCGTGGTGGCGAGGATATACGAAACTGCGGTACAGAACCAGTACTGTAATTACAAGTATCCGACCACCATCATGCTGCACCATATCCTCAACGAGGTGGAGATGATCGAGGACGTGGGCAAGATCATGTCGGCGGGCGTGCTTGCCAAGCCCGCCATAGTCGTGGTGATACATATGCCCCATTACGGCGAGCGGCGCCAGGGTAATGAAGAATTTTTGAACTCCAATATGGAGGATTTCAGAAAGAACATGGCCCAGCTCATCCTGGACGTCCACCTGCTCAGGAACTATCTGGAGACCAGGGGCAATGTCGACACTAAAAAGATGTCCCTTTCCGGCATTTCGCTCGGTTCTGTCATGGGCCTTACCGTAGGGGCTTTCGACCAGGGGTTCACGGGGTACGGTTATCTGGTGGGCGGGGTGGACATGGCTAACATCCTCATGAACAGGGTTCATACCAGGCCCGACAGCGAAGTCGCCGTGGCGCTGAGGGACCTGAAACCCGAAGAGAATTCTTTGCGTGACGAATTGGCCGCGGTGGACGGCATGACCTGGCTGCACCGCTACCAGGGCAAAAAGATGTTCCTTCTCAGCGCGTCGCAGGATGATATAGTCGATTACAAAACAAGCGTTGAGCCCATTATCGAACAGCTGAGGGGGCAGAACAATTCGTTAAAGCTCAAGTTAAACAACGATTCCCATTCCCCCACTGGCTCGGCCTGGAGCAAACTCAAAAATGTGTTCCTGCCGCTGCTCGATTTTGTAATTGACAATGCTTTGCATGCGAACACCGTCTGTTCCAACTCGAATAATATAATGATTCCGCAGGCTTATTCTTATTGAAAGCAACGGGGGCACGCTAGGAATAACCGCCCTCAGGGAACTTGGGTTATGGGGGCGAGGGTTCCGGTGTAGGCCGCCGGGTCTTTTTCCGTGGGGGTCATTTTGAATTTATATACAGGTTTGCCCTTGTTGTCGGTCACGGTAATCTCCGCCGACTTTCCTTTCATCGCTAATATTTTGGGTTTCGAGATAAGTTTCTTAACGGAGCCGTCCGCCTGCTTCCCGGTATAAAAAACTGAAAGCGCTATCATTGCGCGCTGCTCGTCGAAGTCGGTGACGCGCACCTCGAGGAGCATGTCCCCGGCGCGGATCTCTTTTAATTCGCCGTCGGCGGAAATGAGGGTCCCGCTCGCGGCGGCGTTCTCCCCCA
>CAZUQT010000110.1:0-10148 GCA_964622585.1 uncultured Elusimicrobiaceae bacterium | reverse complement strand
CCTACGGCGCCCTGGGGAAAGCGAGCCAGCTTGCGGTGCGGGTGCAGTTCTAAGGGTATGAAAATAAAGCGGAAGGGCCAGACGACTATAGAGTACCTGCTGGTCACTGTTTCGCTGCTTGTGGTTTTCGTGGTCATGTACAAGTCGCTGCAGTACGCGCTGGCCGGCCAGTTCAAGCGCGGCGGCCTGGTGATAATCAAGATGTACAAAGTGGACCCCTGGTAGGTCACTGACACAGCTTTGGCCGTCTGTTGCGCATAGCGCCTGTTACGGCATAAGCATAGCTTTAAAATTGTTTATGGAGGAACGCAAAAAATGAATAAGTTATTCAAAAGCAGGAAAGGCCAGAACACCGTGGAATATCTTCTGATGCTCGCGGTGGTCGTGGGCGTGGTGCTCATCGCCGGCGTGGCCCTTAAGAAGTACATGCCGACTCTGTTCCAGAGCATACAGGGCATGATCAACGGCGCCGCCAGCACGCTGGGCGCTTCCGGCGGAAACCAGTAAGAAACCGGATTTGGCCGGTTCCGGCGCGGAAAGCGCCGGGACCGGGTCAGATAGCGGTTTTTCCGGGCCAGAGCCCGGAGAAAGTTGCGTCTTTATGAGCGTGAAACGGTTCCCGGCCGGGCCGCGGGCTGCCGCGGCGTATATGATGCTGCGCCTTAAAAGGGCGGGGCAGGTCACCATCGAACTGCTCCTGGTGCTGCCGGTCTTCATGCTGCTGCTGTTCTTTATAATGGAAATGGGCAATATGGGTTTCAATACCATTCTGGCCCATCACTGCACGTACGAGCTCGCCCGGATAGGGTCGCTGGTCGCCGGGCCTACCGGTTCCGGCTCAGGCGGCGGCCAGGCCATCGCCAATATGAAGATGAAGAAAGTGCTCGACCAGATGTTCAACGCTTCGCCCAATATCAGCGTGGACGGCGTGCTGGTGCCTACGCTTAAGGACCCGCAGTCCGGCCAGATGGGCGAGGATTTGGTCGTGACGCTTAAATACAGGTACAAGCTTATTTTCCCGGGTTCCAGCCAGCTGCTTTCGGACGTGAAGGGCCAGCGCGTCAAGGATATAACGGTAAGCGTGCAGATGCCGGTGGAGAAGCCGTATTTCCAGTAGGGCGCGCGGAAAATGGCCGTCCGGCCGTCTGATGCGCATAGCGCTTGTTACGGCACAAGCATAGCTTTGAAACTTAACACGGATTTAACGGGAAGTTAATAATTTAGTTGGAGAATATACATATGGAAAAGAAAGGCATGCTCGTCCCCGTCCTGCTGGCTCTGGCCGCGGCCGGTATTTACTGGTGGGTGCTTACCTCCAAAGAGCGCACCCTGGCCGCGCAGACCGAGCGCGCCACCGTGCTGGTAGCCCGGTTCGACCTCCCGGCCCGCACCATCATGAACGTGGACGTGGTCGAGACCAGGGAAGTCCCGCGCATGTACCTGGAGCAGGACGCCTACGAGGTCAAGAGCCAGTCCGACATAAAGCTTGTAAGCAACCTTGTGACTTTGATCCGCATCCCCAAAGGAAACCAGATAACGAATTCCGCGCTGGTCTCCCTCAGCCCGGAGGCCGGCCTCAGCGTGAAAGTCCCGCCCGGCTACCGCGGCTGCGTGCTGCCCCTCGAGAGCGACCTGCTCCGCCTGATAAAGCCCGGCGACCGCGTGGACATCCTGGTCAGTTTCGACGCCGTGATGGGCGACAACCGCAAGGAAAAAGTGACCGCCACCATTTTGCAGAACGTGCTGGTGCTCGGCGTGGGCTCGAACCTCGGCCAGGGCCTATCCGGCTCGCAGGCCAAGGCCAAGGCCGCTGCCGAAGCCGCCGACCAGGCTTTCTCGGAGAAAGCGGCGCTCAGCCTGGCGCTCAACCCCAACGAGGCGCAGTACCTGGCCCTTTCCGTCAAGCAGGGGACGGTGGACGTGATCGTGCGCGGCCTCGGCGACGTGGAGCTGCACCCGATGGCGATAGCTTCTTTCAAGCAGCTTATAAAATAAGGATACTCTATGAAAAAACTAATTTTCTCCTTAGCCGTGCTGGCCCTCCCGGCCATCGCGGGGGCCGAGGCCACGCAGATGGTGGCCGTCAGCGCCGACATCGTGGAGATAAGCGGCTCGATCCAGAAGACGCGCGGCTTTTCCTGGAACCAGTTCTTCGACTTCAACGAAAAGACCATCCCGGGCATCATAACGCTGGGCGACTTCGAGCGCAAGACGCAGCTGACGGCCTCGCTCAAGCTGCTTGAGACCGAGGGCAAGGCGCAGATCCTGTCCAATCCCAAGGTCATAACCAAGAGCGGCACGCAGGCCAATTTCACCGTCGGCGGCGAGATCCCGGTGCCCTATTCAAATAACCAGGGCGTCGGCGCCGAGTTCAAGAAGTTCGGCGTGATCCTGGTGGTGCTGCCCGTGGTCCTGGCCGAGAAGAAGGACACCGTGGACGTGCAGATCCAGCTCGAGGTCTCGAACCCGGACTATTCCAAGCCCGTGGTCACCTCCGGAACCACGATCCCCTCGATGGTGACCCGCCAGATCCAGACCGAGGTGGAGCTGAAGAGCGGCGAAACGCTCGTCATCGGCGGCCTCAAGCAGAGCAAGCGCAACGTTTCCAAGAACCGCGTTCCGATCCTGGGCAGCCTGCCGCTGATCGGCGCGCTTTTCAGCTCCACCGACATAGTCGAGGAGCAGAGCTCGCTGTTCCTGTTCGTGACTTTCGACATCATTAAATAGTCAGGCAGCCAGGCCCCGGGGCCTACTTATATGGAAGAACAGAATCTCGCGCCGCGCGTCATAACTTTCTCGGGCCCTAAAGAGGGCGTGGGCAAGACCTCGGTCGTCATGAATTTGGCGCTGGCCTGGGCCAATTACCAGAAGCGCAACGTCCTGATCCTGCCGCTGGACCCGATGTGCCGCGCGGAGCACGCGCAGCTGCTGGGCCTCAACCCGCCCTCTATGGCGGAGATCATCCAGCAGCTGGGCCGCGAATCGGTGGGCGCGCTTGGCGCCCTCCTGAAGGGGAAGATCCCAATATCGCAGTGGGGCGTCGGCGTGCTTCCGCTGAGCAAGCGCCGCTCGGACGTGGCCAAGATGTCTCCCGACATCATCCTCCCGATGCTTTCCAGGCTGTCGCAGAATTTCGACATCTTCATCGACGTGGACCCTTACTTCCCCATGCAGGTCTTCGCCTTCGACATCTCGGACCTGGTGTTCTGGGTCTCGAATTCGAACGTTTCCTCGCTGAACGCCACGGCCGGCATCTTCCGCGAGATCAACGAGCTGCATTTCCCGATGAACAAGTTCGAAGTGGTCGCGAACCTCTTCGACATGCCCGGCGCCGTCGGCCCGAAGGAAGTGGAGAAGTTCTACAAGCAGATGGGCAAGGATATCCTGGCCTTCATGCCCTGGGAGGACGCGCTCCCCGCCTACGCCAACCAGAACAAGATCCTGATCACCGAGCAGCCGAACACCCAGTGGGTGCGCATCCTGCGCGTCCTGCTCGGGCGCCTGGCCGAGCTCAAGCCCACCGAAAAACTCTGGGCGTCGAACGTAACGACGGCCGAGTTCTCCGGCGGCTCCGACATGCTCTGGCGCCAGACCGAGAAAGAAGCGCCGCTGACGCCCGCCGCGGGCCCGTCCAAGGACCAGTCCCAGGCCGGCTCGCCGCGCGTGGACGTCCCTCCTTTCTGGGAAGAGCTCAAGATGAAAGTGCACCGCAACGTGGTCACCGCGCTGGAGACCGAGCGCGTTAAAATTTCCGACGACCCCGCTTTGAACCTAGAAACCCGCAAGCGCGTCGACGGCATCATCAACGGCCTCCTGCAGAAGGAGACCGCCACGCCCCTGACCCGCGAACAGCGCGTGAAGTTCATCAACGAGCTCCTGGACGAGATATTGGGCCTGGGCCCGCTTGAAGAGCTGATGCGCGACCCGTCCGTGACCGAGATCATGGTCAACTCTTTCGACAAGGTCTATATAGAAAAGGCCGGTAAGCTGATCCTTACCAAATATAAATTCCGCAACGACGAGCAGATCATGCAGGTCATGAAGCGCATCGTGGCGCCCCTGGGCCGCCGCATCGACGAATCCGTGCCGCTGGTGGACGCCCGCCTGAAGGACGGCTCCCGCGTGAACGGCATCATCCCGCCGCTGGCGGTGTCAGGCCCGACGCTGACCATCCGCCGCTTCTCGGCCAAACCTTTCACCGACGCCGAGCTGATAAAGAAAGGCAGCATCTCGCAGACCGGCGTAGAATTCCTGAAAGCCTGCGTGAAGCTGCGCAAGGACATCATCATCTCCGGCGGTACCGGCACCGGTAAAACGACTTTCCTGAACATGTTGTCCAGCTACATTCCCGAGGACGAGCGCATCGTGACCGTAGAGGACACGGCCGAACTCCGGCTGCAGCAGGACCACTGGGTCCGCCTGGAGTCCCGCCCGCCCAACATCGAAGGCAAGGGCGAGGTCAGCATCCGCGACCTCGTAAAGAACTGCCTTCGTATGCGTCCCGACCGCATCGTCGTCGGCGAAGTCCGGTCTTCCGAAGCCCTGGACATGTTACAGGCCATGAACACCGGCCACGAAGGTTCTCTCGCGACCATTCACGCCAACACCCCGCGCGACGCGCTGACCCGCATGGAGGCTATGTGTCTGATGGCCGGCGCCGACCTGCCCATCTGGGCTTTGCGCGAAATGATCGCTTCCGCCGTGCACATGATCGTGCAGCTGACGCGCTTCTCGGACGGTACCCGCAAGATCACCGCCATCACGGAGATCACGGGCCGCGAGGAGAACCAGATCACGATCCACGATATTTTCAAGTACCACCAGACCGGCATGGACGAGAACGGCAAGGTGGTGGGGTACTTCGCGGCCACCGGCGACCCACCCAAGTTCTACAAGGATTTCGAGACCCACGGCATGAAGGTCCCCCTGGATATCTTCTGGACGGAAGAACAGAAAAGGCAGAGAGCGGGGAGATAAGGGAAAATCTAGGATCGTCGGGAACAAGATCGAAGAGTTATGAAGAAACTGGCGGCTGTAATAATATTGCTCGGCGCTTTCGCGGGGAAACCCGCGGAAGCCGGCGTCTTTACGCAGTCGGAGATGGAAGAGGTTTCCTGCGCCGCCCTTAAGACGCAGCTTTTTTATTATTACCTCGACCCCGCGAGGGACCCGAAAGTAGTGAATTTCCCGATGACCTGCAAGGGGGTAAAGTCCAATTTCGTCATGCCCAAGTGGGTGGAGCCCGCCGTGGTGGAGATGTCGGGGCGGAAAGTCTGGAGGGACCCGGAGGAAGGCGAGATCTCCGAGGCCACGCTCTGGCAGACCCCGGTCTCCATAATCTACGAGTACCTTGAGCTCACCCGCAAGACCTTCCCGCCGGAGTCCGGCGGCGCCAATATCCAGCCCGGGCTGCTGGTGAAGGAATACGCGGATATCCGCATCCGCTTCCAGATGTCGATGGACAGGCTTTACCGCGCCCGCACCCGCGACGTCACCATGGGCGATTCGATGGGGGGCCGCGGCCGCACCATCATGTCCCATTTCGTCCTTATCCTTAAGGAGATGGAGTCTATAGCCGACGCGATCTCCAGCACCAACCAGCGCCGCTACGCCGACGCCGTGCTGGCCTCGGCGGTGCTCAGCCAGGACGCTTTCCGCACGCTTTTCAGGGAATCGCGCAAATACGAGCCCCCGCCCAAAGAATCGGACAAGGCCAAGGTCTTCAATACGGCGCTTTCCATGCTGGGCATCATCCTGATCTTCCTGGCGGTGCAGGCCTTCTTCGCGATGAACGACGACAAGACCAACGCGATGATGGGCGACTATTCCAAAAAGGTCTCGACCTTCACCGAGGCCTTCTCGCGCCAGTTCATAAACATCAACGTGAAATACCTGGTGCTCGGGCCGGCGGCGCTCTTCTCCCTGCTGGGCCTGCTCACCATGAATATTTTCGCTTTCCTCATCTTCAGCGCGATCGGCATGGCCATCGGCATGCGCACTCCCCAATTCGTGCTGAACACGATGAAGGCCGCCCGCGGCCGGAAGGTGGACACGCAGCTGATGGACGGCCTTATCCTGCTCTCCAACTGTCTCCGCTCGGGCCTGGACATCGTGCAGGGCTTCGAGATGGTCTCGAAAGACCTCATCCCCCCTATTTCCGACGAGTTCGGCCTGGTGATCAAGAACTACCAGCTCGGCATGACCTTCGAGAAGTCGCTCGGCGTGATGGAGGAGCGCGTTGACTCCAAGATGCTCGCCTATATGATCCGCGCTATCGTGCTGCAGCGCGCGGTCGGCGGTAATTTGACCAAAGTTTTCGAACGCATCGTCATCGACATCCGCGAGGAGTCCAAGCTGGAGGAAAAGACCAAGGCCATGACGGCCCAGCAGAAGATCCAGTCCATCGTCGTGGGCATCATGCCCTGGGTGATGGTGAGCGTCATGTTCATGTTCCAGCCCGAGACGATGATAAAGTTCTACAGCTCGCCGCTGGGCATGGCCACCGCCTGCTTCTGCGTCATCTGGGTGGCCATCGGCATGAAGGTAGTGGCCAGCCTCGGGAACATACGCGTATGAGCCCTGATAAAATAACAAGCGCGGTCCTCGTGATCATCTCCATGGTGGGCTCTTTCGCGGCCTTCACGGCGGTGCAGCGCTTTTTCGCGCCGCGCGAAGAGGCTCGCTCCGCGATAGGCGACATCAGCGACATGGAGGGGAAGGAGACCTCCGCCTTCTCGAAGCTGGAGAACAGCAAGAATTTCTGGGATAAGCTGGACCTTTTCTTCGCCCGGCAGCTGGGCATGGAGAAGAAACTGGACGAGACCTTCATGCTGCTGGGCAGCCCGTCCACCACCAACCCGCTGAAGATGCTTCATATCAAGCTTATCGCCGGCGCGGCCCTCCCTATAGTGTCCTTCGTGCTTACCGCGTCCCCTTTCTGCGTCATCTTCGCGCCCCTCGGCTTCCTCCTGCCTGACGCGGCCATCTGGGCCGGCCGCATCCGCAACCGCCAGGAGAGCATCATCCGCAACTTCCCCACCTTCGTCGACCTCGGGGCGCTGATGATCGAGTCCGGCCTGGACTATATGACCGCTTTCGACCGCATCGTGAAGATCGCCCCGGTAAAGACCGGCCTCGAGCTGGAGATAGAGAAGACCATCAACGAAGTGCAGCTTGGCTACGCCCGCCGCGACGCGCTGCGGCGCCTGTCGCTGCGCACCGGCCTGCAGGAAGTGCGCTCCTTCGTGGGCCTCATCGTGCAGTCGGACGAGCTGGGCACCAGCCTGGTTGAACTGATGCGCAACTATTCCGCGGACATGCGCTTCCGCCGCCTTAACAAGGCCGAGAAGCTGGCCGCCCAGGCTTCCACCAAGATGCTGATCCCGCTGTTCATCTTCATTTTCCCGGTGGTGTTCATACTGATGCTGGCCCCGATGATAATGGACCTGGTCACCGGCGGCATGCCGTTCTAGAGGCTTTTTATGACGAACATATTTCTGGCGATACTTTTCTCGGCCGCGCTCTGCGCCCCCGCTTCCGCGCAGATCAAGCGCGTAAAAAGCGAGGAATCGCTGTTCCTTGACCTGCAGAAAACGGGGCTCGGCGCCCTGAACGAGATGGACGAAAAGCGGAAGTTCCTGGAGCTGGTGCGCCTCGAGAAGGTCAAGCTGCAGGGCAAGATGCTCGGCGATATCTACGACAACGCCTACGAATATTACCGCAACGGCAACTACGAGGACGCCAAGGACCTGGCGATGAAGATCATCGCTATCGACCCCAACCACCAGGACGCGCACATGCTGCTGGAGGCCTCCAACCAGCTGCGCGGCAGCCTGCGCCCGGGCATGAGCGAGAAGCTGATGATCGAGGACCGCTTCAAGACGGCCCTTTCCTATTATACCGAGGGCCGCATCGTGGAGGCCCACACCAAGATGACCGAGGTCGTCAAGCTCGCCCCGAACAATATCAAGGCGAAGTACTGGCTTTCCAAGATGAAGGAAGACCTCAAGGAATATTATTTCCAGAAAGGCTCTTCGGACTACCAGAACAGGGACCTGAAAAGCTCGCTCGATAATTTTTACAGCGCGCTGATGATAAGGCCGAGGGATACCCTGGTCATAACCTGGATCACCCGCGTGGAGGACGAGCTGCGCCAGCAGAAGGCGAACGACATGCTCAAGGCCGCGCTTGAGTTCTACGCCCAGGGCAAGCTGAAGGACGCCTACGAGGGCCTTAAGCGGGCGCTCGAGGTGCAGCCGGGCGATTCCAAGGCCAACAAGCTCCTGGCCGAGGTAAAGAGCGAGCTGGAGAACGGCTTCCTGGCCGCCGGCAAGAAGCTTTACGGCGCGCGCCGGTACCCCGACGCGATAGGCGAATGGGACAAGGCCAAGCCCTATACCGCCAATATGGCCTATATCAACAACCTTATTTCGCGCGCCCGCCAGCAGATGAAGCTGGAGGGGGACGAGAAGAAGCGCCGCGCCGACGAAGCCGCGCGCCGCGCCAAGGCGGAGGAAGAAGCGGCCGCGAAGGAAGAGGCGGACCGCAAAAAGGCCGAGGCCGAAGCCAAGCGCAAGGGCGTAGCCATAGAGGAAGTCGGCAAGAAGCCGCAGGGCGTGACCGAGGAGAACCGGCTGGCCGCGCAGCAGCATTATATGGAGGGCATCAAGTCCTTCCAGAACTCCAATTACGACAAGGCCCGCGACGAATGGACGATCGCCAGGCAGCTCGATCCCGGCAACGCCGACGCGGCGGCCGGCCTCAAGCGCATCGAGTCCATCCTCTCCGGCGGGCAGTAAGCGCGCGGCGCGGGGACGAGGGGCCGCCCCGGCAGGGGGCGGCTCCTTTTTTAGAGGCCGTTTTTTAACCGTTCTGTAACAAGTTTGAAACGCGCTTTATGTAGAATTTATTCAGGTTAACGCACTCGCGGCTTTTGCCCAGAGGATAAATTTATGCGGCTTACGGTAAAATGGCTGATGTGGTTCATCGGGATAGGCATCTACGTGATGTTCCTCGGCGGCATTTTCTATTACAACCTTTTCAAGTGGACCTTCGACGAGAAGCTAAAGCAGGACGTCATCGAGACCGTCAAGGTCTACGCGCCCACCATGCGCAACGGCCTGCTCAATAACGCCAACGCGATCTCTTTCGAAGAGTACGACATCATGATCTCGCTGAACAAGGACGAGCGCATCACTTCGCTGCTCTACCTCAGCCGCTCCGGCCGCGTGCGCTGGCACAAGGAATCCCGCTTTATCGGCATGGGCTGGGACGAGCTGCAGAAGCAGGTCCCGCCGCCTACCGACGCCATCGCGCAGGCGCATATCTCCAAGATGCCGAAGGTGCGCCAGGTGAAGGGCGAGCCTTTGTACGAGATAGCCATCCCTTTCTCCGTGCGCGGCGAGATCATCGGCATAGTGGACCTGATGGTCTCCAGGGCCGGCGCCGAGCTGCTGATCGGCTCGGCGATGCGCAAGTACGTGTTCGGCGCCATCGGCGTGCTCTTCCTGCTGGGCCTGCCGCTCTATTTCTTCTTCCACCACTACGTGATCTCCCCGATGGACGCGCTGCGCGACAGCGTCGAAAGCGTTTCCCTGAAGAATTTCGACCTGCGCTTCCCGGCGCGCACCGACGAGTTTGGAGACCTCTCGGGGGCCATTACGCGGCTGATGGGGAAAATGAAGGTGGAGATAGAAGGGATCTCCAACCGCGACCGCACGTACAAGGAGGCGGAACAGCGCTGGTGGCGCTCGCTCCTCAACATCATCGTCCCGTCCACCAACTACGTGATAGTGGTGGACGAGAACAACAGCATCCTTTACGCCAATTTCGAGCTTAACTCCGGGATGGATTCCAAGACCATCCACCTCCTGGACGTGGTGGACAGCCAGCAGCAGACCCTGCTGCGCCTCGTCGGCCAGGCCTTCGAGCAGCCCGACCAGATGGTCGAGGGCGAGAGCGTCTTCAAGGGCCAGAATTTCAACGTAAAAGTCCTCCACGTCGGCCAGACCGCCGAAACCAATCGCACCCTGATCCTCTTCTACCCCAAAGCCGAAATATCAATGTAAGACAGCGAGAAGACCGCGAGATGCGAAGTCGGGGGCCTGGCAAGGGTATGGGCCCGTCGCTCACGGCGTCGGCCACACCGT
>CAZUQT010000109.1:0-10189 GCA_964622585.1 uncultured Elusimicrobiaceae bacterium | reverse complement strand
TACTCCAGCGAGATAAGAAGAGACGCGGCCTGGCGCGCCTCTCACATAGATGACCTGGACCGAGCGAGAGAGGAATTCTCGGCCTGCAACCTGATCCAATAGCCGGCAGGCGCGAAAGGAGCCGATAAAATATGAGCACGAAATACGACATCTGTTTTGTAACCGTCGGGGACAGGAAGACGGCGGGGGAAATAGCTTCGGGCCTGCTGAAGGAGCACCTCGCCGCCTGCGTCTCGGCCGTGCCCGGCGTGGAATCCTCGTACTGGTGGAAGGACAAGATAGAGACCGCGTCGGAGACCCTGCTGATTATCAAGACGCGCCGCATCCTCCGCGAGGACATAATACAGTTCGTAAAGCGCCACCATCCCTACGCCGTTCCCGAAACGATCTTCACGGAAATAGACGGCGCCTCCCGCCCCTACCTGGACTGGATCGGGGCCAACACCCTTTTTACCACGAACATACCGAAAGATAAGGCACCGGACTCTAAAGAGGTACTATGAAAAACGCGCTGCACGTAGTGGTCGTAGTAGTGACGGGCTCCCTGCTGGGAGCCTTCCTGACCAAGCTCACGAATATCTGGTTCCCCGCGGGGAGCAGGGTGGCGGAGCTGATAAACACCGGCATTAACACCGGGCTGAACCCGACCACCGTGGACCTGAACCTGGTGGAAGTCACCGCCGGGCTGGTCTTCAAGTTCAACATCGTCAGCATCGCCGGCATCTTCCTCGCCGCGGTGGTCTACAAGCAGCTCGTTAAATGACCCTGATACTCGCTTCCAGATCTCCCAGGCGCAAAGAGCTCCTCACGCAGGCCGGGATAAAGTACCGCGTCATTCCCAGTGATATAGACGAGAGCTCGGCCTACAAGCGCCCGGCTTTGATAGTCCGGGAGCTGGCTTACAAAAAAGCCCTCAGCGTGGCCCTGAAACACCCGGGCTCGCCGGTGCTGGGCTCGGACACGCTGGTCTACTGCAAGAGCCAGGTGCTCGGCAAGCCCGCCGGCCATAAGGACGCGCTGCGCCTCCTGCGGCTGCAGAACGGCTCCTGGCAGGCCGTGCATACCGGCGTGGCCCTCATCTGGCTGGACAAAGGCATCTACCTGGCCGGCAGCGAGATCTCCCGCTGCAAAACGCGCAGGCTGACGGAAGCGGAGCTGAAGGCCCTCTCCGGCAAGCACCACGACAAGGCCGGGGCCTACGCCGTGCAGGACGCCGACGACGAATTCGTGGAAAAGATAGAAGGCCGCTTCGATACCGTTGTAGGACTTTCGATGAACCTGGTCCGGGAATTTATGAAGAAAGCGGGGGTAAAGCATGCATAAGATAAAAAAAACCTTCCACGTGGCCTACGGCCACAGGCTGCTGAACTACAAGGGCAAATGCGAGAACCTCCACGGCCACAACGGCGTCGTCGAGGTGACGCTCAAGGCCGCGAAGCTGAACCACGAGAAAATGGTAATGGATTTCACCGAGCTGGGCCGCAAGATGAAGACCTGGCTGGACGAGAACCTTGACCACAAAGTGATCCTGGCCAAGGCCGACCCGCTGGCCCCGGTCCTCACGAAGCAGGGACAGCTCTGCTACCTCACCGCGGACAACCCTACCGCGGAGATACTTGCGAAATTGATCTTCGACACCGCGAAAGCGATGAAGCTGCCGGTGGACGAGGTCGCCTTCTGGGAAACTCCCACCTCGATGGCCTCATACAGGAAGTGACCGAAGAATATTTATGACCGAACAGAACTCGTATTTCGACATCGTGATAATCGGCTCCGGCCCCGCCGGCTTTACGGCGGCCATCTACTCCGCCCGCGGCGGAGCCTCGACGGCTCTTTTCGGCGGCGTGGCCCCCGGCGGGCAGCTGCTCCAGACCATGGAGATAGAGAATTACCCCGGCTTCGTGGAGCCCGTGGTCGGCGCCGACCTGATGATGAAAATGCTGAGCCAGGCCAAGCGCCTCGGCGCCGTGGTTTTCAACGAGGAGATAACTTCCGTGGATTTTTCCGGCCGCCCGCTCAAGCTTACGGCCGGCAGCGGGAAATCCTATACCGCCGGCGCGGTCATCGTCGCCACCGGCGCGCAGGCGCGCTGGCTTGGCATGCCCTCGGAGCAGAAATTCGTTGGCAAAGGCGTGTCCGGCTGCGCCACCTGCGACGGGTTCTTCTTCCGCGGCAAGGAAGTCTGCGTCGTGGGCGGGGGTGATTCCGCCGCGGAGGACGCCCTGTTCCTCACCAGGTTCGCGTCAAAGGTTTACCTGGTGCACCGCCGCGACGCGCTGAGAGCCACCTTCCGGCTCCAAGAGAAGCTGCGCGCCAATCCCAAGATAGAGATCATCTACGACCACACCCCCGAGGAGATCACGGGGGAAACCAAGGTCACCGGCATCAACCTGAAAAACGTAAAGACAGGGGCCATCCGCCGCCTTGAAACCACCGGGATCTTCATCGCCATCGGGCATACCCCGGCGACCGGTCTCTTCGCCGGAAAGCTCAACCTCGACGATTCGGGCTATATCGTCACGGACTCCAATCTGGCGACTTCGGTTTTCGGGGTTTTCGCCGCCGGAGACGTTATGGATACCCGCTATAAGCAGGCCATCGTGGCCGCCGGCGCGGGCTGCAAGGCCTCTATGGAGGCCCTGCTCTACCTGGAAGACGTGAAGAAATAACTAAGCGTGGGGCAGGATATTCAGCTTGCGCAGATCGCGGCTGGTCCGGCGTATATCTTTCACGAAGATGCGCCAGCCCTTCAGCAGGTTCTGCCGCTCTTCCTCGCCTATAGCCGGCTCAAAAACCCTGGTTGAAACTTTAGGCGTCCATTGCGGAGACAGCCCCAGGCCGCGGGCCGCGGCAAGGCCCGCCCCCATTGCGGTGGCTTCGCTTTCCTCCAGCGCGACCATGCGCGCGCCGGTGATGTCCGCCTGGAACTGCAGGAGCCAGTCTATTTTGGAAAGCCCGCCGGAAACTTTCAGTTCCTCTATTTTCAAGCCCTTTTTCTTCACCAGGTCGAAAGCGTCGCCCACCATGTAGGCGATGCCCTCGGTGACGCCGCGCACGACGTCGTATTTGTCGGTGTGGGGGGAGAAGCCGGTAAAAGTGGTGAACGTGGTAAAATCCCAGTAAGGCGCGCCCAGGCCGCCGATCGCCGGCAGGCAGTGGATGCGGTTCTTCGACTTGCGGCACATCCCGTCCACGTCGCCGATGTCGTCGAACATCCCGAATTTCTGCTTCAGCCATTCGAGGGCCGTGCCCGCCGAATTGACCGTGCTCTCGGTGAAGTAGCAGATATTCTTTCCCTCGTACCAGCCGATAGAATTAAGGAGCCCGCGTATTTTCAGCGGCTTCCTGCCCGTGTTGACGAGGAGGAAGGCGCCGGTGCCGTAGTTGAGCGCGGCGGAATTGGGAGTTTCAAGGCCCAGGCCCAGCATGGCGGCCTGCTGGTCCCCCAGCATGGACATCACGGGCATGCGCCGTCCGGCGGCCTCTACGGAGCAGAGGCGCCCGACGCTGGGCTTAATTTCGGGCAGGAATTCCGGGGCCACCCCGAAGGCCGAAAGCAACTTCGGCTCCCATTTGAGCCGGCGCAGGTTGAACAGGAGCGTGCGCTGGGCCTGGGAAGGGTCGATGACGAAGCTTTTGCCTCCCGAGAGGCGCCAGACGATATACGTAGCCACCGGGGCGATCAGGAGGCGCTTTTCCGCGGCCGCGGCTTTTACTTCGGGATAATTCTCCAGGGCCCAGGCTATTTTTGAGGCGCTGTAATAGGGGGTTTTATAAAGGCCGGTCAGGTCGTGGATCTTCGTGTTCGAGAGCGGGACCTTGCCCAGCAGGTCCAGGGCGCGGCCGTCCTGCCAGCTGAGCGCGGGAGCGAGGGGGGCGCCGGTATTTTTATCCCAGAAGACCACGGTGGAGCGCTGCGCGGCTATGCCGAGGGCGGAGACTTCGGCGTCCGGGGGAAGCTTGGCCAGCACATCGTTAAGGCTGTCGGACTGGGAGAGAAAAAGCTTTTCCGCGTCATATTCGGCGCGGCCCGGGGCGGGATAAGCGGCCTCTATCTTGCGCTGGGCTTTATAGCGGATATTGCCGTCGGGATCGAAGGCGAGGGCGCGGGAGCTGGAGCTCCCCTGATCGAGCACGATTATAAATTTTTCAGGCATAGTCCCGCGGCCCTCAGATCAGCCCTTCCTTCTTCACTACCTTTATTTCCGTAGCGGTCTTCTTCACGGCCTGCTCGAGAAGTTTTTTACGGGCTTCCTCGGGGAGGTCGTCGCTTTCCAAAACATTCGTAATGCCCGTCAGCGTAAGGCTGAGGGCCTTCTGGTAGAGGTTGAACTTGTTGAGGACGGTTATTACGGCCTCGCGGTCCCTGAATTCCCATTTTGAATTCTTTTTTACGTGCGCGGTGTACTGGGACCCGTCGTATTCTCCGCCGTCCCTGGCCGAGCCGGCTATGCTTTCGGCCACCTTGTTAAGCTGGGCCTGCAGGTCGTCCATTTTTTCTTTGAGCTGGCCGTAGCGGTCCACGAGGGCCTCTATGTTCTCCGTCGAAGCCGACGGCTGACCGGCGGCGTGCGGATGCCCGCCGAAGAAAGCCGGGCAAAGGCTTTTGAAGTCGCACCAGGAGCAGGCCTGGTCGGCCGGGGTAGGGTCGAACTTGAGGCCCTTTATCGAATCAGCCACGCCTAGAACGCGGTCCCAGAAACTCCCTATCTCCTTATCGTCGGCGCGCGGGAAAGGATATTCCTTGAGCGTAGGCACGTGGTAATAGAGCAGCTGGCGCACCTTCACGGCGCTTACGCGCAGGCCGTAGGTCTCCGCGATCTTTTCTTTCAGGCGCGGGTCCATTTCGTTTATCTTCTGGTACATGTAAAGCTGCAGGGGCTGGCGCTTTACGTCCTTCCCCGTCTTGTAATCGATTATCGCTATCTCGCCGGCGCCGAGGTGCTCTATGCGGTCGGAGATGGTGCGCACCAGCAGGCCGTCCACCTCCACGTCCGTGGAATACTCTACGAGGAAAGGCGGCTTGAACCGGGCCTGGTTATGCTCGTAATAGGCCTTCAGCATCGCGGCGCCCTTTTCATAATCCTGGTCCGACCGCTGCTGGGTGCGGTAGCCTTTCTCCAGGTACGACTTGGCGCTCCAGTCCCGCCGGAAAGCGTCGAGGGTCTCCTCCAGGGAGGGGAAAGGCGGCGCCTTCACCGAATAGAGGAACTCCAGCGCCGTATGGATGCTGTTGCCGAAAGCGAAATAAAATTTAGGCTCTTCCTTTATCTTGTCGATGTACTTGAACTTGTACTTGAGGGGGCATTCTTCGTAAAGGGACATCTTGGAATAGGAGAAGGACAGGAGCCCGCTTTTCTTCGCCGGGGCGGGCGGGAGGAGCGCCCCGAAAAGGCCTTGGTCAGCGGCCGGCGCGGCTTCGTTATTTTTTTTCTTCATAGCTTAAAAGTTCCATGACCTTGTTCTCGTATCTGGGCCCTGCCACCGCGGTCAGTATTTTTCCCGTCCATGGGGCGTAGTATTCGTAGATCCAGGAGGGGGCCCCGGCTACCCGGCGGCGCATCTTTATGCAGTTGGAAAATTCTCCCGCCTTCACCTTCACCTTGAGCCCGGCTTTTTCCACTAGAAATTCCAGCCGGCCTTCCTGCCCGCTGGAGACCCAGGTCTTGCCCTGCTCGAGAGGATATTTAAGTATAAGGGTGTCCTTCCTGCCCTGGCTCTCGATAAAATCCGTCTCCGCGAAGCGGTAGGCTTTCTTCTGGCTGCTCACCTGCTCGCTTCCGGCGTAAAAGGTGCTTTTTATAACCGCGCCTTTCGCGGTATGGTCCGCCACCTCCACCACCTGCTTCGCGTTCTGGCCGAGCGTCTCGGAGTCGCCGTAGACCCATTTAAGCCCGGACCCGGCCGGGAAATAATCGGGGCAAACGAAGATGCGCCTGAAAACGTCTTCCGGCATTTTAAAGGAGGGATAGTCGCGGGCGAGGCGCTCGAGGAGCGGCTTCGATTCCGAGCAGAGCCCGAGGTTCAAAGAATAGATCCCCGCGGCCGCCATTAGGGCCTTGGGCGCGGCGGGATCTTCCGGCTTCGCCCGGGAGAAGTCCGCATACTTCCGCGCGGCCTGCAGCAGCCGGCCCTGTTTCTCCATTACCACGGCATCCTCATAGCGCGGAGCGCAGCCGCCTGCCGCCAGGACGACTAAACAGAATAAATTTACCGCCCGCCCTTTAATTGCCATGCTTTACATTAATTATATAATAATCCGCCGCACTCGCCGGGTCCCCTAATACGCCGCTCCGCTGCCGAAGTATTGTATTATAGAGTTATATTCTGGTAGCAAGGGGCCGGGCTTATGTTCTCAAAATTTTCCTTTCTCCTGTCCATCTCCCTGTTTTTCACTTTCAGCCGGCAGGACATCTTCGCCAAGGACGGCAAGGACGACGCGTTCCTCGACCTGGTCGAAAAGCAGTCGTTCCAGTATTTTGTCAAAGCCGCTAATCCCGCCAACGGCCTGGTACTGGACAAAACCTCCAATTCCAAAGCCCCGGACTTTAAATACGCGCCGGCGTCCATAGCCGCCGTAGGGTTCGGCCTCGCCTCTCTCGCCGCGGGCGCGGAACGCGGCTGGGTCTCCAAAGAGGCGGCGGCGGAACAGGTAAAGACCACGCTTAAGTTTTTCAGCGAGAAAATGGAGTCTGAACACGGTTTCTTCTACCACTTTGTTGATATGGAAACCGGCAAACGAGCCTGGAATTGCGAGATCTCCTCCATAGACACCGCCTTGTTCCTGGCCGGCGCGCTGACGGCGGCCCAATACTTCGAAGACCCGGAGATAAAAGACCTGGCGGAAAAGCTCTACGGGCGGGCGGACTGGAAATGGATGGCCAACGGCTCGCTGTTCCTGTCCATGGGCTGGAAGCCGGAAACGCAGTTCCTCGTTCCCTCCTGGAGCGAATACAACGAGAGCATGGTAATGTACATCCTGGCCATGGGCTCCCCGACTTATCCCCTGACCGCGGAAAGCTGGACGGCGATCAGAAGGCCCTTGGGAAGGTACAAAGGCCATGAACTGATCCTCAGCCCGCCGCTGTTCACGCACCAGTTCTCCCACGCTTTTATAGACTTCCGCGGGAAGCGCGACGCCTTCGCCGACTATTTCGAGAATTCCGTCCAGGCGACACTCGCGAACCGGCAGTTCTGCATAGACAGTTCGAAGTCGTTCAAAACCTACGGCAAGGATTCCTGGGGGCTCACAGCCAGCATCGGCCCCGACGGGTATAAGGCCTACGGCGCGCCTCCAGGGCCGGCGCTGCATGACGGGACCGTGGCGCCGTCGGCCGCCGCGGCGTCGATAGTTTTCACGCCGGAGTATTCCCTCGCGGCCATGAAGAACTGGTATTCCAGATACGGCGGGCAGCTCTGGGGGAACTACGGCTTCGCGGATTCTTTCAACCTGGACAGGGATTTCTTCGCGGCCGACGCTTTCGGCATCAACCAGGGCCCGACCGTGCTGATGCTGGAAAATTACCGGAGCGGCCTGATCTGGAAATTATTCATGTCGCGCCCCGAGGTGCAGAAAGGCCTGAAGGCGGCCGGCTTCGGGAACGCCGCCGGGAAACCTCCCGCCGCCCCGGTACCCGCGGTGGAAACAGCCGCTTACTTCCTTAACAAGCGGCCCTTCATAAAGGTACGGAGAATCGCCGAGAACGCCGTCCAGCCTGAGGATTTCAGCCTGACCTCCAGGATCTGGAGAAAAGCCGGGAAAGCCGTAGTGCTGGACCGCAAATATCTTCAAAACGGCTATAGCCGCCAGCCGGCGTACAAAGTTAAAGCGGAGCTGCTGGCCAACAGCCGCTATTTTTTTTTAAAGCTGGGCGTGCGCGACAGCGAGCTGGTTTCCTCCCATCCCGAAGAGCGCATGTACGAGGACGATTCCCTGGAAGTGTATCTGGATTCTTCCGACAATAAGTTCGCCTGGGGCGGGGAGGACGACTACCAGGTCATCCTCTCTCCGGCTCCGGGCGGCGGCGTGCGCGCCCGGGAATTTTTCCACCCGGAAAGGACGGCAGGGGCCTTCCGGATAGCGGACTCCTCCGTTACGGCCCTGGGCTACGAGGCGGTCCTGGCGCTGGAGCGCGCCGCGTTCGCCCTTGGCGACGGCCGCATCGGTTTTTCCCTGGCGGCCCGCAACATCGACCGCGTCCTAAATTCGGACGCTAAGTACAACTGGTTCTTCCTGGAACCCGCCACCTACCTGGGCGAAATACAGATCAAGAAATGAACGCAGTTTCTAAAAATACCGGATCTTTCCCGGCCAGGGTCCTGGCTCTGGGGGCCTTGCTGTGCTTCGGCGGCGCGCCCGCGCGGGCGCAGGAGCAGCTGACAATCTGGGCCATGGGCGCGGAAGGCAAGCTCATCCGCCAAGCCGCGGATATTTTCGAGAAAAAGAATCCTGGAGTAAAGATAGTCACGCAGGCCATCCCGTGGACCGGGGCGCATGAAAAGCTCGTGACCGCGGTGGTGGGTGACATGGCGCCTGACATCAGCCAGATGGGCACCACCTGGATGCCCGAGTTCAGGGCCATGAACGCTCTCGAGCCGCTGAACGGGTTCATGACCGCCTCCCCGCTGGACACCGGGGATTTCTTTCCCGGCGCCCGCGAATCCAACGTATACAAGGAAAAGTGGTACGGCCTGCCCTGGTATGTGGATACGAGGGTCATGTTCTACCGCACCGACCTGGCCGCGAAGGCGGGGTACAAGAAGTTCCCGTCGGACTGGGAAGGCTTTTACAAATTTTCAAAAGCCCTGATGCGCGCCAAAGAGGGGGGCTACGCTTTCGCGCTGCCGACCAACGACTGGCAGATATTTTTAATGTTCTACTGGCAGAACGGCGGCGAGCTGCTCGAAGGCTCCCCGCTCACGGCGGGGAAGTTCGAAGGAACTGTAGATTACCTCAAACGGTTCTTCGACGAGAAGCTGGCGCCTCTAGAGGGGGGAAACGACACCGACCAGCTCACCGCGTTCGAGTCCGGCTACTTCCCCGTGTTCATTTCCGGGCCCTGGATGATCTCCCAGCTGGCGACTTCCAAACCACAGTTGAACGGGCGCTGGGCCACGGCCCCGCTTCCGGCTGGCGAACGCCACGCCTCCTTTATGGGCGGCTGCAACCTTGTCATGTTCAGGAGTTCGCCGCGCAAAGCGCTGGCCTGGAAATTCATGGAGTTCATGGCCGGGCCGGAAATGCAGGCGAAATGGTACGCCGTGTCCGGCGACCTGCCTGCAAGCAGGAAAGCCTGGACCGCCCCGCCCCTTTCCAAGAACCCGCAGCTGGCCTCTTTCAGGGCCGAGCTGGACACGGCCAAAGCGCCGCCACAGGTTCCCGAATGGGAGAGCATAGCCGGCAGCATCAATGACGCGGTAGAAGAAGCCGTTTTCGGCAAGGTTACCGCGCAGGCCGCCAGGGAAAAGCTCTCCGCCAGGATAGAAAAGATCCTCGCTAAATCGGAACGGCAGCAGAGCGCTGGGTTCAAGATCGCCCTCGCGCTGCTCTTGTTCCTGGTCCCCGTCGGCGCCATAGTGTTCTACCTGCGCAAAGGGCCTCCCGCCGCCCGAAGCAAATTCCAGCCTATAGCCGTCCTGTTCCTGCTGCCCGCGGTCTTGATACTCGCGGTTTTCCTTTTCATCCCTATCGTCGCTTCTTTCATCGCAAGCATGACCAACTGGAACATGTACGGGGTGAACGACTGGAGCAAAATAGTTTTTGTAGGCGTGGAGAATTATTCCGGCCTGTTCGGAGACCCTGTTTTCCTGGCGGGGCTGCGCAATACGCTGGTCTTCGCTGTTATCGGCGTCCCTGTCAGCGTCACGCTTTCGCTGGCCATGGCCCTGGCGCTCAATGCGCAGCTCCTGCGGGCCAAAGCTTTCTTCAGGGTGGCGTATTTCATCCCGGTCATCACCACCATGGTAGCCGTCGCCATGATCTGGCGCTGGCTGTACAACCCGGAATTCGGCCTGTTCAACCTGGCGCTCGGCTGGCTCGGCCTGCCGGCGCAGGGCTGGCTGTCAAACCGCTGGCTGGCCCTGCCGTCGCCGATCCTTATGGCCGTCTGGAAAGGCTTCAGCTACAATACGAAAACCTTCTTCGCCGCGCTGTTTGCGGTGGAATACGCCCTGGCCCGCTTGTGGATGC
>CAZUQT010000108.1:0-10243 GCA_964622585.1 uncultured Elusimicrobiaceae bacterium | reverse complement strand
GCAGGCCGGAGCTTACGTAAGAGCGGAGGCCGAGGGGTGAGCGCGGCCACGGTGTGGCCGATAGCGCGCCCGACGGGCCCATACCCTTGCCAGGCCCGACCAAACCGTAAGTTAAGTGAAAGCCTATACCGCTCTGCAGTAGCGGCCGCCGCGGGAGACCAGCAGGGAGGAAATTTCAAGCTCGAACAGCGCCGCCGCGGCCCGCTGCACCTGCCAGGCCAGCTTCGCCGTAACTTCGTCGGCGTTCAGCCCACCCTCCTCGGCCGCAATAACATTATAGGCCTCCAGAGCGTCGGGAGAAAGCCCTCTCAGAACTGATTCGGCGGGACTCTTAACGGCTTCAGCGCCGAAAGGTTTAAGCCCGAACAAATACTCCGGAGGGAAGCAGGCCACGATATCCGCCGCATTCTCGGCGAGATAAGCCCCGTTCTTTATAAAGTGGTTCGGACCGCGGCTCATCGGGGAATCCAGCGGCCCCGGCACGGCCAGGACCTCCCGCCCCTGGTCAAGCGCGAATTTCGCCGTGATCAGCGCCCCGGACTCAAAGCCCCCCTCGACCACCACCGTGGCCAGGGAAAGCCCGGAAATTATCCGGTTACGCCTGGGGAAATTAGCCGGGAGCGGCCCCTTGTCCATCGGGAACTCCGAGATAAGCGCCCCGCCCGTCTCCACGATCCTGTTCGCAAGCTTTTTATTTTCCCAAGGGTAAATATCGTTAAGCCCGGTACCGAGCGCCGCCCAGGTGACGCCCCCGGCCTCGACAGCTGCCTGGTGCGCCGCGGTATCTATCCCGCGGGCCAGCCCGCTCGCCACCGCCACGCCGGAAGCCGCAAGCTCGCCGGCAAGGCGCGCCGCCGTGCGCAGGCCGTAAGGCGTGGCTTTCCGCGTGCCCACGATGGCCGCCGCCGGAACGGGTTTCATGGCCCCCCGCACGTAGATCACCAGAGGCGGATCGTAAATTTTCTTAAGCAGTTCAGGATAATCCTCGTCCAGGACGGTGAGGACCGTTACGCCGGCTTTCTCCGCGGCCAGCAGCTCTTTCTCCGGGTCGGCCTCTTTGGTCTGCGCGACCAGCCTCTCGGCCGTTTCCATCATCACGCCGCCCTCGGCCGCTATCTCCGCGGCGGACCGCTTTAAAAGCTCCGCCGCCCCGCCGCACAGGTCCATCAGGCGCAGGAGCCAGTCGCTTTTGTGGCAGGCGAAAAAATTAAGCCGCACCCGGGCCAGCTTCTCCGTTTCTGTTTTAGCCCCCATACCCCCCCCGTTAGAGCCCTACTTTTTCTTGACTATATAGCCTTTCGCGATGGCCGTGACAGCGTCGATCACGCGGGCTTTTACGTCGGAGCCGCTGACGCTTACGACCTCGGCCAGCCCGGCCGGCTGCAGCTCGCGGCCCAGCCTTTGCCCTGACTTGGAATAAGCGTCCCCGCCTTTAAGGTAAATGGCCAGGTAGTCGCCGGGCTTCACCATCCCGGAGCCGGACATTGAAATTTCTATCTCTTCGCCGCTGAGGGAGAAACTTTCATCCATGCTGTCGGTACTTCCCTTTAGCTTGGCCGTAATCTCGCCGTCCTCGCTCCAGCTGTCGGGGACGATCTTCAGCCCGTCCGACCATTCTTTCTGGTCCTCAGGCATCTCCTCGGAAAAGAAAGCCTGGTCAAAATCTTTAAGGATCTCGCCGGGGGCGGCCAGCTCCGCGCGGCCCGCTTGCGCGGCGGCGGGCCGCCTGCCGGAAGAGGATGAAATTTCTCCGAACTCGGAATCCTCGGACGCGGCAAGTGTTTCAGACTCAACCGCCTCGGCGCGGCGGTAAGGTATCACGATATCGTTAATGTCCGGGATGATCAGATCCTGCGCGGGATTTATGCGGTCGGGGTTCGCCACGGTCCTAAAATTGGCGTTATAGATCTTTCCCCAGAGGAAAGGATTATTATAATACTTGCCGGAAAGGCCCCAGAGAGTATCCCCCCTGACGACAGAATACATCTTGCCGACCACGAACCCTCCCGACTCCAGCGCTTCACGGGGGATCCCCGAGACGGCGGCAAACTCTTTTGAAACGAGCTGGGACGCGGGGTCCTGCTTGGGCAGCACCAGCCTGTCCCCCGGCTTGGCGGGATTCCCCGGTCCGCCCGGGGCCGCTGGCTTGGGAGCGGGCGCTTTTTTAACGGCGGCAGTTTTAACGGTCTTTGCCTTCGCCGGCGCTTTAGCTTCGGCCGGCTTGGCGGCGGCTCCCTTTACGGCGGCGGTTGAAACAGCCGTCGCCGCGGCAGCCTTGGCTTTCGCAGGCGCCGGGGCGGCTGGCGCTTTGACCCCGGTCTTTTTTACCGCCTTCGGCTTCGCGGGAGTTTTAGCCGCGGCCGGCTCGAGGGCAGCGGCTACTTTGACCTCCGCGGTTTTTTCGGCCTGTGCCGGCGCCGCCGCTTTGACGGCCCCGACGTATTCCTCGGGAAATTCAGGGTCGACCGGTTTAGCTTCCTGCGCGCAAAGCAGCGCGGGGACGATCAAAACGAGAGCGATCAAGGATATCTTTTTCATTAAGTTCCTCCAAAACTAAAAACCGGCCGCAAGCGCGGCGGCTTTATCAAGCATTCTGTACTGCACGGCTTCGATAATGTGCTCCCGCTTTATGCCGGAAGCGCCTTCCAGGTCGGCGATAGTGCGGGAGATCTTCAGGATCTTGTCCAGCGACCTGGCCGAGAAGCCGAGCTTGTTCATAGCCGTCTCGAGCACGGCCGAAGCTCCCTCCGGCAGCGCGCAGTGCCGCCGCAGTTCGGCTCCGGCCATAAAAGCGTTGGCTTTCGCCCCGCCCTTAAAGCGTTTCCGCTGTATCTCTATCGCTTTCAGGACTCGCCCCGCTATCTCGGCGGAAGATTCGCCCCTTGGCAGGGCCTCCCAATCGGCGTATTTAACGGCCGAGAGCTGCACCTGCAGGTCGATGCGGTCGAGAATCGGACCGGAGACCTTGGCGCGGTACTTATGCACCTGCAGCGGCGTGCAGGCGCACTCGCGCGTAGGATGGCCCAGGTAGCCGCAGGGGCAGGGGTTCATAGCGGCCACCATCAGGAACCGGGCCGGATAGGCCACGCTTTCCCTGACCCGCGAGACCGTCACCTTCCAGGCCTCGAGCGGCTCGCGCAGGGCTTCTAGGGCGGGCCGCAAAAATTCGGGGAACTCGTCCAGAAAAAGCACGCCGTTAGGAGCAAGGGAAACTTGCCCGGGCCTGGGGCTGGAGCCCCCGCCGATAAGGGCGGCGTCCGAGATAGTATGGTGGGGCTCCCTGAACGGACGCTCGCCTATCAGGCGGCCAGTGACTCCCAGCCCGCTGACGGAATAAAGCTTCGTGGTCTCGAGGGACTCGTCAAAGGTCATCGGGGGCAGGAGCGCCCCGAAGCGGCGGGCGAGCATGCTCTTGCCGGCTCCCGGGGGCCCGACCAGCAGCACATTATGGAAGCCCGCCGCGGCTATTTCGAGGGCGCGCTTGGCGAAGGGCTGGCCTTTTACCTCGGAGAAATCGTTGCCGGAGCCTGAGGCCGTCTGCACGGCAGCCGCGGGCGAACAGGCATTAAGTTCGTTTTCGCCGGAGAGCCAGGAGGCCACCTCCTTAAGGCTCGAGGCCGCCAGGCAGTTCACGCCGGAGATGGCGGCTTCGGCGGAATTTCCGGCGGGAACCACGGCCGTAACGCCGCGGCCCTTGAGCGCGAGCAGCATAGCCAGCACGCCGGCCACCGGGCGTAACCCGCCGTCCAGGGCCAGCTCGCCGATGAAATAAGTGTCGCTGAAGCGGGCTGGAGGCTTTTTACCGAGCTTGCCCGAAGCCGCTATCACGCCCAGGGCTATGGGCAGGTCGAAGTGCGTCCCGGCCTTTTTAATTTCCGCCGGGGCGAGGTTTACGGTTATGCGCTTTGCCGGGAAGTCGAAGCCCGAGTTGCGGACCGCGGCTACCACGCGGTCCTTGGCCTCTTTCACGGCCGCGTCGGGCAGGCCGACGACGGAATAGGCGGGCAGGCCCGAGGCGATATAAACCTCGGCCAGGACCTCCCGCCCGTCTATGCCTTTAAGGCATAATGTGTTCAGCTTGGATAACATAAATTCGCCGCTGCCGCCCGGCGCGGATCCGGCGGACGGACTTTACCTCGCCAGCCTGCAGATATCCCCGGCCTTGGGGGCTCCGCCGGACGCCTTGGTGAACTGCGCCTTGGAGCAGTCGCCTGAATCGCCGCATTCTCCGGTGACCTCGGCCCGCCCGAGCGGTTCCTCTACGTGGCCGATGACCAGGTTCGAGCGGGGATCGCGGATCTCCGCCCCCAGTCTGTAGCAATCTAGCTTCATCCCCTGGGTTACCCCGGAATCCTGCCCCGCGTTGAGATAGAGCTGGTCTCCGGCCGCGGTCGCTATCATGCAGGACCAGGGCTTCTTGTTAAGCTGGCTCGCGATGTTCGTCACGAACTGGACCAGCGCGGCGCGCAGGGCCTCCCCCTCCAGGGTTTCGTCGTAGCCGCCCTTGGTCCCCATGCCGAGGAAAGAAGCCTTGGTGGACTTGGCCATCCCCTTGCCGGAATCGGCAAGCGTCACCTGGCCGCTCTGAACGTCTATCAGCCTTATGTCCACCGTAACGTCGGCGACCTGGCGCTTGGACTGCGTCAGAAGGTAGTCGGAGCCCTCTTTCTTCACTCCGAACTGGGAGACGGAGCCGACAACTATGGCCTCGAGGCCCAGTATCTGTCCCATCCTGGCTACGGTCTGAGGGTCGGTCATGCCCTGGGCCTGGAACTTCTGCTCCTCCATGAGCTTGCTCATCCGGTCCCTTTCCACGACGATAAATTTTCCGGATTTAACGAGCTCGGTCACCAGGATGTCCGAGGCGGCCCCGCCGAGGCGGCCCTGGCCGTAAGCGGATTTATTCTCGAATTCAACCACGCCTATCCTGCGCTTCGGGCCCGTGTATTTAGACGAAACCTGCTCGGTCTCGTTCACGCTGGTGGCCTGCTGCTGCTTTACCGTCTTCGACGGCGCGCAGGCTGAAGCCAGCAAAGCCGCCGCGACAGCTATCATCAATTTGTTTATTTTCATATTATCCTCCAGTCTTTGTCGGTCCTGAACTATCCTTGCTTTCCCCTTACCTGCGCGGCAGCCGGTCCAGCGCCTTCCAGGCCGCGGCGTCCGCCTCGCGCTTAAGCGGGGTTTTCAGCAGGTTCTGCACCAGCTTCACCGCCAACTGCTCGACGAAGGCCGCCTTCGCCTCGTCCTTGTTGAAATAGACCTTTATGTCCTTACCGGAACCTGTGCCCTCGTAAAGCGTCTCCCCGCTGGAGGCTGAAACTATCTTAACGCGCAGTATCACCGACTTGCGGACCACGAAGCCCAGGTTCTGGAAGGTAAAATCCTCCACATCCCCGTAGCACAGCAGGTCCGCGCCGAGAGCCCGGCCTATGTCGGCGGGCTTGAGCCCGGGCAGCTGCCCTCCCTCCGAAACGCCCATTCCCGACAGCTTCCCGTCCACTTCGGCGAGAGGCAGGTACTGATAGCCCCTCTTTTCAAAACCTTCCGCGGCCAGCCCGCGCATTATGTCGGCCGCGCCGACGTCCGTGCTCTGGTTGTCGAAAGGCAGCACGGCCACGCGGAGATCGGCCGCGTTCCGCAGCGACGGCGAAACCAGGTACGCCCCCCCGCCGGCGCAGGCGCCGGCGAAAGCGAGCAGGAAAGCGGAAACCCCCAGGCGCCGGCGAAAAGTCATCCGGCTACCTGGGCAGGGAAAAGACAACTTCCTGCGCCCCCGTTCCGTCCAGCTCAAGGCCCAGCGTGTCGCCGCGCAATACGGTGCTGGCGAATTCCTGGGGATCGGACCGGCGCGGCACCGCGACGAAGACCGCCGCGCCTTCCGAATAGCTCTCAAGGCGCAGACCCTTAAGGTCCATGCGCAGGAACTGCGCCTTAAGTTTTTCAAGCACCTCCAGCCCGCCGAGCCCGAGGATCTTTACTTTTATCGGGGTCTCCTGCTTAACAAGCCGGTCGGTCTTTCCGACGGCGGCCTGCGCCAGGAGCTCCCCCGCGGAGGCGAGGGACTTGCCGAAGGAGGCGGTTATGGAGGAATCTATGGCGTTGGACTGGCTGGAAAGAGCGAGGAGCTCGGCGCCGGTCTTAACGTCGTAAATTTTCAGAGAGGCTTCGGCCCGCGAGGGATAAAAGCCGGTGCTGAGCCCCGCCCCGGAGGAAGCCGCCGCGGCCGTGGCAGAAAAGAGCAGATCGGCGCCGGCTGAAGCGGCCGCCTCTAGCAGGCGCGGCTCCGGCCCGAAAAGCAGGGCTTCGTCGGAAGCGAAAGGAAAATCCTTTATGGCGATCGGCGAACGCCGTGAGAAAGCCTCCCGGAAAGCCGCGGCGAAACCTTTGTCCGCGGCGCCGCGCTGCACGAAAGCGGCCACCGTCCCGGGCGTGCCGGAACCGGCGAGATTCATGCCGCGCAGCGCGGAAGCTATCTTGTCATGGTAGACCCACACCCTTACCCGGGCGCGGTAGGAGGAGCCGTCCTGTCCCTCTGAAAGTATCTTGCGCTTCGCCGTATAAAGCTGGGTCGTCCTCAGGAGGCCTATCTCGAGGGCGCCGTAATTATCGGCCCTGGAATCCTCGTCCATAAAAAGCTCGGCGGCGCGGCGCACCGCGTTCTTCTCGGCGTCGAGAACGGCCAGCTCGCTGGAAGCTCCGGGGTTGCGCGCGTCGAAGGCGGCGGAGCCTTCTACCGTAAGCGGCTCCGGCGCGGCCTTGAAAGAGCCCGGCGCCGGGGCATGGGCGCAGGCGGCCGCCGCGGCCAGCGAAGCCGTGAATATGATTTTTTTAAAAGTCTTCATTATTTATCCCCTCTGCTACCGGACGGTCTTCACCGCCCGTCCGTATTCCCCTGCAGCTTGGCGATCGGCAGGGCGAAGCAGAACTTAGAACCCTTCCCGGGCTTCGATTCCAGCCAGATCTTCCCGCCGTGCTTTTCCACCACCGATTTAGAGATCGCGAGGCCCAGGCCGGTGCCCGGCACGGTGCTGGCGCTGGCCTTGCCGCGGTAGAACTTGTCGAAGATCATCTTCTGCTCTTCCAGGGGTATCCCCGGCCCGTTATCCTCCACGCAGATGACCACGGCCTCGCCCTTGTCGCTGCCGGTGACCTTCACGCTGGCTCCGGCCCCGGCGTACTTTATCGCGTTTATCAGGAGGTTATCCACGACCTGGCCTATCCACCTCGTATCGGCGTGCACGGGCGGCAGGTCCTTCAAGGTTTCATTTGCAATGGAAACGTTCTTTTCCGTGGCCTTAAGATGCATCGAGGAAATGGAGTTGCGCACCAGCTCGACAAGGCTTACGCTCTGGAACTCCATCTCCACCTTGCCGTTCAGCCTGGAGAGGTCCAGGAGGTCCGAGATAAGGTGCGTCAGGCGGTTCACCGACTGGTCCGTGACCGTCAGGAAATTTATCTGCTGCTCGTTCAGCGGCCCCACTTCGCCGCTCAGGATCACGGAAACGAAGCCTTTTATCGTGGTCAGCGGGGTTTTCAGCTCGTGGCTGACCGTGGCCAGGAATTCGTCCTTGAGCTTATTGAGCTGGGCCAGCTCCTCCGCGGTCTTCGACAGGTTCTCGTAGAGCGTGACCATCTCTATGATGATCGCCAGCTCGTCGGCAATAATGGTCAGGAATTCTAGCTGGTCGGGGGTGAAGAAATCCTTGCGCCGGCTGCCCACGCGCATGACGCCGATGATCCGGTCGTGCAGCGAGATCGGAACTATCATCAGGGAGTGGATCTCCCAGAGCTTGGCGTAGCGGGAGATCACGTCGGGATCGCTCTGCGCGTCGTCGGTTATAAAGGGCTTGCGGCTGAGAAAGGTGCGCACGGAGGCGCTGGAGTGGTTGCTGACCGGGATGCTGTAGGACATCCGGTCCTCGTCCGGGATGCCGTAGGCGCCGGGGCTCACCACCAGCTCCCCCTTCGCCTCGTCGAAGAGCAGGCAGGCCACCACGTCGCCTTCCACCATCTTGGCCACGATATTGAGAATGGCCGAGCAGCCGTTCTGGGCGTCGCCGCCGGGTCCGGTGACTTTCGTGACCACCTCGTAAAGCGCTTTGCGCTCGCGCGCCCGCTGGATCAGGCGCGAGCCGGCCACGTCGAGTTCTTTGACCACGGCGTTCACTTCGTTCTTCAGCTGGTCCGTCTCTTTTTTCAGGGAAAAGACCTTGTCCGAAACCTTGGAGATGGAGGAGAGCTGCGAGGCGACGAAGCGCAGGTAGGGCAGGGCGGCGTCGAAAAAGGACGGGCCCGCGGCGCCGAAAAGGATCAGGCGCTCCGGGGCGCCGGCGGCGGCCCTGAAAGGGCACATCAGCGCGGACTTTATCCCGAAGGCGGAGAACAGCTCTTCCACGCCCTGGTAGTCGCCGGCGTGGACGTCGTCGAAGCGCAGAAGCTCCCCCTCGATGGAGCTGCGGTCGAAGGCGCTCCACTTGTAGGAGGTGAGCAGCTTCGGCTCGGCCTTGAAATACTTCAGGTAATTGACCAGGAGCCACTGGCCGGCCCCTTTCTCGAAAAGAAGGATGGAGCTGTCCGGGAAGGACTTGTGCAGCTTCATCAGGTAGTAGCTGGTGATATCCCCGTAATGTTCCGGCTGCTCGGGGGCGAAAGCCCGCTCCATGGTTTCCCGGGCGAAGACCGTAAAATCGGCCAGGGCTTTCCTGGAAGCGTGCAGCGAGGTTTCCATCGGCAGGACGTCGCGGAATTTAAGATACCAATAGGCCCCGAAAGCGCCCGCGGCGCCCAGGACTCCGGCCCCTATAAGTTCTCCCGTCATGATATTAGACCAGGTCCATAAGAATTTTAGTATAAGCCGCCTTGGATTTAAGCTTCTCTCCGGCCAGCCAGGCGCCCTTCACCAGGTAGCTGTCCAGTATCTTGAAAGTGATATGCCGGAATTCCGACTCCTGGGCGCCCAGCGCCGAAGTGGGCTGAGGGCCGAGTATTATCACGCCGTTCACATTTTTTTCGCTGGCGTAATTGCCTATCTTGAAAGGGATGCCGTAAAGCTCGTCCGAGTCGTACTCCTCGATAAAGATCTGGCTCCACTCCGGGTTAAGCCCCAGCTCTTTGGCCCTCTCGTGCAGGGTGAAAAGCGCGAAGTCCGCCTCCCTGCGCATAGCCTTGGGATGGAAGATCCCCCATTTGAAAAAGGCCGAATCCTGCAGGGTGGGGCTCCAGGCCGAGACGTGGTGCGTATCCTCTTCGGTTATGGCCGCGGGCACCGGGGTTTCCCCGAAACCCAGGATCATATCCAGCAGCTGGGCGTGCGTTACGCTGGGCATGGAGCTTATCACGAACTTTTCCAGCTTCTTCATGTTCTCCAGCGTCTTTCCGACCTCGCTGAACGGGACGGGCGTGCTGGCGAAAATATTATTGGCTTCCTCGTCCGACAGCTTGATATCCAGCCCCTGCATCAGCTGGTTGAGGATGGCCTTATAGGCCTGGGCCTGCGGCATCTTCAGGTCGACCATCCAGCCCTGCGTGAACTGGAAGCCGACGGCGTCCTCGAGGCCGGCCAGGGACTTAGGAGGGAAGACAGAGCTAACGACGACCTGCTTGTTCTGCGCCACGAAATCGTTGAGCCACTTCGAAATATATTTCTTATTGGCCTCGGAGACCATCAGCAGGTGCACGTCGTCTATTATCAGCACCTTTACCTTGGCCAGGAGCTCTTCCAGGCGGGCCACGCTGCCCTCCTTTATGGCCAGCTCCACTCCCTTGGAGAATTTTATCCCGTCGGTGACGAAGATATTGCTTTGTCCGATGGAGGCGGAAAGGCCGTAGGAGATAGAGTTGATAAAATGGGTCTTCCCGGTGCCCGGCACGCCGAAAACAAGCAGCGGGTTGTAGATAACTCCCGGGTTTTCCACCACGGCCATGGCGGCCGCGTGCGCGAAGCGGTTATGCGAGCCGGCCACCAGGGTCTGGAAACTGTAGGTCGGGATAAGCGGCAGCTCCATGGACCACCGCGTTTTTATCCGCGAGGAGATGGAGGGAGCGGCGGCGGGAGCGGGGGCCGGCGCGGCGGGGGCCGGCGCCTCTTCTTTTTTGGCGCGGGTGGTGGCCGGAGGAACGAAATTCCCCCTTGGCCTGGTAACCGACGGAGAATCCGCGGGAGGCGCGGCGGCCGGAGCCGGCTGCGGCGCGGGCTTAGGCTGCTCGGCGGGCTTGGGCGCCGGCTGCTGGACCGGCGGCT
>CAZUQT010000107.1:0-10255 GCA_964622585.1 uncultured Elusimicrobiaceae bacterium | reverse complement strand
ACGCCGGAGCCGTTGGCCCCGCCGCCGTTCCACTTCAGGATCTCGAGCACGGCCGCGGCGCGCTTCGGGTCTTTCTTAAGCAGCTTGAGGTAAAGATAGACGGCGTCGCAGGGATTGTCCACGGTAAGGATCTCGGTGGGCTTGGGCTTTTTCGCCAGGATCTCCGCGCGGCGGATGATAGTGTCCATCGCCTTGCGGGACTCGGCGTGGGTAAGATCGTCGCCGCTTATCTCCCCGCCGCGGCCGGAATAGACCAGGTGGTAGAAGCAGGCCCTGGGGATCTCTTCTTTTTCGATAAAGTTGAAGATCTCGTCCAGGTTCTCGGTATTGTGTTTCGTAAGGGTGAAGCGCAGACCGGTCTTCTGGCCGACCTCTTTAAGGTTGCGCAGGCCTTTAAGCGCGCCCTCGAAAGCCCCGTCCACGCCGCGGAACTTGTCGTTTATCGGGCCGATCCCGTCGAAAGAGATCCCGACATAGGTGATGCCCAGAGATTTTATCTTCCTGGCCATGTCCATATTTATCAGGGTACCGTTAGTGGAGATAGTTACCCTTATGCCTTTAGAAGTGGCGTAAGTCGCGAGCTCGAAGAAATCCGGGCGGGTAAGCGGTTCGCCGCCGGAGAACAGAAGGGCGGAAACGCCCATCTGACCCACGTCGTCTATCATCACTTTGGCTTCGGCGGTGGTAAGCTCGTCGGTGTCCAGCTCGCCGGTGGAATTCGCGTAGCAGTGCACGCATTTCAGATTGCAGCGCTTGGTGCTGCTCCAGACCACGATGGGCCTGCGCGCGCCCGCGCCTTCTTTACTTCCGCCGTAGCGCAATTTAACGGAGGGGGTATCGATGCTGCACCACATTTTTGTTATATCGAGCATATATTTATTTTCCTATTTGTAAAACGCTGTAGTCTTTTATTTTTTGGCCTTCGCCTTCGGCTCATAGAGGCAGTACGGCTCCTGGCCCATATAGTCGCCGGTGGTTCCGAAAGCCCTCGCCCGGCAGCCGGCGCAGATGACCCTGTATTCGCAGACTCCGCATTTCCCTTTTAGCGCGTCCGGGTCGCTGATAGTCTTGAAGACCTCCGAGTTTTCCCAGACGTCCCAGAAATCCTGCTTGCGCAGGTCCCCGGCCGGAACCGGCAGGTAGCCGCAGGGGAAAACTTCTCCCTTATGGGAAATGAAAGCGATGGCGCTCCCGGCCAGGCAGCCGCGCATCTGCGCCGTCCGGCCCGCGAACTCGGGGCTGGAAGCCGCGACCTTCTGGCGGACTATCCGGGTCTGATGGGGCGCGCAGGTAGCCCTTATCTCCATGCCCCCGGGGGCGGGCTGACCGTGGCCATGGCCGTGGCCATGAGCGGGATGACCGGCGGCGCCCTGCTGTACCATCAGCCAGTTGAGGAATTCTTCGTAATTTTCCGCGCCGAGGCGCATCGCGTCGGGCAGCTCGGCCCCGCAGCCCACCGGGACCAGGAGGAAGAAATGGAGCGCGTCCACGCCGAGCTCTCGGGCCAGCGCCACTACCTCGTCGCGCTCGGCGACGTTCTTGGTGCTTACCGAGCAGTTGATCTGGGTGGAGATCCCGGCCGCCCTGAAAAGTTTGAGCGCGTTGACGGCCTTATCGAAAGAGCCTTTCTGGCCGCGGAAATCGTCGTGCGTGGCGGCCTTGGAACCGTCTATGCTTACCGAGATCCTGTGCGGACCGTAGGAAGCCAGCATCTTCGTCATCGCTTCGTCCACTAGCGCGCCGTTGGTGGCGATGGCGAAAGGTATGCCTTTTTCCTTGGCGAAAGCGAGCAGCTCGGGCAGGTCCTTGCGCATCAGCGGCTCGCCTCCGGAGAAAACAACCATCGGCGGGCGGCCTTCGCCCTTAAGTGAACCCAGGATGGCCTTGAATTCGGCGGTAGGGAGCTCATAGAGTTCGTCCCCCCTCTCCGGAACATTGGTCCTGCGGCAATGCACGCATTGCAGATTGCACCTGGAAGTGGTCTCCCAGAATACCAGCCTTGGCGGATTTCTTTTCATAGTCATGTCCTTTAGAAGCAGATCAGGCCAGAGCCTGTTCCGCGGCTTTCAGCGTAGCTTTAATATCCGCGGCGGTGTGCGCCGTGGAAATAAAGCAGGTTTCGAACTGGCTGGGCGGCAGGTAAACTCCCCTTTCCGCCATAGCCCAGAAAAACTTCGCGTAAAGCCCGGTGTCGCAGGCGGCGGCGCCGGTCCAGTCTTTCAGCGGGCCTTTGCTGAAGAACAGAGTGAACAGCGAGCCCACCCGGTTAAGAGTGACCGGCAGGTTCCCTTTCCTTATAATAAGGCGCAGGCCTTCTTCCATAGCCTGGCCGGAGGCCTCCAGTTTTTTATAAACTCCGGGCCTGGAAAGCTTTTTGATAGCGGCGCAGCCGGCGGCCATCGCCAGCGGGTTGCCTGAAAGCGTGCCCGCCTGGTATACCTTGCCGGCCGGGGAGAGGTTCTTCATTATTTTCTCGCTGCCGCCGTAGGCGCCCACCGGGAGGCCGCCGCCTATTATTTTGCCCAAAGTGGTAAGGTCGGGCTTTATGCCGTACAGGCCCTGAGCCCCGCCGAAGCTTACGCGGAAGCCGGTGATGACTTCGTCGAAGATAAGAAGGGAGCCGGTCGCGGTGCAGGTCTTCCGCAGCGCCGCCAGGAAGCCGGGCCCGGGAAGCACCAGGCCCATATTGGCGGCTACAGGTTCGACTATAACGCAGGCCACTTCTTTACCGCTGCGCTTCATATAAGCCCGGAAACCTTCGATATCGTTATATTCGAGCGAGACGGTATTGCGCGCGAAAGCGGCGGGAACGCCGGGGCTGGAGGGCGCGCCGAAAGTGGCGGCGCCTGAACCCGCTTTCACAAGAAGGGAATCGGCGTGGCCGTGGTAGCAGCCGGTAAACTTGACTATCTTTTCCCTGCCGGTATAACCGCGGGCGAGCCTTATAGCGCTCATCACGGCTTCGGTGCCGGAAGACACGAACCGCAGTTTCTCGATAGAGGGCAGGGCTTTCTTTATCATCTCGGCCAGCACGGCTTCGGCCTCGGTAGGCGCTCCGTAGGAAGTTCCTTTGGTAACGGCGGCCGAAAGCGCGGACTGGATATCCTTATCGGCGTGCCCGAGTATCATGACGCCCCAGGAGGTGACATAGTCGATATAAGAATTACCGTCCACATCGTTGAGCCGCGGCCCTATTGCGGACTTTATGAACAGCGGCGTGCCGCCCACGGCGTTAAAGGCCCTGACGGGGCTGTTAACCCCGCCTGCCAGGTGCTTAAGGGAATAGTTCCAGAGTTTTTTTGATTTAGCGGTTTTGAGTTTCATAGGAAGTATCTTATTCCGGTTTGATTTCATTCACGAAAGCGTCCAGTTCGGCGTCGGTCCCATCGAAAGGAGGCATGGTCTCCGCCGGTTTCCTTAAAAGCTTTTTTAAAGCCTCTTTTGTGTGATGAGGCAAATGCTTGTCCAGCGCGGGCCCGAAAGTTCCGCCCTCGCCGTAATAGCTGTGGCAGGCGAGGCACCCATGCGCTTCCAGCGCCTCTTCCGTGATATGCCTGGCCGCCGCGGGGCTTATGGCGGCCGGTTTCGCCGGCGCGGTTTTTGCCGGCGCGGCTGCCGGCGCCGGAGGAGTCTCAACCGCGGGTTTAGGCGAGGCGACCAAAGCCCCGGTCATATACATGTTCCCGTAGATCACGAACGGCTTCCTGGCCCGCTCGCGGGTGTAAGCGCCGAAAGAAAAAGCGGTAAGGGCCGCGATCCCCCCGGCCAGCAGGACCGTCCTCTTTTTCTTATGAGAAAGAAGGTAGACCGCGGAGCAGGAGACAGCCACGGTCGCAAGGCTGACCATAGTCCAGAAAAACTTGACTATCACGCCTTTTACGATATTGTCAAAGATCAGGACATTTACGGCTTTCAGGGTGAACAGGTAGGAGAGTCCGCTCAAGGGCTGCAGCAGTATGCCGACGGCGAAGATAGTTCCGCAATAATCAAGCATCCAGGAATAGTAAGCTGCGTCGGCGGCGGCGGCTTTGCGCTGTTTGAAGAAAGCGTAAATATAGCCGAACATAGCGGAATTGATCATGCACGGGAGCAGCACATGGGTACTGGACGCTATAAAGCTGGGGTTAAAGACCGCGTTCAACAGGCCGGGGTCCTGGAAATAGGTTCCGGGGGTCAGCATAAAGGACCAGGCGGCGTTAATGACCAGGGTCGCGGCCACGGCGGCGAAAGCGGCGACCGCGCCTATGAAGATATGCCCGGCTTTATTCGCGGTGGTATCCCAGGTATTGCCGTAGGCGGCGGTGGCGGCCATCATCAGCATGAAGAGGGCGGCCTCCAGGATGAGCGGCCAGAAGAAAATATTGTACAGCCGGGTGGCGAACTCCGGGAAAAGACCTATCAGCAGGACCACGAAAGTGACGCCCAGGACTCCGTTGAGCTTCATCATGTCGGAAAGGAACTTGATGTAGCCCTTCGCGAAGCGGTCATGGAAAGCGCTGTTCTTTTTATAGCCTATCCATTCGCTGGTGAAAGCCAGGCAGGTCCCGCCTACCGCTACGAAGGCGAAAAAGACGTGGACCAGAATAACGAGGGCCATTACGAGCGAATTGCCGAGGAAAGGGAAATTTATATGCGGCATGTTCAATCTTTTTTCTGCCCTCTAAAAATACACCATGCTGGTTTTCTTGAATTCTCTGAGGCTTTCAAGGACCAGGTATTCTTTCATCCCCGTTTTTTTAACGAGGCCGGCCACTACTTTCAGTACTTCAGCGCGGCTGCGCCCGTGGACCATGGTATAAAGATTATAGGGCCAGCCCGGGCGGACGCAGCGCTCGTAGCAATGGCTGATTGCCGGCGAAGCGGCGGCTGTTTTCCCGAAGGAGACCGCGCGGCCGGCTGGTATTTTCCAGGCGACCATTGCATTGTAGGAATAGCCGGCTTTATGATGCCTTACGATAGCCCGCATACAGCGCAGAGCGCCGCAGCTCTTAAGTTCTTTAACGGCGGCCAGGAGCTTTTCTTCCGTCAGGCCGAGCCCGGAGGCGATCTTCCTGAAAGGAGCGGGTTCGAGCGGGATATCTCCCTGGAGAGCGCGGACGATAGCCGGGTTTATTTTCATATCGGGAACATCGTCTTTATCTTGAACATTTTCTTCACCGGGAAGGAAAAGCACTTTTCCACTCCGGGCAGGCGCCTGAAGGAGGCTATTTTCTTATCGACGCCGGCCATCGTGCCGCGCACGCCGACGGTGAACCAGAGGTTCATCTCCCCCTCTCTTTCATAGCAGTGGGTGACGCCGGGGAATTTAGAGATCTCTTTCGCTACCGCGGCTAACCGCGCGGGCTTTACGCGCGCGCCGGCGAGGGTGGAGGAAAAGCCGAGCTTGCGGGTCTCGAAGCTGCCGCCTATCCTGCGCACGACGCCTTTTTTCTTGTAAGCTTTCAGGATCTTAAGGACATCGGCCTCTGAAACGCCGATACTCGCGCCCAGGTCGGCGAAAGGCCGGCCGCTTACGGGAATGTCGGCCTGCGCCGCGTCCAGGACCAATTTATCTATTCTTTTAACCATTTTGCCGCTTCCTTGGCGTGGTAAGTGATTATCATATCGGCGCCGGCCCTCTTTATAGAGGTAAGTATCTCTAGGACCATCGCTTTCTCGTTTATAAGGCCTTTCTGCGCCGCGACCTTCACCATAGAATACTCGCCGCTCACATTGTAAGCGGCCGTAGGGAACTGGAATTTTTCTTTTATCGCGCGAAGTATGTCCAGGTAGGCGAGCGCGGGCTTCACCATCACGATATCCGCGCCCTGCATCACGTCCAGCTCCACTTCGCGCAGGGCTTCCAGGTAGTTCGCCGGGTCCATCTGGTAGGTTTTCCTGTCCCCGAACTGCGGGGCGGACTGGGCGGCTTCGCGGAAAGGGCCGTAGAAAGCTGAAGAATACTTCGCGGCGTAGGAAAGTATGCCTACGTCCTGGAAGCCTTTGCCGTCGAGGGCTTTCCTTATCGCCCCGACGCGGTTGTCCATCATATCGGAGGGAGCGACCAGGTCGGCGCCGGCTTCCGCGTGCACCAGGGCCTCTTTAACCAGCAGCTCGAGCGTGCAGTCATTGTCCACCAGCATTTCGCCGGCGCGGGTCTTCTTAACCACGCCGCAGTGGCCGTGGCTGGTATATTCGCAAAGACAGACGTCGGTCATCACGGCCAGGTCCGGAACCGACTTTTTTATCAGCCTGACGGCTTCTGGCACGGGGCCCTTTGGATCATAGGCTTCTTTCCCGAGCGGGTCTTTTTTAGAAGGCAGCCCGAAAAGAATAAGAGAGTTTATGCCAAGGTCGCGGCATTTCCCGGCTTCGACGGCCGCTTCGTCCACGGAGAGGTGGAAGCAGCCGGGCATGGAAGAAATTTCTTTCTTGTATTTTTTCCCGGGGACCACGAATAGCGGATAGACGAAATTATCGGCTACTACGCGGGTTTCCCTGAACATATCGCGGGCCCATTTCAGGTTCCTGAGTCTGCGAGGCCGGGCTGAGTCGGAAATCATGCGGTCTTCTCCTTGAAGTACGCTGGCGGCTTTAGCGGTTTTTCTTGAAATATCCCTGCGCCGCTTCAACAAGGCCGGGGATAGTATAGTCCTTCGCTTCGAAATCGGGTTTAAAACCTTCGGACTTCATGGTTCCGGAGGTGATGGGGCCTATGCTGCCCATAGCCACGCCTTTAAGAAGTTTCTTGTCGGCGCCCTTGAAGCTTTCAAGGAAACCGGTAACGGTGGAGGAACTGGTGAAAGTTATAAGGCTTACGGTTCCTTCCTCAAGATGGCGGCGAAGCTCGGGGAGGTTTCCCCTGTCCGGAAGGGTATTATAGGTCGGGATCTCGGTGACAAGCGCGCCGGCTTTTTTAAGCCCGGCGTTGAGCATGTCCCTGGCCATGGCGGCCCTTGGCAGAAGTATTTTCCGCCCCTTTACTTTGCCCAGCGCTTTCAGGATCGATTCGGAGATATATTTTTCGGGGACGAGGTCCGCCTCTACGCCCCTTGCCCGCAGCGCTTCCGCCGTAGCGGGGCCGATTGCGACTACCTTCGCGCTGCCGAAGCGGCGCGCGTCCAGGCCGAGTTTTTTCATCCGGTTGAAGAAGACTTCCACCCCGTTGGAGCTGGTAAAGATCACCCAGTTATAGCCGCCGAGGCCCTTTATCTCTTTGTCGAGGGCCGAGAAAGATTTGAGCGGCTCTATCTTTATCGAAGGGAAAATTATCACTTCGGCCCCGAGGTCGGAAAGTTTCTGCGCCAGGGCGCTGGCCTGCTCCCTCGAGCGGGTGACTACGATCTTCTTGCCGAAAAGCGGCCTTTTCTCGAACCAGGCCAGCTGTTCGCGCAGCCCGGCCACGCCGCCCACGATAGTGACCGCCGGGGCCTTGATATTAGCCTTGCGGGCGAGTTCGGCTATATTGGAGAGCTTGCCTGAAAGAGATCTCTGGCGCGGCGTAGTCCCGTTCGAGACGATAGCGGCCGGCGTGGAGCCTTTCAGCCCCGCGGCAATGAGCTTCGCGGAAATTACATCGAGGCTTGAAACGCCCATCAGGAAAACCAGGGTTCCGCCGCCGGAAGCCAGGCTGTCCCAGGGAAGTTTAAGCTCGCCGTCTTTCTGCATATGCCCGGTGAGGAAAGTCACCATGGGCGCGAAAGAGCGGTCCGTAACCGGGATACCCGCGTAAGCCGGCGCGGCGACGGCCGAACTGACGCCGGGAACTATCTCGAAAGGTATTTTAGCCGAAGCGAGGTCGCGGGCTTCTTCTCCGCCGCGACCGAAAATAAAAGGGTCCCCGCCTTTAAGGCGCACTACCGTGCCGCCCTTCCGCCCGAGGCGGACCAGCAGGGCGTTGATATCTTCCTGCTCCATGGCGTGCACCGCGCCGCGCTTGCCTACATAAATTTTTTTGGATCTCGAAGGAGCGAGATCGATGAAATCGGGGTTGGAGAGCGCGTCGTAAACGACGTAGTCGGCCTTGCGCAGGCAGTCGGCGCCTTTTATCGTCAGCAGGCCGGGATCGCCGGGACCGCCGCCTACCAGATATACTTTACCTTTTGTCATATTTGCCTCAGAAGCCTGAAGTAAGCCCGCTTGGCCGCCAGTTTACCCGGGGCCGTTTTTTCCGCCAGCATCTTCACGCGCAGTTTCCGTAAAGCTTCGACTTTCTTGGCGAAAGCTCCGCCGTAGGTCTTCTGCAGCCGGACGCGTATTTTTTTCGCCAGGGCCGGGCTCGCGCCGCCGGTAGAAACAGCTATGGTCAAGGGACCGTTCCTCAGGACCGCCGGAACTATAAAATTGCAGAGGGCCGGCCTGTCCACCACGTTCACCAGCGCCCCGCTCCTGGCCGCCGCCTCGCCTACCAGGGCGTTCACTTCTTCGGAATCAGTGGAACAGACCACTATCGCCGCTCCTTTCAGGTCCGAAAGCCTGAATTTCCGCCTGAAAAACTTTATCCGCCCTTTTTCGCCCAGCTTGGCGAAACCCGGGTGTAAAAGGGGAGCCACGACCTTAACTTGCGTGGCGCCGGACTTAAGAAGCGTTTCCGTTTTGCGGAACGCCACCTCGCCGCCGCCCACCACAAGGCATGGCTTCCCCTCTATGTCCAAAAACACCGGGTACAGAAAGGCTTTTATTTCGCCGCCTCTTTCTTCTCTTCGGTCTTCACCCTGTTCACGTCCACATGCGGACTGTGGCAGTCGCGGCAGTCTTTGCCTTTGCCGTTGATGGTCTTTTTCTTGTCGGCCATGGGGGCTTTCATGTGAAGGCTGCCGGCGCCGTGGCAGGCTTCGCACTGCACGTTCGCCAGGTTCGGGGTCTTTTCCATCGATTCGAAGCCGGTGGCTTCGCCGTAGCCGGTCACGTGGCATTTCACGCACTCGGGATTCTTCTGTTCCTCGGCGGTAAGGGCCTCTATCGCCTTGAAATGTTTCATCTTGGTCCAGGTCGCATGCTGCTTCGAATGGCACATCTTGCACTTATCCGCGCCGAGATACGTAGCCGTAGCGGGAGCGGCGGCGTCCTGAGCCATAACCAGCCCGGCTACGCCCATGAACACCATACAACCCAGCAGTGATATCATTTTCATTAAGTATTCCTCCTGATAGTATTGTGGTCCAGAAAACAGCTTTAATACACATTTTATTATACAACTTTTTTATTATCCGCCAAAAGTTGGCCGCTTTGAGCACACCGTGTTTGATGCGGCACAAACGCAAGTTTGATTAAAGTTAGCGCTATAATGTAACATTTATCTACCGCAGACCTAGCATTGGGAGGAATTCATCAATGGATTTTACGTTCAATGAAGAGCAGAAGATGGTCATTGACGGGGCCCGCCGCTTCGCCAAGGAAAAGCTGGCGCCTTTCGCCGCCGAACTGGATGAGAAGGCGGAAGTCAACATAAAAGCTTTGAAGGAACTCGGCAGGCTGGGCTATTTGGGCATGACGCTGCCCGAGGAATTTGACGGTTCCAACGCCGGAGTGATCGCTTACGCCGCCTCGATGATAGAGTTCAGCAAGGCCGACGCCGGAACCTCCGTGGCCGTCTCGGTGCAGAACTCCCTGGTCAACGACGCTATCCTCACTTTCGGAACGGACGAGCAGAAAAAGAAATTCCTGCCCAAACTGGCCTCCGGCGAGTGGATCGGCTGCTTTACCCTGACCGAGGCTAACTCCGGCAGCGATCCAGGTTCCCTCAGGACCTCGGCCGCCAGGGACGGCGACCATTTCGTCATCTCGGGGACCAAGAATTTCACCACCAACGGCGGCATCGCCGACGTGATGATAGTTTTCGCCCAGACCTGCAAGGAAAAGGGCGCCAAAGGCATTTCCGCTTTCCTGCTTACGAAGGACGTCCCCGGTTTCAAGGTAGGCAAGCATGAGAACAAGATGGGGATCCGCTCGTCCAGCACCACCGAGATGGTCTACGATAACTGCCGCGTCCCTTCCTCTTCCCTGCTGGGAGAAGAGAACAAGGGCCTGAAAATAGCCCTCACCACCCTCGACGGCGGGCGCATCGGCATAGCCGCGCAGGCCGTGGGCATCGCCGAGGCGGCGCTGGAGGAAGCCGTCCGCTACTCCAAAGAGCGGGTCCAGTTCGGGCGGCCCATTTCGGAGCTGGAAGGCATCCAGTTCATGATCGCCGACATGGCCACCGAAGTGGAAGTGGCCAAGACCATGCTCTACCGCGTGGCCTGGATGAAAGAATCCCACTCCGGGAAATACACCA
>CAZUQT010000106.1:0-10274 GCA_964622585.1 uncultured Elusimicrobiaceae bacterium | reverse complement strand
GTTCATCGCCACCGCGAACACGCTTTGGGGCATCCCCGTCAGCCTGCGGGACCGCATGGAGATAATCGATTTCAGCGGCTATACCCACGACGAGAAGATCGAGATCGCCAAGAAGTTCCTTATCCCGCGCCAGACGAAGGAGCACGGGATCAAGGAGGGCGTGCTCAAGATAGACGATAAGGGCATAGACGCCGTGATCCGCGGCTATACCCGCGAGGCCGGCGTGCGCAACCTGGAGCGCGAGTTCGGCTCAATGTGCCGCCGCTCCGCGCGCATGATAGTCGAGCAGAAGCTTTCCTTAGTCAAAGTTACCCCGGAGAACCTGGGCGACTACCTTGGCGTTCCCAAGTTCCTGACCGCCCGGGTCTCCTTCAACGCGGTCGGCATGGCCACGGGCCTGGCCTGGACCGAGAACGGCGGCGAGGTTCTGGCGGTGGAAGCGGTGGCCGTGCCGGGGAAAGGCGCGCTCACCCTGACGGGCAAGCTCGGCGAAGTTATGAAGGAATCCGCGCAGGCCGCCTTTTCCTATATCAGGTCAAGGGAGCTCGCCTCTGCTTCTTTCGTCGGCTCGCACAATTTCCATGTGCATATCCCCGAGGGCGCGATCCCCAAGGACGGCCCTTCGGCCGGGATAACGCTGGCGACCGCCCTCGCAAGCCTTTTCACGGGCAGGGCCGTCAAGCAGAACCTCTCCATGACCGGCGAGCTTACCCTGACCGGCAGGGTCCTGGCTATCGGCGGCCTCAAGGAAAAAGTCATAGCTTCGTTCCGCGACGAGATCAACACCGTGATCTTCCCCCGCGCGAATCTCAAGGATCTCGAGGAGATACCGCCGGAGATACGCGCTAAAATGAAGCTGCATCCGGTGGACAGGATGGACGAGGTGCTGGAGCTGGCCCTGGAGCCGGCGGCGCCCCGGAAGAAAGCCGGGCCCCGCCCCGGTAAAAAAGTAAAAAGCCGCGGCTAGCGCGTTTTTCGGCGGCAGGATCTTCCCGGAGGTGTTTAGACTATGAAGACTTTGCTCTACAGGCGGAATTATCGCGCTGCCGCGCTCTCCCTTGTCTGCCTTCTGGCTCCCGCCCTGTCCCCCCTGCCCCTTTCCGCTTACGAGGATAAGCTTTCCACCGCGGACATAGAGGGCACGCTCGAAGGGACCAAGCTCAACGAAGTTTTTTCACAGTATCTGGCCACCATACAGATGTACGACCCCGAGCGGGCCACGCGGCTGGGCCTGCACGATTCCGACGCTTCGCTCACCGCCCGTACCCAGGAGCGGGTCACCCGGCAGCTCGAGGCTTTTAAGCGCCTCAGGGCGAAACTGGCCGAGATACAGAAAGGCTCAATGTCCCCCGGGCTCAGGGTGGACTACGAACTACTGGACCACATGCTCGAAGTGGACGTTTACGAGATGGAGAATCTCTCCCTGCTCGCCCGCCGTCCGCAGCAGTACCTCGACCCTCTTTTCCTGGTCTACCAGATGATGAGCAAGGACTACGAGGACTATAATACCCGCGCCTCCAACGCCATCTCCCGCCTGCAGCAGTTCCCCTCCATCCTCGCCCAGGCCGAGCGCAATATTTCCCGCCCGCCGGAGATCTGGGCCCGCCAGGCCATGCGGCAGACGAACGACGCGCTGAATTACGTCTCGGACTTCGTCCCGGTTTTCCGCGGCTACACCCGCTATGACCCGACGCTGAAGGGCCAGGTGGACGAAACCATGGAAAAGGTAAAGGCGGCCCTCACGCGCTACGCCGAGTTCCTGCAGAAGGACGTCCTGCCTAACGCCGACGGGGATTTCCGCTCCGGCAGCGACGCCTACGGCTTTTACCTCGAGCGCCAGCATTCGCTGGACATGACCCCCGGCTCGGCCCTCAGCTATTCCAAAAAAGCTTTCAAGACCGCAATAAAGGACCTCCAGAAGGAGGCGCTCAACATCGACGCCCTGGTCACGAAGGAAAAAGGCTGGAAGGGCGTGCTCGACAAGCTTCCCAAGGAGCATCCCGCGGCCGGCGAGGTCCTGAAGGTATTCCAGGACGAGATGGACCGCTCCTACCAGCATTTCGACGAGCATAAGGTCGTGGAGTTCCCGCGCCAGCGCCTGCTTATAAAGCGCATGCCGGGCTTCATGGCCTCGGTGCTTCCCTACGTGTACTACGCGCCCTCTTTTTCGCTGGACGATACCCGCGTCTCCGAGCTTTTCGTCCTCCTGCCGCCGGACAGCGCCTCGGAAGCTTCGCGCGAGAAGACGCTGGCTTCCGGCTTCAATTATTCCCAGATGGAGCTCCTCACTTCCTATTCCATAATGCCCGGGCTGCACCTCCGGAGCTTCGAGGCCTCCTCCAACCGCTCGCGCATACGCCGCATTTCCCGCCAGCCCGTGGTGACCAACGGCTGGGGCTGCTACGCCGAGCTGCTGGCCGAGGAGATGGGCTATTATTCCTCCTACTGGTCGCGCTTCCTGCGCTGCTACGTCAGGGCGCTGCGCGCGGCGAGGGCCTACGCCGACGCGGCCCTGCACACCAGGAAATGGGAGCCGGAGCAGGCTTCACAGTTCTTCCAGGACAATCTTTACATGACCAAGGCCCAGGCGGACTCCGAAGTCCTCAAGATCTCCCTGGCCCCCACGGACGGCTTCAGCTATATCCTGGGAATGGACCGCATACTCGAGATGCGGCGCTACTACCAGCGCACCGAGGCCAAGTACTTCGACCTGCGCAGGTTCCACACTCTTTTCCTCAAGATGGGCGAGATCCCGATAGACCGCATACAGGAAGAGATGCTGCGGGTAAAGCGGGAGGAGAATAAAATCGTAAGATGACGGCCTGCGCGGTTTCATTTTCCGGCGTCGAGAAGACCTACAAGCGCCCCCGCCTGCTGGGCGCCGAGTACCATACCGCCGTAAAGGACCTGTCCTTCGAGATCCCGGCCGGAGAAATTACAGGCCTCCTGGGCCTGAACGGCGCCGGGAAGACCACTATCATGAAGCTGATCACCGGCCTGCTGTTCCCCACCGCGGGCCGGGTAACGGTTTTCGGACATCCCCCCTCCGACGTGGCGGCTAAGGCCAGGGTCGGTTTCCTGCCCGAGCTCCCGTATTTCCCGCCCCAGGTGAAGCCGGCCGCCGCCCTCGAGTATTACGGCCGGCTTTCCGGACTTTCCGGGGCGGAGCTCTCCCGCGCCGTGGAGTCTTCCATGAAGAAGACCGGCCTGGAGCCCCACGCCGGAAAAAGAATTTCGGAATTTTCCAAGGGCATGCTCCAGCGGCTCGGCCTGGGCCAGGCGCTTCTGCACAAGCCCGATCTCCTCGTTCTCGACGAGCCGGTGAGCGGCCTCGACCCTCTTGCGATACACGATATCCGCGCTCTCCTTGCCGGGCTTAACTCCGAAGGCTGCGCGATCTTTCTTTCCTCCCACAGCATTTCCGAGGTGGAGAAGCTGGCTTCCAGGGTCCTGATCATGGTGAGCGGGAAGCTGGCCGCCGCCGTAACCAGGGCGCAGTGGGAGTCGGCGCCGGGCGGCCTGGAAAAAATTTTCGTCGAGGCGGTTAAATGAGGAACCTCCTTCTCATACGGGCCGTGGCCTTCAACTCCTTCGTCGAAAGCGTGCGCAACCGCTTCTTTACTCTTTTCTCCGTCTTCGCCTTTACCGCCGTTTACGCCTCCGTCCTGGCCGGGGTCATGGCCGTGGACCAGGAGGCGCGGGTGCTGGCGGATTTCGGACTCGCGCTGATCGAACTTACCGCGCTGGCCTATTCTCTTTTCGGCGCTTCCTCGACGCTGCTCAGGGAGGCCGAGACAAAAACTATTTACCTGGTATTTTCCCGCCCCGTTCCGCGCTGGGCCTACCTCGCCGGCAAGCTGTGCGGCGCGCTGTTAACGGTGGGGCTGATGCTTGTCGTAATGGCCGTAATGCACCTTTCCCTGCTGGCCTTCAGGGGGTTCGGCCTTCCGGCTTTCTACGCCTGGGCGCTGGCCGGAACCTTTTTGAAGCTGGCTGTCATCATCTCTTTCGCCTTTTTCGTTTCCCTGTTTTCCACCTCCGCGGTTTCCACCCTGGTCATCTCCTCGATAATGTGGACGCTGGGGCATTTCGCCTCCGAGGCCGCATTCCTGGCGGAACGGGCGGCGGGACTGCAGGGCGCGGCCTTAAAGATTTTCCTGTTCCTTATCCCCAACCTGCAGCTTTTTAACGCTCGCGACGCCGCCGGCGCCGCCACTTCCCTCGGGCTGGCCGTGCTTTTCCCCGCCGCCGCCTGGGTAGCGGCTTCCTGCCTTGGAGCCCTCTGGCTGCTTTCGAGGAAGGAATTCTGATGCTGGCGGTCCCTTCCCCAAAAGCGGCCGCGCGCGGGCGCGGCCTCCTTCTCCTGGCCGCGGCGGCCCTTGCCTGGGCCGCCGGAGGGTTCTCCTCTCGCCGCTACGTGAGCCCCTTTCCTCCGCCCTCGGAAATGCGGGTTCCCTCCGTCGGGGCTACCGGGGACATGATGGCCCTCGCCCTGGGCGCCAGGCGGCTTTTCGCGGACCTCTGGTTCATACGCCTGATGCAGTACTACGGCACCAGGGAATTTACCGGCGAGAGCGAGTCTGCCGCCGCCGGTCACGACCATCACGAAGAAGAGCATTACGGCGAGGGCAAATACCCGCTGTTCCTCCCCATGGCCCGCCATGTGCTTGAAGTAGACCCCGCTTTTACCGCCGCCGGCCTTTACGGGGCCGCTTCCCTGGCCTTCAATATGAAGCGCGGCGAAGAGGCCACGGAACTACTTAACTACGCCCTTAAATATAACCCGCGGGAATGGAAATATCTTACGATGCTCGCGGCCGTAGGCTACAGCAAATCAGGAAACCCGGTCGCGGTAGCGGAGGCCATAGCCCCGATCCTGAAGGACCCGGACTGCCCCGTGATGCTCAAGCAGCTGGCCGCCTTCCTTAATAAAAAAGCCGGCAATTACGCGGCGGCCGCCGCCATCTACGCCGATATAGCCGCTACGTCACGGGACGAGGCGTATGTGAAGAACGCCCGTCGCGAACTGGAGAAGTTGGCCGCTGTTAAAAGCCGGGGGCCGGCGCGGGGGACGTCCAGGTGAAAATACTTAATATCTGCGACTCGCCCGACTGGGACATCGTGGCCTACCAGGCTCTGCACATGGCCGCCCGCTTCTCGAAGCTCGGGCATACCGCGGCGGTCCTCTGCCCTAAAAATTCCCCCCTTTACGCCGAGTGCGCCAAGCTCAAGGTGGAGGCCCGGCCTTTTACCATGGGCGCCAAGTTCGGCTTCTTCGAGACCGAAGGCTGGGACGTAGCGCATTTCTACAATATGCCCGGCGTCAGCCCCATGTCCCTGAAAAAAACCGGGGCTTCCTCGCGCGTCTTCTTTACGCAGATAAAGCTGGGCAGCCAGAAGAGCTTCGAAAAGCTGGCGCAGCTGCAGCCTTACGTCGACCTTTACTTCGGCGCCTGCAACTCGGTGCAGGAGGAATTCTCTATCGCCGGCATAGAGCCGCAGCGCACTTTCATGGTTCCGCCCTGCCTGAATATAGGCCGCTGGGAAAGCGCCATGCTGATAAAGCCGGCCATGTTCCAGAAGCGCCCTTACAAGGTCGGGACCATAAGCATGGACAAGACCTTGAAGGAGCAGGAGCTGTTCCTGATGATGGCCAAGGAAGTCCTCGACGTCATGCCGGAAACGAATTTTATGATAGTGGGCGTCAACGACGGAAGGATACGGGACCTGGCCCGGGGCCTGGGGATAAGCCACAAGGTGGACATCCTCTGGGACCGCAACGATATTCCCGAGGTGATGGCGATGATGCATATCTACGCCAAGACCTCGAGCCGCCCCGGGCTTTCGATGTCCTTGATAGAGGCGCAGGCTTCCGGCGTGCCCTGCGTGGTTCCCAGGATCAAAGGCCTGAGCGATTTTACCGTGAACGAGCGCAACGGCGTCATCGTGGAACCGGGCGATCCGCTCTCCTGCGCCAGGGCGGTGATACGCCTGATCAGCAACTCCGCCGCGTGCCACAGCATCTCCAAAATGGCTTTTGACTACGTAAACAACAATATGTCCGTACCCGTCGTCGCCAATATTCTCCTGCGCCTTTATGAAGACACCCTGGCGCAAAAGAAAGCTTAAGCGCCCTTCGTCCTAGAATTCGCTCCAGAACCTGCCTTTCCCGTCCTTGTGCGCGCAGTCTATGTAAAGCAGGCCGAAGGCCCTGTCTTTGGGGTCGTTCACATAGGCCCAGCCGCCGGTGTCCCTGATCAGCATCGAGGGAGTATCCTTTACCGAAGAGTTCTTCAGGTGCCCGGGAAGTTTCAGCGCGGGGGCTTCCTCAAGCGTGCCGGTCCTGAGGGTTTCGCCGAAGGAAGCCGGGAGCCGCTTGTTTTCCTGCCTGTAGAGCTCCAGGGAGACCCGCAGGCCGGAAAGTTTTCTTACGACCTCCGCCGCCTCCATCCCGCTGCTTATATAGTATCCGCCTCCGGCCGTCAGCAGCGCGGCCGCGATCAGGATCAGCTTTTTTTTCATAGTTCGCTCCAGCTACCGGAAATCCTACCAAAAATCGCAACTTCGCGGTAATTTTGTAGAATAAACTGATGTCCCGGCCAGCCGTGCCTGCCGGGGGCCGATTGCCGCAAATCAGTCGGGCAATTGATTTAGGACCGTTCCTTAGCGCTGAGATTTAGTTTATGATGAGAAGTACATCATGAAAATACTATGCCTTAACTGCGGAAGCTCCTCCGTGAAGTATTCCCTTTTCGACTGGCAGGCGAAGACCCCCCTTGCCTCTGGCGTGGTCGAGCGCGTCGGCATCGGCGGCTCCGTCATCAGCCACGAAGCCCCCGGCCGCGACAAGGCCGTCCTGAAACAGGACTGCGCCACCCATAAGGAAGCTATAAAGCTGATCCTTACCACGCTGACGGACGTAACCACGGGCGTCATCGACAGCCTCGCCGGGATCTCGGCCGTAGGGCACCGCGTCGTCCACGGCGGCGAGCGTTTCGTAAAGTCCGTCATCATCGACGACAAGATCCTTGAGACTTTCCGCGAGCTTTCCTCGCTGGCCCCGCTTCACAATCCTCCTAACATACAGGGCGTCGAGGCGGCCCGGGAGCTGATGCCCAGGATCCCGCATATGGCCATCATGGACACGGCCTGGCACCAGACCATGCCTCCCTCCTCCTACACCTACGCCCTGCCGCGCAAGTGGTACTGGAAGTACGGCATCCGCCGCTACGGCTTCCATGGGACCTCTTTCCTTTACGTCGCAAAGCGCGCCGCGGTGCTGCTCAAGAAAGACCCCTTCAAAACGAACGTCGTCATCTGCCATATCGGCAACGGCGCCTCCGTTAACGCGGTAAAGAACGGCCTCTCCTACGACACAAGCATGGGCTTTACGCCGCTGGAGGGCCTGATAATGGGTACCCGCGCCGGGGACCACGACCCGGCTATCCCCCTTTATGTCATGGCCCGCGAATACCTCAGCCCCGGCGAGATGGACGCCATCCTCAACAAGAAGTCCGGCATCCTCGGCATCACCGAGCAGTATACCGACCGCCGCGACGTAGAGGTCGCCGCCGAACACGGCGACGAGCGCGCCAAGTTGGCTACCGCCATAGAGAGCTACAGGATAAAGAAGTACATAGGCGCTTACGCCGCCGCGGTGGGCGGCATCGACGCGGTGGTTTTCACGGCCGGAGTGGGAGAGATGGGCTCTCTTACCAGGGCCGGCTCGCTCGAGGACCTCGATTTCCTCGGCATCAAGTGCGACCCCGAGAAAAATTCCATTTCAAGGACGCGCAACGCCGAGACCGATATCTCGGCCAAGGGCTCCAAGGTCAAGGTTTTCGTGATCCCCACGGACGAGGAGCGCGTCTTCGTGGAAGACGTGGCCGGCCTGCTGGGCGGGAAATACGATATCCATACCAAGTTCAATTACACCTTCCAGCACCCGGAGTACCGCAACAGCCTCCGGGACGCCGCCTTCGCGAAGCAGTGCGCCTCCAAGCCCGACCTCCTCAAGGTAGAGGCTAATCCGCCCTCCGGGGCGATGGCGGCGCAGCCTCACGGGAAAGGCCCGTCCGGCGGTAAAGCTTGACCCGTTCATGAAGGATATCAGGTCCGGAATACTCACTCCCCTCGCCGTGCTGGTGCTCCTCTGTGCCGCCGGCGTGACCGGCTATACCTTTATCGAGCACTGGGATTTCCTCGACAGTCTTTACATGACGGTGATAACTCTCGCTACCATAGGCTATGGCGAGACGCACCCGCTCAGCACCGCCGGCCGGGTGTTCACCCTGGTGCTGATACTCGGCGGCATCGGAGTGATGACCTATATCTTTACAAGCATTACCGAGCTGCTGCTCGAGGGCGGGCTGAAAGAAGCTATCCGGAGGTTTAAAATGCAGGGAAAACTTGAAGACCTGGAAAATCATTATATCGTCTGCGGCGCCACCCGTTCCGGGCTGAGCGTCTGCGAGGAACTTTCAAAGACTTCCCGGCCGTTCTCGCTGGTCGTCATCAGGGAGGAGGAAGTTAAGAAGTTCATGGCGAGGGGCTGGTGCGTCGTGACCGGGGACGCCTCTTCCTGCTCCACCCTCGAGGCCGCCGGTGTCCGAAAGGCGCGGGGCATCTTCTGCGCGCTTTCCAATGACAAAGACAACGCTTTCATAGCCATCACTGCCAAGGGCCTTAATTCGGTCGTCAGGATAGTGACGGTGCAGAACGAGCATAACCCGGAGATGACGGACAAGCTTACGCGCGCCGGCGCGGACATCGTTATAAACCCCTCTCATATCGGCGGGCTGCGCATGGCTTCCGAGATGCTGCGCCCGGCGACGGTAAAATTCCTGGACTCTATGCTGCGCGGCCAGAAAGCTGGCGTCCGCTTCGAGGATATTGAGGCCGGAGAGAAGGCGGCGGGCCGGCCCCTGGGCGAATTCAAGGGCGCGGGGAGCAAAGGCGCCCTGGTCGTAGCCCTGAAAAACCAGGCGAGCCAGGACTACGAAATAAACCCGCTGCCGGAAGTTAAGTTGAAAAAGGGCGACGTACTGGTCGCGCTGGGTACTCCCGAGGAACTTAAAGCGCTGACCGCTTCCCTTGCCTGACAGCCCAGGTTATAAGGCCTTTCCTCACCCTGGTAAGCTGGGATATCTTTCCCGCCCTTGTTCTGCGTTTCAGGAAAATTTCCGTCCACCGCCTGTCCAGGTTCGCTCCATTCACCCTGATACTCACGGCTATTTCACTCCTGGTCGCTTCAGGCGAAGCGGTCCTGGTCCAGCTGTCGGTTATATATTTCACCCGCGGCCTCCGGCCCATCGCTTTGAGGGCCTTTAAGATGCGCCCGGCGCCCTCCGGGGCCCTGTACTTCAGCCCGTGATGCGCATAGACAGCCTCGAGCAGGCTGTTCTTCCTGACCCCCGCCCAGCCTATATAAACGCACCGCTCCCTCGCGGCGGCCTCCATTTTAAGGAGGTCGGCTTTTCCCCTGATCGCATTGGTCATGGACGCCAGGGCCATGTCGAAACCTTTGCGAACTTCGGCGGCGGGGACTTCCTCCCAGGCCGCCCGGAGGCAGAGCGCGTTCTTTATTTTCCGGGCCCGCGCCTGCGCCCTGAAAACCCTGAGCATGGCAGGTGAGGAATCTATCCCCAGGACTTTCCCGGCTTTGCCGGCGAGGGGCAGCGCGTAAACCCCGGTCCCGCAGCCTATGTCAAGTATATCGCGGCCGCCGAAATCCGCTCCCAGCCCCCGGAGCAGGCGCAGTATGCGCGTAGTTTTTACCAGGGTAGAGGGATCGAACGGCAGCGGGTAATTCCCGGCCCTGCAGTTCCAGAACAGCTTCTCGTTCTTCGCCGTATTTTTCATTTTTTCCCGCCGTTCCCGAATATTAAATTATACCCGAAAAAGCGACGGTTAATTTGTTAGAATTACAGTAACAAAGCATCAAGGCGATTTAAAGGGACAGTGGTGAAAACCAAACTTTTAATTTTAGCTGCCGCCGGCGCGCTCGCCGCCTGCTCCCGCCCTGTCGCCGATACCTCGAAGACCATCGTGGTCTGGGAACAGGAAGACGCCCAGGTCGCCCCCTACATCGACTCCGTTTTCGAAGCCTTCAAAAAACTGCCGGAGAACGCCGGCATCGAGATCACCCGCACCCATTACCAGACCGAGGACCTGCGCTCCCAGTTCCAGGCCGCGTCGCTGGCAGGTGTACCGCCAGACCTGCTGCTCGGGCCCTCCGATACCGCCGGGCTCTATGCCGTCTCCGGCTTCATCAT
>CAZUQT010000105.1:0-10282 GCA_964622585.1 uncultured Elusimicrobiaceae bacterium | reverse complement strand
AAGGGCCGGTCCGAACCCCATCCCACAAACATGCTCCATGCCGGTTCTGCGGTCCAGGTCGCCAACTACGCCGTAGAAAAGACCTTCGGCCGCTACGAGGACATGATCGTGGTCGGCATCACGAACGGAGCCGGGGTCCTCAATAAAACAACGCTGGAAAAGATAAAGCGTATCAATGACGGGATACTTAAGGTTCCCGGAGTGGCCGAGCGGGATGTGGCGGGTTTCTCCACAATAGACAATGTTACGGTGGACAGAGGGACGCTCCAGGTGGGCCCCCTCATGCCCGAGGCGCCCGGAGACACACGCGCCCTTGAAGGACTGCGAAAACAGCTTTTCGAAAACCCGATGTTCGTCGGCCGCATTATCTCGCAGGACGCCAAAACTGCGGCTATTTATGTGCCCCTTGAAAAGGGCGCCAACGGCAAATCAATCGCCGACAAGATAAGAGAGCTCGTTAAAGCCGAAGGCGGCCCTGAAAACTTCTACATCGCCGGCGATCCGGTGGCGCGGGACACCTTCGGTGCGGAGATGTTCAAACTGATGGCGATCTTCGCGCCCATGGCCGGCCTGCTCATGTTCGCGGCCCGCTATCTTATGTTCGGCGACCTTTTCCTCTCCGCCGCGCTGATGATGGACGCCATGATAGCCACCGTCTGGAGCATGGGCCTGCTTATCGCCCTAGGCTACCCCATCCACATCATGAGCTCCATGGCACCGGTGTTTCTGATGGCCATAGCCACGGACTCCATCCACATCTTCAACGAGTTCTACTTCCGCTTCCGTGAGGAAAAGGATAAGAAAACCGCCATTATAAAAACCATGGAGGCGGTGGGCCGACCTGTGCGTTATACGGCGCTGGCTACTGCGGCCGGGTTCTCGGTCTTGCTGTTCATGCACATCGTCCCGGTCAAGATCTTCGGCGGCCTGGTGGCCTTCGGCACCGTCCTGCTGCGGGTTTTGAGTTTCAGCTTTATCCCGGCTATGTTCACTTTTGTCGGCGAAGAATCTATCGAGAAGGCTTCGCGTGGCGAAGACGCGGAATCCAGCCGCATCTCCCAATTCCTCGCGTACTTGGCCCGGTTAGGCGCGCATAAACCCCGGGCGGTAGTTCTCACCGGCCTAGTTTTATTTGCCGTGGCGGCAGCCGGCACGACCCGGATAAAGGTCAATAACAATATGGTGGAGTGGTTCACGAAGTCCAGCGAAGTCCGCACGGCCGACCGCATTATGAACGAAGCCCTGGGCGGAACCTCGCTTGGCTACCTAGTGGTCAACTCGACAGGCGGCGAAGAGGAATTTATAAAATCCCCGCAGGCCCTGCGCTATATCGAGGGGCTCCAGCGCAGCCTTGAAAAACTTCCGGAAGTGGGAAAGACAACTTCGGTCGTGGATTATGTTAAAAGGATCAGCCGCGTATTACACAAAGACGACCCGGCTTACGATAAAGTTCCCGAATCCAAAGAACTCGCCGGGCAGTATCTCTTCCTCTTCGGCATGTCGGCCAAACCAGCGGACCTCGACAACGTGGTTGACCCCTACTATAAGAAAGCCAATATCTGGGTCCAGCTCAAAACCTGGGACGCCGGGGCTATGCGCAAGGTTATAGAGGCCGCCAAAGACTATCAGCGTGATAACCCCTTTCCCGTGGAGATACAGCCCGCCGGGATAGCCTACTTCAATCTGGTCTGGAACGACGCGGTGTTATGGGATATGATCAAGGGTTTCCTGCTGGCCCTGGTCGTTATCTTCGCCATCCTGTCCGTCAATTTCAGGTCGGTCAAATGGGCCATGGTGGGCTATATCCCGCTTCTTTTCACGGTCATCCTTATCTACGGGGCCGTGGGTTTTGCCGGCAAAGACTTCGACATGCCCATCTCGGTACTTTCCTGCCTGTCGCTCGGCATGGCGGTAGATTTCGCCATTCATTTCATCAACAGGTTCCGGCTGCGGCTGGCTGAAGGCCGGAACGCGGCCGCACCCGAATCTATCGAGGAAGCGCTGGTGTGGACCGCGGCGCGCCCGGGCAAGGGCGTATTGCGCAACGCCATACTATTCGCCGCGGCCTTCTCGGTAATGCTGTTCGCGCCGCTGACGCCATATATCACGGTGGGCGCTTTTATCGTGTGCATGATGCTGCTGAGCGCGGTGCTCTGCATCATCTACATTCCCGCCCTGATAGTGCTTTTTAGAAAACAACTATTCACAGCTTAAGCGAGGATTAAATATGACCAAACTGATATTACAGACGATGATCGCGGCGGCGCTCCTGGCGCCGGCCAGCGCCGCCCCCGCCCCAGCCCAGCCTCTGGACGCCGCCGGCATAGTCGGCAAAATGCAACAGGCTTTTTTCTCGCCCGGCGACAGTTTCCGGGCCCGTATCAAAATGACGCTGAAAGATGTTTCGGGCGGCGAACGCTTCCGGGAGCTGACGATGCTGCGCGTCAATATGCCCGGCGGGGACCAGAAATACTTCATGTATTTCCACGCGCCCGGCGACGTGCGCCGCATGGCCTTTCTGGTCTACAAGTATGCCGCCAAAGAGTCGGACCGCTGGCTGTTCATCCCGGCCCTGAACCTGGTCCAGCGCATCGCGGCCAAAGATTCCCAGTCCAGCTTTGTCGGTTCCGATTTCAGCTACGAGGACGTCTCGGGCAGGAACACCGGGGCCGACACCCATAAATTGCTGCGCGAGGAAGAACTCGGCGGCAAACCCTGTTACGTCGTAGAGAGCATGCCCAAAGCGGCCGCCGCATACAAGCGAAAGGTCACCTGGATAGATAAAACAACCTACCTGCCCCTCAGAGAGGAATATTACGACGTACAGAATCAGCTCTTCAGGGAATTCTCCGCGGAAGAAATAAAGGAAATAGACGGCATCCCGACCGCCATGAAACGTTCCATGAAAAACGTAAAATCCGGCCATCAGACGGTGGTGGAATTCAGCGAAGCCAAGTACCGGCTTGCGCTCAAAGCCGAAGATTTCAGCGAACGCGCTTTAAGGAACCCGCCAGGAAGCTGGATAAAATAAATCATGAACCGCGCCTGGATCTTAGCTATTTTTTTTCTGTTACAAGGCCGTCCGGCCGTCGCCGCCGATTCCGCCGCCGGCAGCGCCCTGGATTGGCACGGCTCCGTCCTGGCCAACTACGCCTCACGGCTGGGCACTACGCGGCATGAGAAACCGCCGTCCGGGGATTTCCTCCTGGGCGAGGAGCGGTTACAGCTTCAGCTCTCAGGCACGGCTCCCGGAGGCGGCGCGGGTTACTTCGCCAAGACGGATTTCCTGCGTGACGAAACGAATAGTCAGTCGGCCGTGGACGTGCGTGAGGCATACCTGTCCTATGCTAAGGGTTCTTTGGATTTCAGGGCCGGCCGGCAGATCCATACCTGGGGCGTGGGCGATCTTCTTTTCATCAACGACCTTTTCCCCAAGAACTATGCCGCGCTTTTTTCCGGCCGCCCCATGGAATATCTTAAGACGGGCGCGGGCAGCCTGAAGGCCAGCGTTTATTCTGATAAAGCCTCCCTGGATATTGTGGCTATCCCGGTCTTCGAGCCGGACCAGTTTCCCACCAGCCAAAACTTTTTTCTTTTTGACCCTTTCAGCCAGGTTACGAACCGGGTCGAAGCCAGGCCGCGGCACGATCTGAGGAACGCGGAGTTCGCCGCGAGGCTTTACCGCCCGGTCCTGGGCTTTGACGCGGCGCTCTACGCCTACCGCGGTTTCTTCCGCTCCCCTTCGATGGAACCGGACTCGATGACCACACCAACAAAGCTGACGATAGTCTACCCGAGGCTCGCCGTCTACGGCGCCAGCCTTCAGGGCAATGCCGCCGGCGGCGTGTTGAGCCTGGAAGCCGGCTTTTACGATTCAAGGCAGGACATAGCCGGGACTAACCCGGTAATTCCCAATTCGCAGACCCGGTTCCTTGCCGGCTATCAACGCTCCCCCTGGACGGATTTCACGGCCGGCCTCCAGTATTACGGCGAGTATATGCACAAATACAGCCGCTATGCCGACAGTCTCCCCGCCGGCTTACCGAAGCAGGACCGCTTGCGCCAACTGCTGACGCTCCGGCTCACGCAGTTCCTGAAATACCAGACGTGGAAGCTTTCGCTATTCTCTTTCTGGAGCCCGACGGACAAAGACTTCTACCTCATCCCTGAGGCGGCCTGCCACGTCACTGACGAACTCACCGCCACCTTCGGTTCAAATATTTTCGGCGGCGCTTCTAACAACACCTTCCTTGGACAACTGGATAAAAACGACAATCTATACCTTTCCCTGCGGTACGAATTCTGAGCGGACAAAACTTAAGGAGCTGATAATATGAAAAACCTGTTTATACTCAACGAGCAGCCTTACGGCGGGGAAAAGAGCTATAACGGCCTGCGGCTGGCCGTGTCCCTGGGAAAGAGCCAGGCCGAGCAGGTCCGTGTGTTTCTGATAGGCGACGGCGCTCCCTGCGGCATTAAAAACCAGAAAACTCCGCAGGGCTACTACAACATCGAGCACATGTTGAAACTTGTAACCAAGCAGGGCGGCGAGATAAGCGTCTGCGGCTCCTGCATGGACGCCCGCGGTATAGCCGAGGATATGCTGACCGAGGGCGCCAAACGCGGCACCATGGCCATACTTACCGAATGGACAGCATGGGCGGATAAGGTCATGGTATTTTAGGCCGTCTGAGGCGCATAGCGCTCGTTACGGCACAGCCATAGGCTAGTCTGCGACTGACGCAAAGAATAGGCAAGATAAGACTGATAACCTGGAGGCATGTATGATGCATAATTGGATGGGCGGATATGGTATGGGCTGTGGCTGGTCCGGAGTTGTTTTTATGATAGTCTTCTGGGCGCTGGTTATCCTGGGAATCGCCTACCTTGTGAAAGCGCTTACTGGCAGAGGCGCAGCTCCCCTCAAAGAAGAGACGCCGCTTGATATCCTGAAGAAGAGATATGCAAAAGGCGAGATAGACGCGGAGGAGTTTGCAAAGAGAAAAAAGGACTTGGAATCCTGATCCCCGCGAATTAAAAAAACTTCGGTAAAATGGAGGCATTCAAATGATCGAGCAGATTATCCAGGGAATTCTGTTGGCGCTGCACAATATCGCGCTGGTCGGCTGCGCGGCCGCGCCGTTCTATAACCGCAACCTTGTCACCACCCGCGCGCAGTACGGCCCAAAACTCCATTACGAACTGGACAAGGTCGTAGAGGAAACGCTCCAGGGCAACGCACCCTGGTGCATGGCGTTCATCACAATACTCTTCGCCACCGGCATCGGCATGCCGTTCAACCATTACTTCTTCCACGGGACATTCCGCATACTGCATCCGGTAGGCTGGGCGGCCATCGGGCTCAAACTCGCGGCGATCTTCTGGATGATGGCGATCATGGGACAGATATTTTTCGACTTAAATCCCCGGCTGCGCGTATTATTCGCGGGGTTCGCGCCCGGCAAAACCCCTGACACCGAAGCGGAAAAAGAATTCTTCGCAAAGCGCGCCCGGCGCAAAGCGCTCTGCGAAACCTGCCTAAAACTGGCCGTCGTCGTCCTGGTCTGCAGCGCATTTATAGGATTTAACCCCCAGTAATGCCGCCTAGCGGGCCGGTTCGCTTCCGCTTTAGGGATAACCATCGTTATCTACGCCGCGCCCCCGGGCGCCGGGGCGCGGGTTGATCCGGGAACAGGAGTGAACTTATTATGACAAGCGGCGACCTGCTTATAGTATTCGGCGCTAAATATTTATTCCTGGCCATACCGGCCGCCGCCTTTTTTTATTTCCTGAAACAACCCGCGTCGGAGAAAAAGCACCTGTTCCTTTTAAGCGTGATCGCTCTTCCGCTCGCTTACGCTGTTTCGCGCGCTCTCGGCTATTTTTATTATCTTCCGCGGCCATTCGTTCTTGGCAATTTTATCCCGCTCGTTCCGCATGGTCCGGACAATGGTTTTCCCTCCGAACATACGTTATTCAGCGCGGCCGTTTCGGCAGTAATATATATTTCCGACAGAAAGACAGGCACAGCGCTCTGGCTGCTGACCGTCCTGGCCGGGTTATCCCGGGTTCTGGCCGGCGTCCACCACTCCGCCGATATTTATGGCGCCATGGCCATTAGCGCGGCCTCCGCATGGCTGGCACGCTTTGAGTGTCGTAAAAGGCTCTGGTAACCGCCGGGGGAGGGTAGGGCGGGGGCGACCAGGAAGAATTCAACCTGGTTTTATTGGCGAATATCCGTATATACAGATATCCGCGCTGCGGCCATATCAGGAGTCGCCGGCGGCCGGATAACCAGCGGTCTTTTTATGACCTGCAGCAACCTTATGCGCTATAATAACCAAGTTAAAGGGGGCGCTAAATACCGCGGACAACCCAACGATAATGGATTATCCGATGTCTATCCACATAAAACAACCATGAGACCAGCCCCATGAAAAACACAAAGCTGCCCGTGCTGAAGATCCTGCTGCTTATCTTCGCGGCCGAGTCTTTTATCATGGTCGCCCTGGACCAGCTGGCCCTGCCGCATTTCTGGGGAACTCTGCTCGACAGTGCCGGCATAACAGCCGCGGCTCTTTTTCTTATACGCCACTACAACAACGCGCTGGCGTCCTCCCGGTCCAGATTCTCGGACCTCGCGGCGCAGATCCCCGACAGCGTCATAATAGTCGGCCTCGATACCAAGATCACTTATGTGAATCCCGCTTTCGAGAAAACCACCGGCTACACGCTGGGCGAAGTTGTGGGCAAAAACCCCGCTATCCTCAAAAGCGGCAAACATAAGGACTCGCTGTACCAGGAGATCCAGCAGACCCTTACAAGCGGCAAGACCTGGCGCGGGCAGATAATCAACAAAAAAAAGAACGGCGCGCTCTATACGGAAGACGTGGTCATCTTCCCCGTACTCGACGAAAACGGCCGGCTGGCCGAATTTATCGGGATATGGAAAGACATAACCGACAAGCTGCTTGCGGAAGAAAAGATCCTCAGGCATCTGCAAACCGGCAAAGTCCTGAATAAAATACTGAGACTCCAGATGGAGAACCGTCCGCTGCCCGAGATCCTCCAGCGCACACTGGCGGAGATATTCTCGGTCGACCAGTTCTCGGCGGAGGCCAAAGGCGCCATCCTTCTCGCGGATGAAAAAACGAACTCCCTGAAGATAGCCGCCAGCTCCGGCCTTGGCGCCTCTTTCATAAAAGCCTGCGGCGAAGTGATGACCGGCAACTGCCTTTGCGGCAGGGTACTGGCCGGCGGCAAACCCGTGTTTAAAGCGCATGTCGACGGCGACCATGAAACCCGCTACGAGGGAATGGCCGACCACGGACATTACATAATCCCGATAATCTCCGGCGCCAGAACCTACGGCGTCCTCAATATCTACCTCACGCCCGGCCATGCCCGCTCCGGGACCGACATCAGTTTTCTTTCCGCCATAGCGGACATCCTGGCCGGCATAATCCACAGGAAAAAGATGAACGAGTATCTCTCCTTCCTGAGAGACCTGCATGTGCGGGCGGCGGGCACGCAGGACAGCAAGACGTCCCTTAAACTGCTGGTGACCAACATCTGCGAAATAGCCGACTGGCCCGTCGGAGAAGTGTGGCTGCCGGATATGGATAAACCTTGCCTGTACCGGGTCTCGGCTTATCATACGGACGCGCCGGGGATCGAAGCTTTCTCGGCGCAGTCCAGGGATTTCAGGTTCAAAAAAGGCGAGGGCCTGCCCGGCAGGGTATGGGAAAGCAAGAAAACAGCCTGGGTGCCGGACGTGACAAAAGACGCCAATTTTCCGCGTAAGAATATCGCGCTTGCCTGCGGCATAAAGGCCGCCGTCGCCATCCCCATCATCGTGGGCGGGGAGGTCGCGGCCATTATAAACTTCTTAACCGTACGGGAAGGCGCCGAGGACGAGGAGTTCGTGAACTTCCTCATGGCGACCGCCGACCAGATGAGCATGATCTTAAGCCAGAACCTGCTCGCGGAGCAGCTTGTGCAGGCCCAGAAAATGGACACCGTCGGCAAGCTCGCGGGCGGGATAGCGCACGATTTCAACAATATTCTCGGCGCCATATTGGGGTACACCAATTTTCTGATAAAAGACCTGGAAAATATGCCCCAACAGCTCTCGGACGCGCTGGAAGTAAAAAAGGCCGCGGAAAGGGCGGCGGCGCTTACAAAACAGCTGCTTACCTTCAGCCGCAAAAAGGCGGCTATCCAAAGGAATGTAAACCTCAACGACGCCATAAAAGGGCTGCTCCCGATGCTCGGCGAGATAACCGGCGAGAACATAAAACTCGAGTTCTCGCCCAGGGAAGGCATACCCCTGATAAAAATAGATCCTACTCATCTCGAGCAGGTCATAATGAACCTTGTGATAAATGCCAGGGACGCCATGCCGGACGGCGGGACCATAACAATAAAGACAGAAGTAACTCCGGTCGCGGAATGGCTCCCCCCCGCCGGCCCGCCGCCGGGGAAATGTGTGGTGCTTTCCGTGTCCGATACCGGCACAGGCATGAGCGAGGAAATAAAAAAAAGGATATTCGAACCGTTTTTCACGACCAAGCCTGTAGGGAAGGGAACGGGGATGGGGCTTTCAATAGTATACGGCGTGATAAAACAGAATAACGCGCAGATAACCGTCGACAGCGTTTTAAACGAAGGCACCACCTTCACGGTTTATATACCGGCGGCCACAGATGAAAGCGAAACAACCGCCGCGCCCGATAGCCGGAAGCAGGTCGACAGCCTCAAAGGCGCCGAAACCATCCTGATAGCCGAGGACGACGACGCATTCCGGGCAGTGCTTTTACGGATACTAAAAGAACACGGCTACAACGCGCTCGCCGCCGCCAACGCCGGGGAAGCGCTGTCGCTCGCAAAAGAACACTCCGGGGAAATACACCTGCTGCTCACGGACATGAGAATGCCCGGGAAGACCGGGCCCGAACTGGCCGAAGAGCTGCTGCAATTACGCCCCGGCATCAAACTTCTTTACATGACAGGCTACTCCGATGCCGACATCCTGGAGCAGCACCACATAAACGATACCATGCAGCTCCACAAACCGATAGAATTCCCGCAGCTGCTGGCCAGGATCCGCGGCCTGCTGGATGAAAGATCTGATGGAAGAAAATAAGACCGCGATACTTATAATAGAGGACGACAGCTCCATGTCCGGCTTTCTCGGCCGCGCTCTTGCAAGCCGCGGCTTTGCGGTCACGGCGGCCAGTTCGGCCGAGGAGTTCCTGGACAAAGTGCTCCTTGACCCTTTCGAGCTCGCCCTGGTAGACGTAAACCTGCCGGGGATGGACGGCATAACCCTGACCAAGGAGATGAAAGCCAGGGCCTGCACATGCGACATAATCATAATGACCGGCGACCCGAATCTTGAGAACGCAATAGGCGCGCTCAAAGCGGGGGCTTATGACTACCTTGTAAAACCCTTCTCCGACGAAATGCTCCAGCTTACCGTGGCGCGTTGCCTGCAGAAACGGAAACTTTCCCTGGAGCTTACCAATACCAAAGCCGCCCGGGACGAGCTTCTGGCCGCTTATTCCCAACTGCAAGCGCTTGAAAAGATGAAAGACGCCTTCCTGTCCGTGGTCGGCCATGAATTAAAAACCCCGCTGACAAAGATCCTTAGCGGGATAGAAATGATCAAAACCAGCGGTCCCGCGGGCGCGCCCGAGGCCATAATAACCGCCGCGCAGTCGGGCGCGTTGCGCCTCAAGGGAATTATCGACGACATTCTCGCCTATACTGCTTCCAAGAACTCAACATGCCCGGCGCAGCCGACGGCGGCGGACGCCGCAGGCCTGATAAAAAAAGCTGTTGAGGAACTGGAACCGGTTTTCAAGGAACATAACGCAACCGCGCTTACCTCCTTCCCTGAAACCGCCCCGGCCATAAACTGCGTGCCGGAAAAACTCACCCTGGCTATAAAGCACCTCATAGAAAACGCCGTCACTTTCGGCCCTCCGGGGGGCGTCGTTAAAATAACACTCTCCGAGAACGCCGGCGGCATCCGGCTCAGCGTTGAAGATGCCGGCATCGGGATACCGGAAGAGAAACTTAATGCGATCTATGACCCTTTCTATCAGGTGGCCGACTACATGACCAGGAAAAGCGGCGGGCTGGGCCTCGGGCTCGCGCTGGTAAAACAGATAACGGAAACCTGCAAGGGCAGAATAGAAGTAAAAAGCGCCGTAGGCAAAGGCACAATATTCACGCTTATCTTCCCCAAAAAAGAAAACCAGTGCCCGGTGCCGTAGAA
>CAZUQT010000104.1:0-10351 GCA_964622585.1 uncultured Elusimicrobiaceae bacterium | reverse complement strand
ACCATGCTCTACCGCGTGGCCTGGATGAAAGAATCCCACTCCGGGAAATACACCAAGGAAGCGGCCATGATAAAGCTCTACGCCTCCGAAATGGCCCACCGCGTCTGCCATAAAGCGCTGCAGGTGCACGGCGGCTACGGCTTCATGAAGGAATATAAAATAGAGCGCCTCTACAGGGACCAGCGGATCACCGAGATCTACGAAGGCACTTCCGAGATACAGAAGTGCGTCATAGCCCGCAGCGTCTTAGGAGAATAAATATTATGAACGTAGCGGTAATATTACAGCAGGTTCCCGACACCGAAGCGGTCGTAAAGCCGAATCCCGCCGTCCCCGGCGGCATCATCGAAGAGGGCGTGAAGTTCATCCTTAACCCCTACGACGAGTTCGCCGTGGAGGAAGCCCTGAAGATCACCGAAAAAGACGGCGGAGAAGTGGTCGGGGTCTGCATAGGGCCGGACCGCGCCGAGAACGCTATCCGCATGGCGATGGCCATGGGCATGGAGCGCGCCATCCTGATCTCCGAACCGGCCGCGGTGGAAGCCGATATCGTTACGCAGGGCGCGATCCTCGCCGCCGCTTTAAAAACCCTCTCCCCCCGCCTGATCCTCAGCGGCCGCGAGATGATAGACAATCAGAACGACGCCGCCGCCGCGGTGGTGGCCCGCAAGCTGGGGATGCCGCACGTGCTGGCCGCGAGCAAGATAGAGGTAACCGGAGACAAGGCCGTGGTCGTCCGCGACATCGAGGGCGGCTCCCTGGAGATAGAGACTACTCTCCCCGCCGCGATCTCCTGCCAGAAAGGGCTCAACGAGCCCCGCTATCCCACTCTTATCGCAATCAAACGCGCAAAGAACAAAGAAATAAAGAAGATGACGCTGGCGGAGCTCGGCCTCACGGCCGCCGCGCCCAAAAGCCGCGTCACCGCGCTGCGCCTGCCCCAGGCCAGGGCCGCGGGCGTCAAGATAACCGGAACCCCCGAAGAAGTCACGGGCAAATGCCTGGCCTGGCTTTCAGGCACGGCGAAAGTAATTTAAACCTTTTAAGGAGCGAACTATGGCTGGTGTCCTCGTCTGGATAGAAACTTCGGAAGGCAAGATCAGGAAGGTAACGCGCGAAGCCGCAAGCGCCGGCGCGAAGCTGGCCGCGGCGCACAATGGCCCGCTCTGCGCCGTGCTCTTCAACGGCAAAGACCTGCTCCCCGAGCTGGGAAACCTCGGCTTTTCGAAGATCTACGCCGCCGACGGGGCCGCTTTCGAGAAATACTCCGGCGAAGCTTACGCGGAAGCGCTGGCCGCGGCCGGCGAGCTGTGCGGCGCCGACGTTTTCCTCACCGGCGCGACGGCCCTGGGCCGGGACCTTTCAGCCTGTCTCGCCGCGAAGCTGGACGCCGCGCTGGCGATAGACGTGACCGAAATAAAATACGAAGCCAGGCCCCTGACGGTCGTCCGCCCGGTCTATTCCGGCAAGCTCCTGGCCGACGTCGAACTGGCCGCCGATAAAAAAGTCATCTCTCTCCGCCCCAATGTCTTCCCAATAACGGAGAAACCCGCGGCCTCCCCTGAAATTATCCCCCTTTCGACGGAAACAGCGGCCATCCGCGCCCAGGTCCTCAAGGCTATCAAAGCCGCCGAAGGCGTGATGGACGTGGCGGAAGCCACGATAATAGTCTCAGGCGGCCGCGGCACCGGCGGAGCCGCCGGCTTCAAGGTCATCGAGGACCTGGCCAAAACTCTGGGCGGCGCGGTAGGCGCGTCCAGGGTAGCCGTGGACGAGGGCTGGATAGAATACTCCCACCAGGTCGGCCAGACCGGCAAAGTCGTCTCGCCCGTGCTTTATATCGCCTGCGGGATCTCCGGCTCCACCCAGCATTTCGCCGGCATGGGAACCTCCAAGTTCATCATCGCCGTGAACACCGACCCCGACGCGCCCATAATGGAAAAAGCCGATTTCGCGATAGTAGGGGACCTCTTCAAGGTAGTGCCCGTACTTAAAGAGGAACTCTTAAAAGTAGTTAAGTAGTCTTGCTCTTTTCTCAAGTCCCCTGTTAGCGCGCCTTCCGGACGGCGCAGGGACCGGGTTAGCAAAACCGTCGTTGAGCCCGACGCTTGCATAAGCGCGGAGGGCGAATACCGAGTGAGGGCACGGTGTGCCCGAACGTGTTTTGCGTTCCGGCCCCCGCGACGCCCGGAAGCCGAACTCAGGCAACCCATTCTAACTCGTACTTATCCAGGAGGCCCCCTGATGGATTACCAGATCTTGAAGACCGCGGAAGCCGACGGCATACTCACCGTCACCCTCAGCAGACCGAAAGCCCTCAACGCACTCAACTCCCTTTTCTTCAAAGAAATGGACGACCTTATCGCCTCCGTGGCCCGCAGGCCGGAGCTGAAGGCTTTGATCATCACCGGCGAGGGAAAAGCTTTCGTCGCCGGCGCAGACATCGCCGAGATGGTCGGGATGAACTCCGCCGAAGGCTCGGCTTTCTCGAAGGCCGGGCAGGCCACCTTCAACAGCTTTGAAAACCTTGAAATACCCGTGATCGCCGCCGTGAACGGCTTCGCGCTGGGCGGCGGCTGCGAGCTGGCGATGGCCTGCGATATCAGGATAGCCAGCTCCGCCGCTAAATTCGGCCAGCCCGAAGTCAACCTCGGCCTAGTGCCAGGCTATGCCGGAACCCAGCGGCTTCCCCGCCAGGCCGGGCTGGGCAACGCTCTTTATATGCTGCTTACCGGCGACCTTATCTCCGCCGAAGAAGCGCTGCGCATGGGACTGGTGCAGAAAGTCGTAGAGCCCGACCAGCTTATGCCGGAAGTCATGAAACTCGCGCAGAAAATAGCGTCGAAAGGCCCCAAGGCCGTACGCAAAGCGAAGAAACTCGCCCGGGCCGGGCTGCTGAACGGCTTCGAAAAAGGCTGCGCCCTGGAAGCCGAAGAATTCGGGACCCTTTTCGGCAATGAGGGGACCGAGGGCATGAAAGCTTTCCTTGAAAAGCGCAAACCGAACTGGACCATGGAGAAAGCGATATGAACTACGCTGAAAGACTCGAGAACGTTACCGTGCTCGGCGCATCCGGGAAAATGGGCAGCGGGATTTTGCTGCTGACCGCCATGGAAATGGCCGACCTCAGCCTGAAGCCGGAGAACAAGGACAGGCAGTTCGTGCTGAACGCCGTCGACGTCTCCAACAAGGCCCTGGACGGACTGATGAAGTACCTTAAGGTCCAGGTCCAGAAGGCCGCGGAAAAGAAAATAGTGCAGCTGCGCAAAGTCTATGAAGAATGCTGCGACCTCGTAGACAACAAAGAAATAGTGGACCGCTACGTCGCCGACGTCTGCGCCATCGTGCGCCCCACGGTCGTGCTCGAATCCGCCTACGCTTCCGGCCTGGTCTTCGAAGCCGTGATAGAGAACCCGGCCCTGAAGATAAAGCTGCTTTCCCAGATAAACAAGAACAGCGCGAAAGAACCCTGGTTCTTCACCAATACCTCCTCCATCCCGGTGCACGAGCTCGACGAGAAAGCCGGCCTGGGCGGCCGCCTGCTCGGCGTTCATTTTTACAATCCCCCCGCTATCCAGAAACTGGTGGAGCTTATCAGGGCCGCCTCCACGAAGGACGAGCTTGTGGAATTCGCGCTCGCTTACTCCAAGAACCTGAGAAAGATCGTAGTGCCCTCCAACGACTTCGCCGGGTTCATAGGCAACGGCCATTTCATGCGCGACGCGCTGCACGGCATCTCGGAGGCGGAGCGCCTCTCCAAAGAAATGACTTTCGCGGAAGCCGTATACACGGTAAACAGGGCCACCCAGGATTTCCTGATCCGCCCGATGGGCATCTTCCAGTTGATAGACTATGTCGGGCTCGACGTCTGCCAGTATATCATGAGCGTGATGGCCGAGCGTTTCCCCGGCGAGACCATCCACAGCCCGCTGCTCGACAAACTGATAGCCGCCGGAGTGAAAGGCGGGCAGTTCTCCGACGGCTCGCAGAAGGACGGCTTCTTCAAATACGAGAAGAACCGCCCCGCCGCTATCTATGACCCGGAAACAAAACAATACGTGCCGATCGCTTCTCTCCAGGCCGCCTGCGACGCGAAGATGGGCCCGCTCCCCCAGCCGGCCCTCAGCTGGAAGGCGGCGGTAAAACATCCCAAGAAAGAGGCCGCGCTTGAAGAATTCTTCGCCAAGCTGGCCGCGATGAGCTCCCCGGGAGCCGTCCTGGCGATGCGCTACGGCGAGCGCTCCCGCGAGATCGGCCTGAAACTCGTTTCGGACAAAGTGGCCCGGAAAGAGGAAGACGTGAACACGGTGCTCCTTTCCGGCTTCTACCACGTCTACGGCCCGATCAACAATTACTTTAAAAGAGAGATGGTAAAATGAAAAAATTAAGAAGACGGATATTCATGGCGGCCGGCTACAACGCCATATCTTTGGGCAGCGGGCGCAAGGAATTCAATCCAAAGAAGCCCAGGCCCGGTTTAGAGGAATATATTAAAGAAGCCGGGCAGGCCACTCTTAAGATGGTGGGCGGCGCCGTCAACGTGGATGAGGGGGTCATCGGGAATTTCATGGCCTCGAAGTTCAATAACCAGGGAAATCTGGCCGGCCTGATCCCGTTCATCGACGAAGGTCTGAAATGGAAACCCAGCTGCCGCGTCGAAGGCGCCTGCTGCTCCGGCGGCCTGGCGCTGGTCACCGCTATCAAATCCGTCCTGGCCGAAACGGCGGAAACCGTACTGGCCCTGGGCGTGGAAGTCCAGAACACGGTCAAGGCGGTCTACGGAGCCGACATACTTGCCGGAGCCGGCTGGTACAAAGAGCGCAAGACCGGGCACGCTTATTTCTTTCCCGGCAAATTCAGCGACAGGGCGGGCGACTATTTCAAGAAATTCGGCCTCGAACGCACACGCAAGGGCATGGCGCGCTGGTACAGGAACGCCGTAGAGAACGCCAGATTGGTGCCCACCGCGCAGGAACATCAGAACAAGCAGGAAGACCTGGAAGCGGCGGCGATGTGCAAGCCCAATCCGAAGTCTTTCGTGGAAAACCTCACTATTTACGACTGCTCCAAAGTCTCCGACGGCGCGGCCTCCATAGCCGTGCTCTCCGAAGAAGGCCTGAAGAAGGCCGGCATAGCTAAAAAAGACGCGATCGAAATAGTCGGTTTCGGCCAGGTGGAAGCGGACCTGACGGCGGCTCCCGCGGACCTGGCGCGGCTCGACACCACGGCCGAGGCCGTAAGAAGGGCCCTGGAATCGGCCGGGATAACCGCCGCCGACCTCGGCACCGTCGAGTGCCATGACTGCTTCACCATCACCGGCATCCTCTCGGTAGAGGCCATAGGCCTGGCCAGGCAGGGCGAGGGCGCGGACTTCGTAAGCGCCGGCAACACCTCGAGGAACGGGAAGATACCTTTCAACACCACCGGCGGCCTTGTAGGCTGGGGCCACCCGACGGGAGCTACCGGCGTGCGCCAGGCTGTGACCATCTGGGAGCAGCTTACCGGCAAGGCCGGCGCCTGGCAGATCGAGGTTCCCGAAAACCGCCCCTACGCTTTATCGATAAGCATGGGCGGAAACGACAGGACCGTAGTGGCGATAGTTTACCGCCTCCCCGCCGACGCGAAGTAAGGGGCGCCGGCCGGCCGCGGAGATCAGGGCAGGAGTTCAAGGGAGCTCTTCCCTGGTTCATTCTGATTTATGAACTGGAATATAATTCACGCTTATGTAATTGGGGCCGCGATACCGACGGCCCTGTTTTTCTTCTTCCGGGCGGTCTACCTCAGGTACCGCCTCCTGAAAGCCTGCGCCCCCGTACCGGACCCGGTGGGCGAGCACGGCACGCGTTTGAAAGAAGTTCTGACCATCTTCCTGGAGCAGAAAAAACTTTTCCAGGACCTCAAGCCCGGCATAATGCACGCTTTTATTTTCTGGGGCTTCTGTATCCTGTCGCTCCGCACCATAACGATGTTCGGGATGGCTTTCTACGGCTTCGATTTCTTCCTGCCCGGGCTCGGCCCCGATACGCTCGCCGGACAGGGTTTCTCGGTCCTGAAGGACGCCGCCGTCACCCTGGTTACGGTGATGGTGCTTTACGCGATGACGCGGAGATATATCCTCCGGGTCCCCCGCCTGCAGAACACTCCCGACGCCCTGTTCGTTCTGCTCATGATACTCGGGCTCATGGTCACCGACATGATCTTTGAAGCCGGGCTCCGCGGGGCTTCGTCTCCGCCGGCCGGCCACGCGGCCTTCCTGCTCCACTGCCTCGGCATTTTAGCTTTCCTGGTCTATATCCCGACGGGCAAGCACATGCACATCCTCACTTCCATTTTCAACGTCTATCTCAGGCCGCTGCACCGCAGCGGGCGGCTGACGAAACTGCCGCTCGAGGACGAGTCGGTGGAAACCTACGGAACCCCAAATATAGAGAATTTGACCTGGAAAGAGGCGCTTGACCTCTACACCTGCACCGAATGCGGGCGCTGCACCGATATGTGCCCGGCCGCGAGCACGAACAAAAAACTTTCCCCCCGCGACGTGATAAACAAGCAGAAACATTTCCTCGTGGACGACGAGGCCGCCCGCCTGCTTTCAGGCGACAAGACCAAAGAGCCTTCCAAAGACATGGTTCCCGACGTGGTAGAAGCCCAGGAAGTCTGGGACTGCACCACCTGCCAGGCCTGCGAGCAGGCCTGCCCGCTGAACATTTCGCACGTCCAGCGCCTTAATTCGATGCGCCGCAGCGAAGTCCTGATGAAGGGCAAGTTCCCCGCCGAACTTAAGCGCGTCTTCAAAGGAATGCAGACCAATGGCAATCCCTGGGGCATGGGCGCGGAGAAGAGAATGGAATGGGCCAAAGGACTGGAGATCCCCCTTCTCGAGAACACACCCGACGCCGAGTACCTGCTTTACCTCGGCTGCAATTCCGCTTTCGACGACCGCGCGCAGAAAGTGAGCCGCTCCCTGGCCGCGCTGCTGAAAGAGCAGGGTATCTCCTTCGCCGTGCTTGGCGAGAGCGAGACCTGCTGCGGCGAGACCGCCCGCCGGCTTGGCGAAGAAGCAGTCGGCCAGGCGCTCATCGAAGCTAACGTCGAGCTTTTCAAAGAGCTGAAAGTTAAAAAGATCATCACGCCCTGCCCGCACTGCTATAACACTTTCAAGAACGAATACCCGGATTTCGGCGGCAACTACGAAGTCCTCCACCATTCCGAGCTTATCGCGAAGCTGATGGAAAGCGGCAAGTTGAAACCCGCGGATAATTCCCGGGGCCGCGCCGTCATCCACGACTCCTGCTACCTCGGGCGCGTGAACTCGGTCTACCAGCCCAGCCGCGACATCCTGGCGGGCGTTCCCGGCCTTGAAGTCTCCGAGCACGAAAGGTCAAAAACCAAAGGCTTCTGCTGCGGCGCCGGCGGCGGCCGGTTCTGGCTCGAGGAAGGCGAACCGAGGATCAACCATGCCAGAGTTAAACAGCTCCTCGAAACCAGACCTTCCATAATCGCCACTTCCTGCCCGTATTGCATGAAGATGCTCTCCGACGGGATCAAAGACCTCGGCGCCACCGACGTGGAAGTCCGGGACCTCTCCGAGATCGTCAGCGGTCCCTCCACGGCGGTGCAAAAATGAACAGGGTAACGGAACTCTTCGGCATTAAGTATCCGATCATACAGGGCGGGATGGTCTGGTGCAGCGGCTGGGAGCTGGCCTCGGCCGTCAGCAATGCCGGCGGGCTGGGCCTTATCGGGGCCGGGTCAATGTCTCCGGAAATGCTGCGCGCCCACATACTCAAATGCAAAGAGGCCACCGACAAACCTTTCGGGGTCAATGTGCCGCTCCTTTTCTCGCATCTCCAGGAGACCATGAAGGTTATCGTGGACGAGGACGTTAAAATAGTTTTCACTTCGGGCGGGAAGCCGGACCTTTGGACGTCTTTTCTGAAAGATAAGGGCATAAAGGTAGCGCACGTGGTCCCGGGGGCTAAGTACGCCGCCAAGTGCGAAGCGGCGGGCGTAGACGCGGTAGTGGCCGAGGGCTTCGAGGCCGGCGGGCACAATGGCCGCGAGGAAACGACCACCCTTTGTCTTATCCCGAAGGTGCGGGAAGCCATAAAGATCCCTTTGATAGCCGCCGGCGGCATAACCGGCGGCAGGGCCATGCTTGCGGTCATGGTTTTAGGCGCCGAAGGCGTACAAATGGGAACCCGCTTCGTGGCCAGCTGGGAATGCTCGGCCAGCGCCGGTTTCAAGCAGAAAGTAGTCGAATGCGAAGAAGGCGGGACCGTCCTCGCGCTGAAAAAGCTGGCGCCGGTAAGGCTGCTGCGGAATAAATTTTGCGCCGAGGTCCTGGAGCTCGAGAGCCGCGGCGCGACCGCCGAAGAGCTGACGCAGCTCCTCGGGAAAGGCAGGGCGGGAAAGGGCATGTTCGAAGGCGACGTCGAAAACGGGGAACTCGAGATCGGCCAGGCCGCGTCCCTGCTGAAAGGGATCCTGCCCGCCGGCGAAATAGTGGATGCCATCTGGAACGAGTTCCTCCAGGCGCGGAAAGAGATCAGCGAGGCCGGCGCACAGCTGGGCAGCTAGCCGGCGGAACGGATTCCCGGCCTCCGGCGGTACAGCCGTCCTGCTTCAGAAAATAAAACTATGAACACCGATAAAATTTATAAACCTAAAAACCACATCAGGATAGCGACCGCCACCTCTTTATTCGACGGGCATGACGCTTCGATAAACGTGATGCGCCGGATCTTCCAGGCCAGCGGCGCCGAAGTGATACACCTCGGGCATAACAGGTCGGTAGCGGAGATAGTGGCCTGCGCCATCCAGGAAGACGTGCAGGCCGTGGCCATAACCTCTTACCAGGGCGGACACCTCGAGTCCTTTAAATACATGTACGACCTGCTCAAGCAGCAGGGCTGCGGGCATATAAAAATTATCGCCGGCGGCGGCGGGGTGATCCTGCCGGAAGAAATAAAAGAACTGCACGCCTATGGCATAGCCCGGATCTACTCGCCCGACGACGGCCGCAGGATGGGACTGCAGGGGATGATCAACGATACCCTAAAGCTCGCCGATTTCCCCACCGGCAATGACGCCAAGCTCGGCGCGGAGAAGGTCAGCTCCAAAGATTTCAGGTCGGTGGCCGCGATGATCTCGGCGGCGGAAAATTATCCGGAGCGCTCGAGCGCGCTTCTGAAGCGGCTCGCTAAAAAAGCGGCGGGCAATAAGATCCCGGTCATAGGGTTCACCGGCACCGGCGGCGCCGGCAAATCCTCGCTGGTGGACGAAGTCATCAGGCGCTACCTTGCCGATTTCCCCGACAGGAACATAGCCGTGCTCTCCGTGGACCCGTCCAAGCGCAAATCCGGCGGCGCGCTCCTGGGCGACAGGATAAGGATGAACGCGGTCAGCAGCCCGCGCGTCTATATGCGCTCCATGGCCACCAGGCAGTCAAATATGGCCCTGTCGAAATACGTCAAGGACGCGCTCTGCGTCTGCAAAGCGGCAGGCTTCGACGCGATAATCCTCGAGAGCTCCGGCATCGGCCAGTCCGACACCGAGATAGTGGACCACAGCGACGTTTCCATCTACGTGATGACGCCCGAATACGGCGCCGCCACCCAGCTTGAAAAGATAGACATGCTTGATTACGCCGACATGGTGGCCATCAACAAATTCGAAAAGAAAGGCGCGCTTGACGCCCTGCGCGACGTGAGGAAGCAGTACGCCCGCAGCCGCCGCTCCGAGCACGCGAAGCTGGAAGACCTGCCTGTCTTCGGAACTATCGCCTCGCAGTTCAACGACGAAGGCGTTGACAAGTTTTACGGCGCGCTCATCGGCAAGATCGCGAAAAAGACCGGAGCGGCCTTCAAGAGCAAGCCTGTCGAGGCCGGCAAACAGTACCAGAAGATCCAGATCATCCCCCCCAACAGGGTGCGGTATCTCTCCGAGATAGCCGAGACTATCCATGATTACAACAAACGCGCGCTCGAGCAGGCCGATGTCGCCCAGAAGCTTTATTCTATCCGCGAAACCATAAAAACGCTCGGCGGGGATCCCGCCGACGCCCCGGTAATAAAACGCCTCGAAAGCACTTACAAAGAGACCGGGCATAAGCTGGAAGAACACAACAAGAACGTGCTTCAGCACTGGGACAAAAGACTGGAGTCCTATAAAAAGGAGTTTTTTACTTTCCATGTCAGGGACAAGGAGATCAAGGTAAAAACCCATGTAGAATCCCTGTCCCACCTCCAGATACCCAAAATTTCGATGCCCGGCTACAAGGCCTGGGGCGATATCCTGAAATGGAACCTGAAGGAGAACGTCCCCGGGGAATTACCTTACGCGGCGGGCG
>CAZUQT010000103.1:5717-10480 GCA_964622585.1 uncultured Elusimicrobiaceae bacterium | reverse complement strand
TCTCGATGTCCGCGCCCACTTTTTCAATGGTCTGGTGGCGCAGGATCAGGTCCGGGCCTGAAGCAGCGGCGTCCGTCAGGGCGGCGTGGCGCTCCAGCCCCCAGGCGTAAGCGCGCCGCAGGAAGCGGTAGACGCCCTCTATGGCGCGGAGGTTCCAGGGCTTGGAGTCCTCCAGCGGGCCCATGAACATCTCGTAAAGCCGGAAAGCGTCCGCCCCGTAGCGCTCATAGATCTCGTCGGGGTTTATCACGTTCTTCTTGGACTTGGACATCTTCTCGACGACGGGCTTTATTATTTCTCCCTCGGCGGTTTTAGCCGAGCCGTCCTCGGCTATCTCCAGTTCCTTGTAGCTGCGGTAGGCTCCTTTCGCGTCGCGGTAGGAGTAGGAAAGTATCATGCCCTGGTGCACGAGTTTCTTGAAAGGTTCGTTGGTGGAGACCAGGCCCAGGTCGAAAAGGACCTTGTGCCAGAAGCGCGCGTAGAGCAGGTGCAGCACGGCGTGTTCCGTGCCGCCGATATAGAGGTCCACCGGCATCCAGGCCTTCTCCAGCTCCTTGTCCACGAAAACGGAAGTATTTTTGGGGTCGATGTAGCGCAGGTAGTACCAGCAGGAGCCGCCCCATTGCGGCATGGTATTTGTCTCGCGCTTGGCCGGGCCGCCGCAGGACGGGCACTTGGTATTGACCCAGGACTCGATGGCGCCCAGTGGCGATTCCCCGGTGCCGGTGGGCTGGTATTTCTCAACTTCCGGCAGCAGCAGAGGCAGATCTTTTTCCGGCACGGGCACCGCGCCGCATTTAGGGCAATGCACTATCGGGATGGGCTCGCCCCAGTAGCGCTGGCGGGAGAATAACCAGTCCCGAAGCTTGTAATTGACCTTGGCGCGGCCTATCCCTTTCTCTCCAAGCCAGGTGGTGATCTTCTTTTTAGCCTCGGGGGAGGGCAGGCCGTCTATGATGCCCGAGTTTATGGAAGTTCCGTCGCCGCAGAAGGGCCCCTCTCCTTTCCAGTCCGCGGGGGCTTTCAGCACCTCTATGATCTTCAGGCCGAACTTCTCGGCGAACTCGTGGTCGCGCTCGTCGTGCGCGGGTACGGCCATGATGGCGCCGGTCCCGTAAGTGGTCAGTACGTAATCGGCGGTCCAGATCGGGAGTTTCTCGCCGTTGACGGGGTTGACGGCGTAAGCGCCGGTGAACACGCCGGTCTTGTCCTTGGCCAGTTCGGTGCGCTCCAGGTCGCTTTTGTTGGCGGCGGCCGCGACGTACGCTTCCACCGCGGCTTTCTGCTCCGGCGTGGTCAGCCTGGCCGTAAGCGGGTGTTCCGGGGCCAGCACCATGTAGGTGGCGCCGTAGAGCGTGTCGGGCCGGGTGGTGAAGACGGTAAGCTTGCCGCCGTCGGGCAGGGCGAAGTCGACTTCGGCGCCTTCGGAGCGGCCTATCCAGTTCTCCTGCATAAGCCGCGTGGATTGCGGCCAGTCTGTGCCGGCCAGGTCGGCCAGGAGCCTGTCGCCGTAGGCGGTGATCCTCAGCATCCACTGCCTGAGGCTCTTCTTCTCGATGGGCGTTTCGCAGCGGTCGCACTTGCCCTGGAAGACTTCCTCGTTGGCCAGGCCGGTCTTGCATTTGGGGCACCAGTTGATAGGGCTGGTGGTCTCGTAGGCCAGGCCTTTTTTGAAAAGCTGCAGGAAGATCCACTGCGTCCACTTGTAATAGGCCGGGTCGGTAGTGTTGATCTCCCGGTCCCAGTCGTAACTGAAGCCCAGGGAGTCTATCTGCCGCTTGAAAGTGGCGCAGTTCTTCTCCGTAGTTATGCGCGGGTGCACGCCGGTGCTGATGGCGTAGTTCTCGGCGGGCAGGCCGAAGGCGTCCCAGCCCATAGGGTGCAGCACTTCGAAGCCTTTCATCCGCTTGTAGCGGCAAAGGATGTCGGTGGCGGTGTAGCCTTCGGGATGGCCCACGTGCAGGCCGTCGCCGGAAGGATAGGGGAACATGTCGAGACAGTAGAACTTGGGCTTGCCCGGCAGGCGGGCCGTTTTAAACGCTCCCTGCTCCCGCCAGCGGGCCTGCTGGCGGGCGTCTATTTCCTGAAAAGTGCGGGCGTCGGTTCCTGTTTTCACTTTGAAGCCTCCGTGCGTTTTCTGCCCTTCTTCCGGTCGAAGATAATGCTGACCACGCCCTTCGCGGCCTTGACCCTGTATTTGGCGGGGTCAGCGCCTTTGGGCACCGCCATCACGCGCTGGTTCCGCTTCATGAAAGACGAGGAGGAAACGCTTCCGTCCGGGTTCGTTACCTGCCGGTTCTCGGCCTGGGCGTAGTTGATCTTGATGCGCTTGCCGTCTATATTCACTTTCATCGAATCACTGTCCGCCCGCGGGGCTTTGAGGTTGACCGTGACATGCTCTTCGTCCGAGATCACCTCGGGCTTCAGGTCCGCCGGGGACATCTTCCCGGCCACCCATTTGCCGTAGGAGGCGTCGAAATCTTTTTGCTTCGGGCCCAGCTTCGAGGCGATCTTCTTCTGCGCCGCCTCTATGTCCCGTATCGGGTCCTCGGAGCCGGAAAAAAAAGAATCGCCGAAGAGGGAGTCGAAATCCTCGGAGCTTACCGGCTTGTCGGACTGCAGCTTATTGTTCACCTGGCCGATCCAGGTGTCTATATTCTTTATCAGGTCCTGGCCCAGCTGCTCTGAGTCCGCGGCCTGGTCCTGCTGCTGCGCGGGAGCCGGCGACGCGGTAATGAAAAGGAGAAAGACCAGCGCGGTGCATGAATTTCGCATATTTATACTTATTTTATCAAATAAGGCGGAGCGTGAGGGGCTAGGCCAGCTTTTTCAGCAGGGCGGCGGTCTTCTCGTTCATCGCCCTGCGCTTCGCGGGGGTAGCGTCGTCCATCCCGGCCAGGTGCAGGGCGCCGTGCGCCGCCAGCACCAGCAGTTCCGTCAGCAGGGAATGCCCCATCGCGCGCGCCTGCCTGGCGGCGACCGGCAGGCAGATATAGATCTCGCCCCAGTCCGCGCCCGGGACCGGCGAGGGAGGGAAGTTAAAAGCTATGACGTCGGTCAGGCGGTCCTTGCCGAGGAAGCGGCGGTTAAGCGCCTTTATCCCGGGGCCGCCGGTAAAGATAAGGTTGACCGGCTTTTTGGCGTTTTTCCCGCCCAGGCCGAGGGCGGAGGCGCGGGAGAGCAGCGGTCTGGCCGCTTTCACTTCCCTCGGAACCTCGGTTTCAAAAAATACGGCGATCGGCACCTGGCGTTTTCCTATTGCCACTTCGAGATCCCGCGCGGTATGACGACTATGCCGTCGGGGTCGATGTAATAATGCTGGGCGTCCTGGTCCTGGTTGTACCCTATCGTGGTTTTGGCCTCTATTGTGTTGTACCGGTCCATGATGACCTTCTTCAGGCGCGAGCCGGCCTTTATCTCGCAGGCGTCCATTATGATGCAGTCTTCCAGCTGGCATTTCTCGTGGATGATGACGTCGTTTGAAAGTATGCAGCGTTTAAGGGAAGACTGGCTTATCACGCAGCCGTCGCAGATCATGCAGTCCTGCAAATTGGACTCTATGATCTTGGCGGGCGCGGTGGTGTTTCTGGAGTCCTGTATGGGCCATTGTTTATTGTTCAGGTCCAGCTTGGGCTTTGCGCCCAGCAGGTCCATGTGGGTCTGCCAGAAGGCCTCCAGCGTCCCTACGTCGCGCCAGTAGCTCTTCTCCTCGTAGGCCTTCATCCCGGGCAGCTTCTGCCCGTCGAAATTGTAGGCGAAGACGCGGTAGCGCTTGTGGATGTTGGGCAGGATGGTCTTGCCGAAGTCCAGCGCGGCGGCCTCGCCCGACTCCTCGTGCAGGATCTTGACCAGCGCGTCGTAGCTGAAGATATAATTGCCCATGGAGGCCAGGGCGGAGCCGGGGTTGCCGGGCATCGGCTTGGGGTTCTTCGGCTTCTCCTCGAAGCCCGTGATGCGGTTCTTCGCGTCCACCACCAGGGTCCCGAAGCGCGAGGCCTGCTTGATCGGCACGGGCAGGGCCGACACGGTCACGTCGGCCTTGTTCGCCACGTGGAAGTCTATCATCTGGCGGATATCCATGCGGTAGATGTGGTCGGCTCCGAAGATGGCCACCAGGTCGGGCTTATAGTCGTTGATGAGGTTCAGGTTCTGCTTCACTGCGTCGGCGGTGCCGCGGTACCACATCTCCCCCAGGCGCATCTGCGGGGGGACCACGGTGATGAAGTGCTCCTTGGTGATGCCGCCCAAATTCCAGGTGGAGCGCAGGTATTCTATGAGGGACTGCGACATGTACTGCACCAGCACGTAGTTGGAGTAGATGCCGGAGTTGATGAAGTTGGAGAGCACGAAGTCGATGATCCGGTATTTGCCGCCGAACGGCACGGCGGGCTTGGAGCGCTCCTTGGTGAGCGGGTAAAGCCTTTCGCCCTTGCCGCCCGCCATGATGATGCCTATGGTTTTCATATGCTCTCCTTGAAAAAACCTAGCTTATCGCGTCCAGTATCTCGGTCAGGGGCTTGCCCAGGCAGAGGAACACCGGCTTGTCCACGGTAGTGTAATTCTTGATGCGCAGCTGCCGGAGTTCCTGCGTGGCGGAGATCAGGTCCTCGAGGGCCTTGGCTTCGCGCGCGACGATTATTTCCTGGTCGTCCAGGCCGTAGGAGAGGAAGAAGTCCTCGTGGATCTCCTTGTAGCGGGTCACTACCTGCCGCCGCTCCGCCATGAGTTTCTCCCTTTCCGCCTCGGAGAGCTCGTACCAGGTA
>CAZUQT010000103.1:0-5617 GCA_964622585.1 uncultured Elusimicrobiaceae bacterium | reverse complement strand
CCGCCGCTCCGCCATGAGTTTCTCCCTTTCCGCCTCGGAGAGCTCGTACCAGGTATGGGCCTTCACTACCGGGTGCAGGAGCATGTAGCGGTAGCGCCCGAAAGTGTCCTTGGGGAGGAAGCCGAAATCCAGGTCCTTTTTAGGCTGGGAGGCCTCGGGGCCGTGGTTCACGCCCAGGAAAGAATGTACAGGGGTGAAATATTTGCCGGCGCCGGTGGAAAAAGTGCGCGCGCAGATCTCCTGCAGGTAGGTCAGGTCGTCGGACATCCGCCAGAAAAGAATGTCCGAATCGGCGCGCAGGCCGGAGACCATGTAAGTGCGCAGGAAGACTTTTTCCTGGCAGGCGCCCACCATGTTCTCGAATTCCTGCTTGGCCGCTATCTTTTCGTTGGAAATGAGCCGCCGGAAGTCCGGCTGCAGCTTCACGAACAGGAAGCTGGAGTAAATGTTAGCGGGCTTTTTTGTTTTTTCCATCTTTTGTCTCCGCCGCCGGCCTGAAGGGTTCCAGGTACAGCGAGCTGTGTCCGAGAATTTCCACCTCGTCCGCGGTTTCCAGGCCGGTCTGGATCTCGGTGATCAGGAAGCGCCTTCCGCTGGATTCTATGATGTGCCCGCGCGGAGCCAGCATGGCGTTATCGCTCTTGCCCACGAAAAGTATGCCGTTGAACTGCTCTCCTATCTTTATGCCGTCCTTCAGGTCCAGCACTTCCAGCCAGAGGCGGTTGATCAGGTTGGAGCCTTTCACGTGCAGGAAATTCACCAGCTTGGTCTCGAATTTGTCGTCGGAGTTGCGGGCGTGCTCCAGGTTCGCGGTCATGCCGGGTGTCAGCTTCGAATACAGCGGCTCCGTGTTCCTGCCCACTATCACGACTTTCCTGGCGACGGTGAAAAGGCGGTCGCCCTTGTTTATCCTGGTCCTCGGCTCTACGTAAATATTCGAGATCACGCCCTGTGTCTCCGGCTTTATCTCCGTGTAGCTGTACACGTCCTGCCAGCGGCGTTCCGTCTGCTTGCGCGATTCCTCCGAACTGGAGTCAAGCAGGGCCGCCATTTCAGTAGAGACCATTTTCGTCAGCACCGTTTTCGGCGTGACGAAGCTGAAAACCTCGGTCTGCAGTTCCTCTATGCGGCCGTCGAAGGGGGCGAAAATGTCGTAAGTGTCCTGCGCGGTGCTGATGCCGGTGACCGGCGTGTAGACGGCTATGGTCCCGGTCTTGATGTTGCGCTGGGGAAGACCGTCCCAGGGCGAGGCCTCCGGACCCCCCGCCGCGGACTCCCCGGCCTTCTGGGCAGCGGGGGTCTCGGCTTTCGGCGCGGCGGCCGGCTTGTTCTTCGGCGCGCCGGCGGGTTTTGCCGCGTACGCGGCGCAGGCCAGCAGCAGCAGCGCCGAGACGTTAATGAATTTTCTTTTCATTCAGTTTCGACCAGGCCTCCCAGGTCCAGGGCATTTTAGAGCGGAAGATCTCCGTTATCGCGTCCGCGTACTGGCGGATCTCGTACTGGGCGTGGGCGTCGGCGCGCAGGTTTATGAAGTTGAGCAGGCTGCGCGCGTTTATGGTCCAGTGGAACTGCGTGTACTGCGCTACCGGCAGCACCATGCGCGCCATCTCCCTCGCGACGCCGGCTTCCAGGAGTTCGCCGTAAGCGGCGAAGGAGGCTTTTATTGTCTTGTCGTAGATGGCCAGCAGCTTTTCCTGTTCGAGCGCGCCGGAGCGGACCGAGCCCTGGCGGTTCATCTTGTCCTGCACCCTGAAAGCTTCGGGGTAGTAGAACTCTTCCTTCACTTCGGTATAGCGGGCGGAGATCTCGTTGTAGGAGGCTATGCGGTGGCGCATCCACTGCCTGGCCACGAAGATGGGGCACTTTATATGGAACTGGAAAACCGAGTGCTCGAAGGGGCTCAGGTGGCCGTTGGCCAGCAGGTATTCCAGGAGTTTCCTGTCCTGCTCCGTGCCTTTCGAGACCGAGCCGAAAGATACCCGCGCCGAATCGACGGCGCGCTGGTCCCCTCCCATGAATTCCACCAGCTTCACAAAGCCCTTGTCCAGAGTTTTGTAAAGGTCCTGTCCTGCTTTGATTTCGGTTTCAGACATGCGCCCTCCGCGCTCCGCCCTTTGCCAGTTTGTTTAATTGATATAAAATTATATACTTTTAAAACTTCTAATGAAAGATAAGGCCGCCATGAAACCCAAATTTACCCGCGAAGCCTCCAGGCTCGCGCGCAGTTCTTCGCTCGGGTCCCTGGAAAAAATAATGAAAATGCTGCTGGCCCCAGGCGGCTGCCCGTGGGACCGCAGGCAGACCCACTCCACCCTGGTCAAGTACCTGCACGAGGAGGCCGGCGAGGTGGGCCGCGCCGTGCGGAAAAAAGACTGGAAGAACCTCCAGGAGGAGCTCGGCGACGTGCTGCTGCAGGTGGTGTTCCACAGCGCGCTGGCCCGCCGGGACGGGCGCTTCGGCCTGGGGGACGTGATAAGGACGATAAACGCCAAAATGGTGCGGCGCCACCCGCATGTTTTCGCTGCCGGCAGCGAGAAGTTCTCCACTCCGGCCCAGGTTCTGCGGCAGTGGAAGATAATAAAGAAAGGCGAAAAAGCGCGCGCCGCGCGGGGAAAGAAGGCTTGAACCCTAAAAAACTGGCGCGTCTCATTTACCCCGGTTTCAGGTTCGGGACTACGGACCCCGGCCTGGCGCTGCGGCTTGTGGAGCTGGGCGTGGGCGGTTTTTGTTTTTACGGCGGGAAAGCCGCCGAGGTTTTCGAAATGTCCCGGCTGCTGCGCTCCGCCTCCGATACTCCGCTGCTGATAGCTTCCGACTACGAGAACGGCGCCGGGCAATGGGTTTCGGGCGCTACCGAGCTGCCCTCCAATATGGCGATAGGCGCTTCCGGCTCCGAGGCGCTGGCCAGGCGCAAGGGAGAGATAACCGCCCTCGAGGCCAGGGCTCTCGGCGTGGATTGGGTCTTCGCCCCGGTAGTCGACCTGGGCTCGAAAGCCTCCAACCCGATAGTGAACGTGCGCGCTTTCGGCGCCGATCCTAACCTCGTCACAGCCATGGCGGGCGCCTATCTTTCTGGTGTAAGTTCGCAGGGCGCCCTCTCGACTCTGAAGCATTTCCCGGGCCACGGCGACACGGAAGCCGATTCCCACCTGGAGCTGCCCTCCGTTAGCAAGAACCTGCAGGCCCTGTCGGACTCGGACCTGCGGCCGTTCGCGGCCCTCGTGCGGCAGGCGGATTCGATAATGGCCGGCCACCTCCGGCTGCCTGAGCTTGACCCCGTGAACCCCGCCTCTCTCTCAAAGGAAATTCTGACCGGGCTGCTGCGCGGAAAGCTGAAATACGGCGGCGTGATAGTTACCGACGCGCTGGAGATGAAGGCCGTTTCGGCCGACGGGCAGGCCGGGGTAAAGGCCTTCCTCGCCGGAGCCGATATCCTGCTGGTCCCCGACGACCCTTTCGCCCTGCATGAGGCGCTGGTGCGGGCCTCCAATGACGGGCTGATAACCGCCGCCGCCGTGGAGCTTGCGCTGGCCAGGCAGGACCTGATGGCGCGCAAGCTTTCTCCTTTCCGTTCGGCTCCGCCGCCTCTTGATTCGATGCGCTGTACTGAACACCTGGCTTTTAACTCCGAGGCGGCGCCCGCCTGCCTGACCTGGGCTTTCGGAGCGGAAAAATTCAGGGTGAAGCCGGGAGAGACCGTGGGCTATTTCGAGCCGCTTACTTCCCCTGAAAACTGGAAGGGCGCCGCCTTCGCCGACGAGCTCGTCCGCCTTGGCGCTCGCGTCGTCCCTTACCGGCCCGGCTGCGGCATGAAGCTTGCGGCAGGCTGCTTTTCCAGGCCGCGCGCCGGCAGCGGCCGCATAAACCTGGCGGCGGAAGAGAAAGCCGCGCTCGCGGCGGCGATAGCCGGCGCGGCCGATTCGGCGGCGCTTGCCTTCGGGAGCCCTTTTGTCTTGAGCGGGCTCAAGCCTACGTCCGGGCTTTGCGCTTTCTGTTCGCTGGAGGAGTTTCAAAAGGGCGCGGCGCGCGCGCTTTTCGGTAAAGCCAGGGCCGGCGGCTCGATGCCGGTAAATATAGGGGAACTATCATGAACGAAACCGCCGCTTTGCAGCAAATTACCGGGCTCGCCCCGCTGGACTACGGCCTGCTTGGAGTCGCCGTCATAGCTTTCTTCCTGATAGCCTACTTCAAGGGCAGGGGGGAAAAAGACACGCAGGACTATTTCCTGGGCAACCGCAAGACCCCCGTCTGGGTGGGGACGCTTTCTTTCGTCGCCACCGAGATAAGCGCGATGACCATAGTGGGCATCCCGCCGATAGGTTTCACCGAGAACCTCCAGTACCTGCAGTTCTTCATCGGCTCGGCGTCCGCCCGCATACTGATCGCCTTCTTCTTTATCCCCGCCTTCTATAAATTCAATTGTACTACCATCTACGAATTCCTGAAGCACCGTTTCGGCGCGGAAACCCAGTACGCCGGCTCGGCTTTCTTTTTTGTGACGCGGCTCTTCGCCTCCGGCGTGAGGCTTTACGCCGCCTCGCTTGCCGTGTCCGTGATCATGGGCTGGCAGCTTGGCTACACCCTGGCCTTTTTCACCCTGTTCAGCATCATGTTCATAGGTTTCGGCGGGATCAAGGCCGTTCTTTGGACCGGCGCCTTCGAAGCGGTGACTTTCTATATAGCGGGCGCGGCGGTGGCCGGCTACCTGATCCTGCACATCGACGGCGGCTTTTCCGGGGCCTGGCAGCTGGCCCACGACGCCGGGAAGCTTTCTGTTTTTAATCTCGGCTGGGGCGTTAAGGACCCCAACCTGCTGTGGGTCGCGGTGCTTAACGGCATCTTCGGCTCGATGGCGGCCTTCGGCACCGACCAGGAGCTGATGCAGCGCCTGCTGACGCTGGAGACGCGCAGGGAGAGCCAGAAAACTATCATAGCGACCATCTTCACCAGCTTCCCGGTCACCGCTCTTTACCTGCTCATCGGCACGCTGCTCTTCGTCTTCTACAAACAGCATCCTGGGCTGCTGCTGCCCGACAACCCCGATAAAATACTGTCCCACTTTACCGTCCACGTGCTTCCTGCCGGGATCAAAGGGCTGGTGCTTATCGCCGTAATAATGGCCAGTATAGACTCGCCGCTGAACTCTCTCTCTTCTTCGTTCGTCACGGATATTTACCGGTCGCTGATCTAAAAGGACGGGGAGGAAAAGCATTATCTCCTGGTCTCGCGCATCAGCGTGGCCTGCTTCTGCCTCCTCCTCGCGGTCATCGCGTGGCTGTGCGCCGCCGGCTCCGGGCGCATGCTCTGGCTGGCCTTCAAGATAAACGGCGTCACCGCCGGCAGCCTGCTCGGCGTCTTCCTCCTCGGCCTGCTGACTAAACGGGTTACCAACCGCGTGAACGTCTTCGCCATGATCTTCAGCGCCGCTCTCGCGGGGTTCACACTTTATCTCTCCGAAAAAGGCATAGCCCCCATCGGCTGGGGCTGGGTCATAGTAATAGGCACAGTCTCGACGTTCACCCTGGGATGGGTGTTGTCACCGTTGGAATCGAAGTTAAATAAATAGCATAAGGCGGCTGGGCGGCCTACCGTGCCGACCGGAACGCAAAAACGTTGT
>CAZUQT010000102.1:0-10510 GCA_964622585.1 uncultured Elusimicrobiaceae bacterium | reverse complement strand
GGTTCCTGGCCATCTCCAGCTTGCCGGGGCCGGAATCGAAGTTGAAATCCGCGCTCATTCTGAGATAGCCGGTCTTTTCATAATCGGCGAAAGGGCGGTATTGCCCTTCCAGGGATTTCAGGTAAATGCTCTTGGTCGCGCTTTTTTCCAGCCCGGTATTGTGGCCGGTCATCGACTTGCGCTCCGAAGGAGTATAGCCGTGGGTGGGCACGTCCGGAGAAGCGGTGAACACCTTTTCCAGGGAAGCCGGGGCCGAAACCACGGGCGCGGCCTGGGGCTCGGCAGCCTTAAGGCCGAAATTATCGGCCGCCCTTAGCGGGCCTCCGATGGACGCCGAAAAAAGTACCGCCGCTATGAGTGAAAGGAGTTTTTTCATAATGTCGCCCTCAATTTGCCGCGAAAGCAGGTTTCACCCTAATAGTATAGCAGTCGTTTTTCAATGCGCAAGGGGGTGTAGAATATCGCGACATATCGGGCTTTTCAGGTGTCGGAGCGCTTGACGCCGATCACTACCATAAAATTTGCCCGGCGGGGAAGCCGCCGGGGCCTAAACCCCGACCTTAACCACTATCTTGGTCACCCCGCCCGCCCCGCCCGCCGCGAGCCTGGGGGCGTGGGCGTCCCCGGGATAAAGCACGGCGAGCTGGCCCGCCCCGAGGAGCAGAGGCGTCCACGCGCCCGCCGGCACCGCTCCGAAGCAGACGTCCTTTTCAGCGTCGTAAACTTCCGCTATCGCCATCTTCTCCAGCGGCGCCCAGCCGATGATCTCGGCGCCGGCGGCCAGGAACTGCAAGTCTATATATTTCCTGTGGGCCTCGAATTTTGGCTCCGCCGGGGCTATTGTCTCATAGCGCTGCACCATGGCGTACACCCGCTCCCCGTCTATTTCATATTTCCCGTCCGGCAGGTCCTGAATGTCCCGGCGGCGCAGGAACGCCAGCGCTTTTTTAAAAGCGGGGTCTCCGGGAACCTTGCTCTCCGCGTTCTTCAGGTCTATAGTGAGCATAAATCCATGCACCTCCGGTCAGTCGGCAAAGGGTTTCAGATCTTATACGCGGCCCCGGCGGCGTCAGCTGTCTTCTCCAGGCCGGAGAACAGGGTTTCTATCGCGGGGGAGGCGGGAAGCTGGCGGCGGAGGCGGGGCAGGAAGCCGCGGCCGGCGGCCAGGCGGCGGGCAGTGACGTAGTTTAGATCGTGGAACCAGACGGACACCATCACTATGCCGTCGCCCAGCGTACGCAGGCTCTTGAGCGGCAGCGTTTCGCCGCGCGCGGCGGCCTCGGCTACGCCAGGCGTCAGCTCGCGCGACAGCGGCAGGTCCGGAACCATCTCGGCCAGGCTTTTCTCGTCGTTGCTCTCCAGGCAGCCCAGCAGCGTTTCCAGGATGTCTATCTTGTCGGCGTCGCGCACCAGCAGCAGCAGGCTGTTCTCCCCGGGCGGCAGGCCGGCCGGCAGTTCCTCAGCCTTGCGGTTGTGCAGCTCCACCGCGCGCAGCAGCCGGGCAAAAGACGCGCGGTCGGCGAACAGGCCAGGGGCCTCCGCCTCCAGCACGCGGCGGCCGGCCAGGCCGTGATCGATGGTGTGGGCGTCCATGAAGGAGGCGTGCTCCGCGTACTGTCTGAAACGCCCGGTATCGTGCAGGAGGCCGGCGGCGCGCGCCAGCGCGGTCTCGCCGTCGTCCAGCCCGAGCCCAACCGCTATCCGCGCGGCGTTGGCGGCCACGCGGCCGCTGTGCACCAGCTTGAACTTCAGCGGCCCGGGCAGGGCGCCGTCGGCGCCGCGGAAGCCGTTGGTGTAGGCGACAAACCAGGCCGCTATGCGGGCATATTCTTCCGGGGTCACGATGGTCCCTGCCATATTACCAGGGCTCCTCAAGGTCGGCGGCGGCAAAGAGATGTTTCTTTTCCTCGAAATACGATCGGGCGGCCGGGTCGGCTTTGGCATTGAAGCCGCCGGCATGGAACAGCCGGAAAAAGAAAGCCAGCGGCGTGAGAAGAAGGAAGTAGACCGCGCCAAGAAGGAGCTTCGTGTTTATGGCCCCCAGGACTTCGGAGAAGCCAAGCCACAGCGCGGCCAGGCGCGAGGCCGCCTTCCTGGAGATCAGCGGCAGGGCCAAAAGGGCCAGCGCCAGGCCGGCGAAGGCCGGCTTGCGGAAAAGCAGGAAACAGACCAGCGCGGCCGCGGCCAGCACGGCCAGGGTCTCGAAGTCTTTCCTGCTCTGGGTTTTTTTCGCCATATTCAGAAGAAAGTGTAGACGAAAGGCGCCACTGCCGTGCCCGAAGTCAGCACCAGGAGCGCCCCGACCACGAGCAATACGAAGATGACCGGCAGCAGCCACCATTTTTTGCGCGCGCGCAGGAACTTCCACAGGTCTTTTATCATTTCCATCATATTTTTTTCCCCGCGGCGGGCTGCGCCTTCTTGTCGAAAAGCAAATTACCTATCACGAGGTGATCCATCTCCGTGCGCATGAAGCAGAGATAAGCGTCCTCCGGGGTGCTGACGATCGGCTCACCGCGCACGTTGAAGCTGGTGTTTACTATCAGGCCGCAGCCGGTGCGCTTCTTGAAAGCGCTTATCAGCTTATGATACCCGGGGTTGGCGTCGGCGTGCACGGTCTGCACCCTGGCCGAATAATCAAGGTGCGTTACGGCGGGAATGTCGGAGCGCTGAAAATATAGCTTGTCCAGCGGCTGGCGCGAGGCGTAATCTTCCGGCAGCGGCTTGCGCCTGTCCGGCCTCACGTAGTCCGTCAGCAGCATATATGGCGAGGCGAAGCCTCGACAGAAATATTCGGCGGCGTCCTCGGCGAGGACGGACGGGGCGAAAGGCCTGAAGCTCTCCCTGTTCTTTATCTTCAGGTTCAGCTTCTTCTGCATCTCCGGGCTGCGCGCGTCGCCGAGGATGCTGCGGTTGCCGAGGGCCCGCGGCCCCCACTCTTCGCGGCCCTGGTGCCAGCCGACCACGGCGCCGCCGGCCAGCAGCTCGGCGGTTTTATCGTAAAGCTCCTCGTCGGGCAGCCGCTCGAAGACCGCGCCGCGGGCGGCCGCCATCACGAGCGCGTCCGCCTCCGGGTATTCCGCGCCCAGCAGGGCCCCGCGCATCCGGTCTTTACCGCTCCCGGCGCGCGGTCCGCCGAAATAGATATGGTGGGCCGCGAGCGCCGCGCCAAGGGCCCCCCCGGCGTCGCCGGCGGCCGGCTGTATCCACACCTCGTCGAAAATATTCTCCCGCAGGAGCCTGCCATTGGCCACGCAGTTAAGCGCGACTCCGCCGGCCAGGCACAGGTTTCTCGAGCCGGTAAGGCGCCTGGCCTCGCGGGCCAGCCTGAGGACGACCTCTTCGGTCACTTCCTGTATGGCCAGCGCCATGTCGCAGTAGTCCTGGTTAAGCGCCGCCTCGGGAACGCGCGCGGGCAGGCCGAAAAGCTCCGCCCATTTCGCGTCGTTGACCATCCGCAGGCCGACGGCGTAATCGAAATAGTCCTGGTTCAGGCGCAGGGACCCGTCGGGCTTGACGTCGACGAGCGCGGAATATATTTTTTCTTTTATCTTCTTCACCCCGATCGAACCGGCATTGCCGTAAGGGGCCAGGCCCATCAGCTTGTATTCCCCGGAGTTGACCCTGAAGCCGGTATAATAAGTGAAAGCCGAATAAAGCAGCCCCAGAGAATGGGGGAAACGCTGCTCGCGAAGGACCTCGATGTCCTTGCCGCGGCCATGGCCTATCAGGCCGGTAGCCCATTCGCCCACGCCGTCCACGGTCAGGATCGCCGCTTCCTCGAAAGGAGAGGGATAAAAAGCGCTGGCGGCGTGCGAAAGATGATGCTCGGGGAAAAGGAGCTTCACGCCCGGCGCGCCCTGAAGACCGAGCTCCGAGAGCTTATCCCTGAGCAGTTTCTTCAATAGCAATTTTTCTTTTATCCAGACCGGCATGGCCGCGGCGAACTGGCGCACGCCTCTCGGGGCGAGGGCGTATTGGGTTTCCAGCAGGCGCTCGAACTTCAACAGGGGCTTCTCATAATAAACCACGGCGTCCAGGTCTTCCAGGGAAAGCGGTTTCCCCGCCGGCAGGCGGAGGCCGCCCTGCCCGAGGCAGGCGCGCACGGAATTGCCGGGAAAAGACGGGTCATGCTTTACCCGCGTGAAGCGCTCCTCGTGCATCCCGAAGATGATCTCCCCGTCGACGGCCAGCGCCGCGGCGGAATCGTGGTAAAAAGCGGAGATACCGAGGATTATTCTAGGCATTATTTTGCGGCGGCGCGCAGGCGGACGGCCTCAAGCCGTTCCAGGTCGCCTATATCGCACCAGAATTTGGACTTGTCTTCAAAACCTTTTATCTTCGCCCCGGCCTCGGCCAGCCGCAGATAGACGCCGGTTATGGAGAAGACGCCGTCCTCGGTAATTTTGGGGAAGATCTCCGGCGAGAGCACCTGTATCCCGCTGAAAGCGAAAGGGTTCAGGCCGGAAGCGGCCGCTTCGCCTTCCCTGCCCTTCAAAGTCATCCCGGCGTCGAAGAGCAGCCGCCTCTTCGAGAGCCTGTCGCGCACGGCCAGGGTGGCCAGGGCCCCGGAGGCCGCGTGCGCCGCGTAAAGCCCGGCGAGGTCCATCTCGGAATAAACGTCGGAGTTGTAGGCGAAGAAAGGTTTTCCGTCGCTGAAGAAAGCCGCCGCTTTTTTCAGGCCGCCCCCGGTCTCGAGCGGCAGATACTCCTCGCGGGAAAGCTCTATTTTATACCCGAAATTTCTTTCCCGCAGGAAAGCCTCTATCTTCTCGTGGAAACAGTGGGTATTGATAATAAATTCTTTTACCCCCGCCGCGGCCAGGCGGCGCAGCACCAGTTCCAGCATCGGGACGCCGTTTATATCCACCAGGGCCTTTGGGAGAGTGTCGGTCAGCGGGCGCAGGCGCGTGCCGAGGCCCGCGGCGAAGACCATAGCCTTCACTTCGCCACCCCGCCTATTTCCCTGTGGGCCAGTTCCACCCGCGCTCCGTATTTCTGCTTCACCCGCGCGGCCAGCGCCTCGGCGCAGTAAACGGAGCGGTGCCGCCCGCCGGTGCACCCGAAATTCACCATCAGCGAGGTGAAGTTGCGGGACAGGTAATTCTCCACGCTCATGTCGGTTATTGAAAAAACGTTCTCAAGGAACTTCGCCACCTCCGGCTCCTTCTGCAGGAAGTCTATCACCGGCTTGTCCCTGCCGGTAAGCTGCATGTACTGCTCGTAGCGGCCCGGGTTCGGGAGCGCGCGGCAGTCGAAGACGAAGCCGCCGCCGTGCCCCTTATCGTCCAGCGGCAGGCCGTTCTTGAAAGAGAAACTGGTTATCCGCACGGTAAGCCCGAGCGTGGTCTTGCCGAACTGGCGCAGGTAGGAGGAGGCCGCGATGCGCTTGAAGCAGGCCATGAGCTCCGGGACCTTCACCTCCAGTTCGGAGTTCCTGAGCAGCCATTCTATATTCTTCACGGCGTAAGGCACGCTGTTCAGGAAGTGGGTCTTCCCCTCGTAGAAGCCGCGCAGGCCGTAGGCGCCCATAGCCTGCATGATGCGGACATAAACGAAGGCGTGGTAATGCCGCATGAAAGTTCTTTTGTCCAGGCCGGAGGCGGACAGGTAATGCGCGCGCAGTTCCGAGCGCAGCTCCGGCGGCAGGTCCGCTTTGGCGTCGTAAAGCAGGGAAGCCAGGTCATACTGGGGGGCGCCTTTGCGGCCGCCCTGGTAATCGATGAACCAGGGCTCCCCGCCGCGCAGCATTATATTCCGGGACTGGAAATCCCGGTACAGGAACCCCTCGGACGGCGCCTCCAGCAGGAAGTCCGTGAAGCGGACGAAATCGTCCTCCAGCTTCTGTTCGTTGAAAGGTATCTTGGCGAGTTTCAGGAAATAATACTTGAAATAGTTCAGGTCCCACATTATGGACTGGCGGTCGAAGCTCGCGCGCGGATAGCAGCATTTGAGGTCCAGCCCCCGGCCGGCCTGGGCCTGGAAGCGCGGCAGGTATTCCAGAACTTTTTTATACACGGCCGTCACCTGCGGGGGGATCTCGCTTCCTTTGCGCTCGGCGAGCAGGTATTCGAAAAGCGTGGTGCTGCCCAGGTCCTCCTCGAGGTAAATGCCCTGGCTTTCGTCGGCCGCGTAAATTTCCGGCACCGGCAGCTTTTCCGCGCGGAAATGGCGGGAGAATTCCAGGAAGGCCCTGTTCTCCAGCTTGTCCGGGCCGAAAACCCCTATCACCGAACGCGTCCGGTCCCCGAGCCGGAAAAGCCGGCGCGCCGAGCCGTCCGCCTTAAGAGGCTCGAAAGAAGTCGGTTCGAAACTGAAAGTTTTTTTATAAAGCGCCCTCAGCGGCGCTTCCGGCAGGCTCTTAAAGTCCGCGGCTTCTTTCTCTTTATTTTTAAGCGGCATATGTTCCCTTTACGCTTTCCCCCCGGTCTTATTCTAGGAATTCCGGACCGGCGCGTAAACCGGGCGGCCGGGCGGCCGGTTATTTTTTTTGCGCTTCCTGCCCGCCGCTTTCGCCCAGAGCGTTCAGTGCCGACTGCATCAGCCCGAAGAATTCGCTTTCGGCGAGGCCGTCTTTTTCATTGTTCCAGGAGGCGGAAAGGCAGAGCCATTCCGATCTTTTGTTCTTAAGCAGCCAGGTCATTGAAAGCACCCCCGGCTCGGAACCGCCCTTGTAGCCCGCGTAGACCAGTTTTTCGCGCGGTATGTCCAGGCCCGGGTTCAGCGCGAGTATTTCCCGCGCCTTCCCGGTTTCTTTCCCGGCGAAATAATCCATGAGGCGGCAAAGGTCGGCGGGCGAGGCGAACCACTCTATTTTGTCCACCCCGAACGGGTTCCTCTTCACTTTCTCCAGGTCCAGCGGGACCTTTTCAAGCGAAGAAAGAAGATCATATTTCTCCGCGGCCGGCAGGTTCATATATTTAAGCGAGGCCTCCGTATCGGCCCTGAGCTTGAAAAGCTCGGAGGTCTTCAGGAAGGGCTTGAGCCGCTCCGGGCCGGAATGCCCCAGCGCCGCGAGGTCTTTTTCTATAGTCCGCCTGCCCAGCGCCGTGATCAGCGTGTCCGAAGCGGTATTGTCGCTCTCGGAGATCATAAGGGCGGCCAGCGTATGCGCGGTAAGCGGCGAGCCGTCCGGCCAGTCGCGCAGGCGCCCGGTGGGCAGGGACTTATCCTTCGCTTCAAGCCTGAAGACTTTTTCCCAGGAAAGACCTTCTTTGACCAGCGTACCCAGGACGTACAGCTTGAAAGCCGAGCCCACGGCGAAATACGCGTCCTCGTTGACGGCTTCCAGGTTTTCCGGCTTTTCGCCCAGGCGCCTGACCAGCAGGCCGGTCCTGCCGGGCAGGGCCGCCAACCGCTCCCGGACGTCTTTCAGGGAGGTATCTTTCTTGTAAGCCGGGCTGAAAAATATGCCGTTTATCTTTCCGCTCCCGGCGTCAAGGGAAATAGCCAGCGGGACACGGTAACCCTTCTCCGTATCAAGGAAGAAGTGTCCGGAGCCAGCCGCCGAACTTGCAAAGACGGTCTGTAAAACGGCTCCATTCTCTTTATAAACCCCGGCCAGAACTTCGGAAAGCTTCTCGAGGGAAATATGCCGGAAGACGCTTTTATCGAAGATCTCGGCCACCCCCGCGGGCTTTTCCGCTATCCGCGCCGCTACCTCTCCGGCCGCCGTTTCAAGCCCGCCCCCGGCCGCGGCAGGGAGAGCGCAAAATATTAATATAAAAAAACCGGATAATACCCTCATTGCAAAATTATACAATGCTATGCATGTGCCGTAACAGGAGCTATGCTCATCCGACGGCCAATTCTACAGCAGGCGGGTATTCGTCTTATAAATCAGGGCAGGAGACAGAAAAATGAACCAGCTCATACTCAAAGATATTAAAGAAGGGATCGGGATCCTTACGCTGAACAACCCGGCGAGGCGCAATGCCCTCAGCCTGGAGCTCTGCGACCAGATAGTCGCGGCCCTGGAAGAATTCAGGAAGAAAAAGGTCCCGGTCGTAATTGTCCGCGCCGAGAAAGACGCCCGCGTCTGGTCCGCCGGCCACGACATAACCCAGCTCCCCAAAGTCCACCACGACCCGCTCGCCTACGACAGCCCCATGGAAACCGCCTTCCGCGCGATACAGAACTACCCGGGCCCGGTCATAGCCATGATCCAGGGCAGCGTCTGGGGCGGCGCCACGGACCTGGCCGTCACCTGCGATATAGCCATAGGGGACGAAACTTCCACTTTCGCGATCACCCCGGTCAAGATGGGCCTGCCCTACAACGCTTCCGGCATCATGCATTTCATAAACCGCGTCGGCAGCAATATAGCCAAGGAAATGTTCTTCACCGCCGCGCCGGTAAAAGCCGAAAGGGCCTACCATTTCGGCATCCTTAACCACCTGATCAGCTCCAGGGAAATAGAGAGCTTCACTTTGGAGCTGGCCAAGAGCATGGCCGCGAACTCTCCGCTGGCCGTCTCGGTGGTCAAAGAGCAGTTCAGGATCCTCTCGGACGCCCATCCTATAAGCCCGGAGGCTTTCGAGCGCATCCAGGCCCTGCGCCGCAGGGTCTACAACAGCGGCGACTACGAGGAAGGCATCAAGGCCTTCATGGATAAAAGGACGCCTAATTTCAAAGGCGTTTAGGGCCAAAAAACAAAAAGGACAGCGGGCGAGCGCCCGCTGTCCTTTTTTATCGCCCGCCGCTTGTCTTTACAGCATCCCGTCCACCATGTGCGCCATATGGTCCAGCAGGTTCGGCGAGTAATTATTCATCAGCTCGCAGTCGGGGAGGTCGGCTTCGAACAGGTTCAGCTCTATGTCCTGCGCCACCCTGACGTCGGTGACTATCAGGTTCAGCTCGTCGTTATTGAAGAGGCTGCGCGCGTCCAGGTTGGAGGAGCCGAAGGTGGCCAGGCGCCCGTCGAAAACCGCCACTTTCTCATGCGCCATGCGGCCCTTGTATTCATAGACCTGCACGCCGGACCTGACCAGCTTGGGATAATAGTGCCTGGAGGCGTGCTGCACTATGGCCATATCGTTGTCCTGCGGCAGGACCAGCCGCACCTTTACGCCGCGGCGGGAAGCCACGCGGAGAGCGTCCACGATGTCCTCGTCGGTGAAGTAGGGGTTGGCTATGTTTATCGATCTCTCGGAGGTGGCTATGGCCCGGAGGTACATCGCCTTGATGTTCTGGTCGCGCAGGCCGATATGCTGTATCACCTGGGTCTTGGCCCCGTCGGCGTATTCCTCTATCGCCGGGAACAGGTCCTCGCCGTCGCCTATGGTTCCTTTGGCGGCCCTCCAGCGCTCCACGAAAGCTTCCTGCAGCTTGGCCACGGCCGGGCCTTCTATCAGGGTCTGCTGGTCATGCCATTCTATCTGGTAAAGGCTGCCGATGTTCATCCCGCCGGTGAAGCCGATCTTGCCGTCGATAACCACCACTTTGCGGTGGTCGAGGTGCTTCTTGAGGAAAGGGGGCTTCTTGACTATGATCTGGATGCCGTTGGCGCGCATCGAATCAAGCATCTTTATCAGGGCCCGGTCGTCTTCCGCTTTGGAACCGTGCTCGTCTATCATCAGGCGCACGGTCACGCCGGCCTTGACCTTGGCCGCAAGCAGTTCGGCGAGGCCCTGCCCTATCTGGTCCGCCTGCAGCTGGAACACTTCGATATGTATCGATTTCTGGGCGCTGGCGAGGGCGATCTTAGCCTCGGCCATCACGTCCTTGCCGTCGATCAGGAACTTGATAAGGTTGCGGCCGGAATGGGCCGACTGGGACACGGTGTCCACGTATTTACCCATGGCTTCCCAGTCGCCGGGCACGGCCGACTGGCGGTGCTTTTTAACGCGCTCCACGATATCTTTATACCAGCCGACGGAATACTGCAGGGAGTCTTTGCCGATACGGTAGTACATATAGTCGAAAGCGGCGGCGTCGGGAGCCGAATCCAGTACGCGCAGGATAGCTTCCTCAACGTCTTTCTGGTCCCAGTCATTGCTGTCGGAATTGTTATTGTTGGGGTGTGAATCCCTTACCAGGGTTTTCAGCATCTGCAGCCGCTGGTCGAGGGAGGCCGCAGTCAGTTCCTGGTTGCTCATCTTGATTATCCTGAGGGATTCCCTGCTCGCGGATTTCTCGCCGCCGATAGAGGCGAAAGCGGCCGGCGGGACTTCGGGGGCGGGCATGCTGACGTTCCTGGCGCCGGAAGCAAGCGACGAATAAGCGCTGGCCTGGGCGTAAGCTCCGGGGGAAGAAATCAAAGGGAACAGGATGGAGAAGAGAACCGCGACTGAGATGTTATTCTTTGTTTTTATCATACTTATATGATATCTCTCCCGCGACGAGTTCAATAGGGCCCAAAGTTCATTTATTTCCGGTCTTTTGGCGCTGGGCCCTGGGCCCTTTGGGCCCGTTTTTCCGCTGGAGCCTCCCGACGGCGCGGAACAGGCATAAATAAAGCGCCCCCCGGGAGACCAGGGGGCGCTCGCTGCATGACGTTCCTAAAGTTTAG
>CAZUQT010000101.1:0-10586 GCA_964622585.1 uncultured Elusimicrobiaceae bacterium | reverse complement strand
GGCGAGACCTGAGCAAGAAAGCCATCTTCGCGATCCTGCTCTCCATGTTCGGCATCATCGTCTACATCGCGTTCCGCTTCTCCAACCCTGTCTGGGGCGCGGCCGGCGTCGTAGGCATCCTGCACGACGTCTTCGTCACCCTGACCGCGATGTCCCTGGCCAACCGCGAGGTGGACCTGGTGGTGGTGGCGGCTTTCCTCACGATAGCCGGTTACTCCATCAACGACACGATCGTCATCTTCGACCGGATGCGCGAGAATATGCGGAACTTCCCCAAGATGCCCATGGGCCAGCTCATTAACATGAGCATCAACGAGTGCATCTCCAGGACCATTATCACCACGTTCACGGTCTTCATCACCGTGCTGATACTGTACCTCTTCGGCGGGACCGGGATAAATAATTTCGCTTTCGCCATGCTCATCGGGACGGTCACCGGCGTGTATTCCACCATCTTCATCTGCTCGCCCATCGTCTACCAGTGGGAGCACCGCCCGAAGTAAAAGAGCAGATACGGAGCCGAAGTGAGAAAGATAAAAAGATTCAGGATACCCGTGTACTCCTACGAGGTGCTGGTCAAGGCCCGGAAGCATAAGCTGGACCTTGCCGCGGCCGGCCTGCCGGACGAGAAGGCCGTGCGCGAGCACGCCTCTACCCTGGCCGCCGCCCTCGAGCCGGCCGTGGTCTTCGAATACCTTCCGCCCGAGGACGAGGCCGCGGGCAGGATCAGCGGTTCCCCCCGCCAGCCGCTTACGGCCGCGATACTGACCCTCGGCAAAAGCTTCGAGGAAAAGCTGGCCAACCCTGTCGACGAGACCTACAAGCGCCTTGGACGCATAGCGGCGCAGGTTTTCATGAAGACCGCCGTGAGCATCACCGCGGAGCTTGCGGTAAGGGAAGCCGACCCTGAGGGCTTTGAGTTGGGCTCAGCCATCTATATCGCTTCCTGCCCCGAGCCGGAGCTGCCGCAGCAGGAGGCCACCTCCGTCCCCCTTTACGAGAACGAACTTATCAAGGGCCTGTGCGAGCGCCTGGAGGCCTCGAAGATAGGCGTCACCTTCGACGGGGTTTTCTCCCCCAAATATTCCGCCCTCTTCGCCCTGCCCTGGCTTTCCAAGAAAAAGAAAAAAGCCGCGGCGAAGAAGTAAGGATCAAGTCAAGGTCGGGCCCCGCCTCCGCGCGGACCTTGCGGTTTACCCGCTTCCCCTTTCACAGCATGGGACATTTACTCTTACTTGTTTACAGCGCGCTCGCGCCGGTCATCGCGGGGCTGTACGCCGTATTTTTCTTTTTCTCGCCGCGCAGGTCGCTGATGAAGGCCCTGGGCGGAGAACTCGGTGAGCGCCTCGCTTTTAACCCGCCCTCTTTTCCCTCAAAGCCGGTCTGGATCCACGCGGCCTCGATGGGCGAAGTCAAAGCTGTCGCGAAGCTGTCTCCGGAGCTGGCCTCCCTGCTCAAGGCCCCGCTCCTGATGACCTCCTCGACCGCCGCCGGCCGCGCCGAAGCCGCCCGCCTCGGCGCAGAAGCGCGCCTTGCCCCCCTGGATTTCTACCCGCTTGCGGCCGCCTTTATAAAGAAGGCCGATCCCCTGATGCTCGTGCTGGTCGAGACCGAGATCTGGCCGGCCACGCTATACGCCGCCGCCAATGCGGGCGTTCCGGTCTTCATGGTGAACGCCAGGCTCTCTCCCCGTACGGCCGCGCTGTACAGGGCGCTCGGGCCGCTCTCACGTCTGGTTTTCTCAGGAGTTAAGCAGGTGCTGGCGCAGACCGAGCAGGATGCCGAAAGGTTCAGGCTGCTTCCCGGCCTTAAAGATAAGGTTTCAGTTACCGGTAATTTAAAGTATGACCTGCTGGGCGCGTCCGCCGCCGGGCAGGATAAGGCCAAGGAATTTCTTGAGGCTTCGGACTGGGGAACCTCCCCCATCTTTACCGCAGGCAGCACCCATCCCGCCGAGGAGCCGATCGTGATTTCGGCCTGGCTTGAGGCTAAAAAAAGGATCCCGGCGCTTAAACTTGTGCTGGTCCCGCGCCATCCGGAGAAACTTACAGGGACCGAGGCTGTTTTAAAGAGCCACGGCGCACCTTATATGCGCTGGTCGGACACCGTGGTCCCGGAGCAGACCGACTGCCTGCTGGTGGACGCCATGGGCCTGCTCCAGGCCTTCTACGCTATTTCGACCGTCTGCTTCGTGGGAGGCACGCTGGACGACACCGGCGGACACAACCTTCTTGAGCCGGCCCTCTTCGTCAAACCGGCGCTGTTCGGGCCTAATTACAGGAACGCCAGACACGCCGGCGACACGCTGATAAATAAAAAGGGCGGTTTCCTTACGGAAACCGCTCCTCAAATGGCTGAAATTATCTGCCTGCTCCTGACCGACCACGCCGCTCTCAACGAAGCCCGCGTCAATTCAGCGAAAGCCCTCTTCTCCCTGCAGGGCGCCACTCAAAAAACTATCCAGGCGATCCGGCCCTCCTGAACCCGCTCACTCTATCGCCTACGGACAGGCATGGGGAACCGCGCTTATGCCGGTGACCATGCCGTTGGCCACGGTCAGGGTCCTGCAGGTCCCGGTCATCCCGGTTGAGCTATAAACCTCGAATGAAGTGCTGGCCCCTGTTGTATAGTTAGAATCTATAGTTCCGAAATTCGGGGCCGAGGCCACGCCGTTTCCGCGCAGCACGGTATTCGCCGCTCCGGCCGCCGTGTCCAGTATCGCGCCGGCCCCGTTCCCGTATAACACCCCGTTGGAAGTAAAAGTCGCCACCCCGGTGCCGCCGTTGGATACCAGGACGGTACCCGTGACATTGGCCGCGGTTCCGCTTACATTTCCGGTCACATTGCCCGTCACATTACCGGTCAGATTGGCGGTGATAGTTCCGGCCGAGAAATTCCCGGAAACGTCCCTTCTGACTAACATATTCCCGGTGTTCGCGCTGACCGCGCCATGCACGGCCCCCGAAACATCGCTGATATGGGTAGTGGCGTTGGTCGCGGTAGCCGCATTGCCGTTGATGGAGGCGCCGCAGGTTTCTACTGCGCCTGAAGCGTCAACGCCCAAAGGGAAATTGCCGGCGGTGCAGTTCGCCCCGTTGGCGGCAAGAGCGGTCGCCTTGCCGACGGTGACATCCGAGGGCAGGACGTAGCGCAGGAATTTATCGGCGCCCCACTCTCCCACCAGGTACTCCGGGTTGCTTGCGACCACGTTGGCATTAGTGTTGAAGTACTGGGCATAGGAATATACGCCGGCGGTCACCGAGCCCGGGAAAGAGGTATTTCCGGAACCATCCAGCAAGGTAGCCGTCCTGGCAGGGGTCACGAACAGATCCGAATACTGCCTCACATAGATAGGCTCCGTTCCGTCGTCCGCGGTGGCTATCTCCAGCCAACCAGCGTTAAAAAGGCCTCCGCCCTTAACCCTGATATAGTCGTTGCTGCCGACAGTGTCCTGGATGAAGCTTGAGCCGCCGGCGATAGTACCGCTGAAGCTGTTGGCCGTGATGACATTGCCGGAGAAACTGCCGCTGGCATCGCGCCGTACTATCGTGCTGGCCGTGTTGGCGTCCGTGGACTGCACCCAGGCGGGCGCAGCCGCGCCGTTGGCCTGCAGGACATAATTAGCCGTGCCGGCGGCAAGGGCGCTCATAACTCCGGCCGCCGAGAAATAGGGAACCGCGCCGATGGCCCCCGCGCTCAAATTCGCGCCCGTACCTCCGTTACCTGTCGGCAGTATCCCGCTGACACCGTCAGTAAGCTTCACCTGGGCCCATACCGGGGCATTAGAGACACCGGTGTTAGAGAGATACCTGGTGGCGTTAGTATCCTTGGCAAGGGCGGACATGGTATTCACGGCGGAGCCGTATACCAGGTCGCCCTGGGCTAAAGTTGAAAGCCCGGTTCCGCCCTTGGTCACTATCAGCGGGTCGATTATCCCGATAGTTAGCGTTCCTACGCCATGCGTGATATCGGTCTCATTGGCCACGCCGACGATATTCTTATATTCCCAGGCGCCCGCTCCGCCGTTAACTCCGACGACATAATTAGCTGTTCCCAGATTATTGAGTCCGCCTACTGAGAAAGTCCTGTTGGCGGAAAGATCGCCGCCGCCTGCCAGCGGGAGGGTTGTGTTTATCGTTTCCGTGGTCCTTACGATAGTGCCGGGAAGTTCGGCCGCCACTATCAGCGAGGAAGAGAACCTGGTCCCGTCGCCGCGCAGGTACTGGCCGGACGGCGCCGCGTTATTGATGCGCAGCCCATAGCCGGTCTCTATATTTATGTCTCCCGCGACCTGGAGGCGCTGCAGGGGATTTTCCGTACCTATGCCCGTCCTTTTGCCGGGGCCGGTAGAAAGGTAAACGTCTCCGCCTACCAGCAGGCCGGAGAGTTTCACCTGGGACGCCGAGCGCTGCACCATTTCGCCGTCGAAAACGATATTTCCGCCGACCACCAGGTCTTCGACCGAATCGGCGCCATAAGGATTTACCGGAGTTCCGAGCACAAGGTCGCCGCCGCGGATATTCAGCTTTGACACCGGGTTCACCGTGCCTATCCCGATATTGCCGCCGGATTTCAGGACCAGCCCGTCCACGGCGCCCGCGCGCAGTATCACGTCGCCGCCGGCGGCCTGGTCCGCGTCGGATTGCACCACCGCGTCGCTGTTGTTAGAGACATTGCCTACGGAAAGCGCGCCGAGATTGCCGCTGACCAGGCTTGTCCCGTCGGGGAAGATAAGCCCTTTCCCCGAGCCGGAGATGCGGATGTTCCCGTCCACGGTAAGGCGCCAGTTAGGGTCCAGGACCGTGGTGCCCATGCCCACGTTCCCCATGGAGGAACTGACGAAGATAGAGGGAGTCCCGGCATAGCCGGTAGAGATCCAGACCACGCTGTTCTGTATGCGGTGGTAAGTCGAGTCGGTAAGGGTTTTCACCTGGCCGTTGACCACAAGCGCCAGGTTGGGCAGGAGATTCCCGCTCTGCGTTTCCAGCCGGGCCATTTCAATGGGAGGGTTGGTCCCCGATACGGTCCCTCTATAGAAGCCTATCCTGGCTTCGGCGGAGGAGCCGGCTACCAGGTAGACCAGGGAATTGTCGTAGGCGAAAGGCGTCTTATTGTCGCCGACCTGCAGATATTTAGAACCGGCGAAGTCGAAATCTATCACTCCGGCTCCCAGGCGGCCGGAGACGGCGGCGTCGCTCGAGACGGCGACCTGGCCGAGGAAGGTGTTTCCCCCGCTGAAGGTCTGCGTCGAAGCTATATAGGCGGGCATGCCGGCCATGGAACCTATGCCGCCGGTGATAAGGAGATCGCCGTAGATCTTGCTGTTGCCGTAAATGGTAGTGCTGGTCAGGAAGACTTCTTTGTAGCTGCCGAGAGCCCTGAAGTCACCGGTAACGCTGACGTCCCCGGAGAAGGCCCCGGTGGCGGCGATTATCCCGTAGTCGGAGCGGATGCTCCCGCGCACATGCAGCTTCTCGCGCGGGGTGTCGGTCCCTATGCCCACATTGAAAGGAGTGCTTTGCTGAAGCAGCAAATTGTAGCCGTTCTCGGCCATGATCTCATTGAGCCGGTTGGTCCAGCTGGAATAGTCGCCTATCGAAACCCGCCCGCCGCGCACCCCGCCTTCCGCGGCGATATCAGCCCCGGAATGTATCATCGACGTGGGAGCCGCGATCCCGACCCCGAAGAAATCGTTGCTGTGGATCCTGGCCCTCTCCCCCCCGTTCGAGTTGAAAGTTATAACATTGTCCGTTTCGCCCAGGGAAATGTTTTCCAAATTAGAACCGGTGACCTTCCCCCCCTCCACGATCAGGTCCTGCTTGATATTAAGCTCGCCATCGGTGCGGTCGTATATACCTTCGTTACCGACGTAAAGAGACCCGTTAACGTCAAGCCTGCCCATTGGCACAGGGGCCCCTATCCCGACATTACCGGCGTTCGTGATACGCATTTTCTCGCCAGCTCCGACCACATTGGGGAGCCCGAACAGGATATTATCAGATCCTATGCTGTCGGTGTTAGCCACTATCGTCGCGTCGGCGGAGCTGGTGATGCCGCCGACAACGCCGCCGATAAGGGCGGAGGGCTGGGAGCTCCCGTCGGGGTACCTTATCACCCCGCCGTTGATCATTTCGATGTCGCCATCCACGGTCAGTTTTGTCCCCGGCTTTATGGTTCCGCCTATGCCAACGCTCGCGCCGGTATTAGTTGCGAGGTAAACCTGGTAACCCGCCGTGATGGAGGTGACTATGACGGCGGAACCGTCCTCCAGCTTCTTCGCGACATGCGCGTAGGCCACGCTATTGAGCGGCTCGCGCGGGCTCAGGGTATCGCTCTCCACCTGCACCTCGATATAAAGCTTCTGGCCGCCGGTGAAGATCGCGATGGGCGGGGTCAGGTCGGCGCTGAAAATACCCTGCGCCGCCTGCACGGTGATCTCGGGGCTCTCCCACAGGCAGGGCTGGCCCGGGGAGCCGCAGGCTCCGCCGTTAGTAGCCAGCGTATTGAAGAGGCGGAAATGGAGATGTACCGGCCCGGTGATGGGGGCATTGTCCCGCTCCAGGCGGCCCTGGTAGCTTATGTTTCCGGGGACGCTCCCGGGGGTGATCTCTCCGGCGAGCGCCGACGCAGGCAGCCACAGCGCCGCCGCGGTTAGGAAGATAAATTTTTTCATAAGTGTCACCTTACCTGACTATGACTATTTTCCCTGTCTTGGTCGTACCCTCGCCGGTCGCCACATAGAGGTACAAGCCGCTGGCCACCATCGAACCCGCCTCGTTGCGGAGGTTCCAGCCCACGCTGTCGATATTGCTGTTTTTATTTATGGTCCGGACTTTCTCTCCGGAAACCGTGAAGATCTTTATGGTGGCGCGCAGGGTGAGTCGGGTGATAGTGACGCCGCTGCAGCCTTTTGCCACGGAGCAGGGATTAGGATAAACATGGGCGGTCGAGACGCTCATCTGGGCCGGCCGCCAGGAATTCACTATGCCCGTGTTCACGGTATAGCGCCCCCCCGACAGGGAGCCCGAACCGAGCTGTGCGGTGCTGCCTAAAAGCGAGTAGGCCCCTCCGGTTTTCGGGGCGCTGTTGCCCACGGTAGCCAGCTCGCTTATCATTATGCGGTAAACGCGCGAACTGATGAACGCGGAGGTGTAGCTGTACAGCCCGGCCAGGACCAGGAAAGTCAAAAAAACTATGCCGGCGGCTTTTATCCTCATTATATATATATACGTGAAAACCCGCGTCGCGTCAAGGACATTTAAGTTAACTTATTGTTACAGACCTTGACGGGCGCCGCCGCGGCCTGCCCCTTGCGCAGGGCCGTCAACACCGCTAAATGATATAATTTTTTAGTGATGCTGGAAATAACAAAGCCCGACCCCAGGATACTGGTGATCAGGATGTCGTCGCTGGGCGACATCATCCTGACGGCCCCCGTTTTCCGCAATCTCAAGGCCAGGTGGCCGGGCTCGCGCCTGGATATACTGGTCAAACCGCAGTTCCTGGAGGCGGTCTCGAAGAACGCTTTCCTGAACCGGGCTATCCCCTTTACCGGGCTGGGGGCCGCGCTCCGGGAGATAAACGCCGTCTCTTATGACGCGATTATCGACCTGCATGATACCCCCCGCAGCCGCCTGCTCTGCGCCCTCGCGCGCGCGCCGGTAAAGCTGCGCTACCGCAAAGCGTCGATGGCGCGCCGGCTTTTCGTCGGGCTCCGGATACCGAGCCCGGCGCTGGAAAAGCACACACTGGACCGCTACCTCGAGCCGCTGGCCGAGCTCGGCGTGCCGCTCGTGCACAGGGGGCCGGAACTCGGGGACTGGGTCCCCGGGGCCAGGAAGCCGGCTTTCAAACCGGGTCCGCTTAAGATCTGCCTGCTCCAAACCGCCTTCCTGGGCGACTGCGTCCTTACGCTGCCGCTGCTCAAGAAAGTCCGGGAGGTGTTCCCGGAGGCCGCCGTTTCGGTGGTCACCAGGCCGGAGACGGCGGAGATCTTTTCCGCCGCGGGGCTTGCAGCTGAAATTATCGTGGACCGGAAAAAAACCGCTACGCGCCTCGCCGAATTCGGACGCCTGGCCCGGGAGCTGCGCTCGCGCGATTTCGACGCCGTAATAATACCCCACCGCTCCCTGCGCAGCGCCCTGCTGGCCTGGCGCGCCGGCATACCGGTCCGGGTAGGCTTCTCCTCCAGCGCGGGCAGTTTTCTGCTTACGCACAAGGTGCCTTTCTCCTGGCTGCTGCACGACGTGGAGCGTAATCTCGCCCTCCTTTCCCCCCTGGCTGAAAACCTTAAGGCCGCCTCCCCGGGACTGCCGGCGGGACCCGGGTCCGGCAGCGGCTCCCCGGTCCTCTCGGCGCAGCTCCCTGCCGGCACGTACAAGGCGGTAGCGGGGATAAACGCCGGCTCCGCCTGGCCCACCAAGCGCTGGCCGGCGCAGAAATGGGCCCGCCTCATAAAAAAGCTCGCCGTGGCCCATACAGGAAAAGTCCTCATGGTGGGCGGCCCCGGCGAACGCGAATGGAACGCCGAAATAGAGCGCCTCGCCGGGCCGGAGAACTGCTTCAACCTCACCGGCAAAACCACCATGCCGGAGCTGATGGAAGCCATCCGTCCGCTTAAAGTTTTCATTTCGAACGACTCTGGCCCGATGCACATAGCCGCGGCCCTGGGAGTCCCCGCCGTAGGCGTCTTCGGTCCGACTACCCGCGAACTGGGCTTCTTCCCCTACGGCCCGGACCACAAGGTCGTAGAGACGCCCCTGGCCTGCAGGCCCTGCGCGCTGCACGGCTCTAAAAAATGTCCGCGGGGGCACTTCCTCTGCATGCGCCTGCTGACCGTGGAAGAAGTATTCGAAGCTGCTAAAGGAGCTCTATGATCCTGGCCATATCGATCCCGGCGGCCGTCCTGTTCCTGGTTTTCGCGCTCAGCGCGCGCTGGACCTGGTGGCGCGCCCCGAAACCGGGCCTTAAGGCTCTCTGCTACCACAAGGTCGGCATCCCCCCGCGCGGCTCAAAGCTGAAAGAGCTCTGGGTCAGCCCGGAAAAATTCCGCGCGCAGGTAAAATACCTGCTGGATAACGGCTACTCCACCCTCCTTTTCTCCGACCTTAAAAAGCTGCATGAGTCAGGGGCCCCGCTCCCCGAAAAAGCGGCGCTCATAACTTTCGACGACGGGTACGAGAACAATTACACGCAGGCCTGGCCCATCCTTAAGGAGCTGGGCGCCAAAGCGAACGTCTTCGTCGTGTTCAATACGATGGGCAAGGTGAATCTCTGGCATAACCCGGCCTCCGAGCCCTGGGTGAACATGGCGACGCGGGAACAATTGAAGGAGATGCAGGACAGCGGCGTGATAGAATACGGCTCCCATACGATGAACCACCCGCACCTTTCCGCGCTAAAACTGGAGGACGCCGCCTGGGAGATCGCCGAATCCCGGCGCCAGCTCGAGGGTTTCTTCGGCAGGGAGATGTGCGCTTTCGCCTATCCCTACGGCGACGGGGCCTACGCGCCCGCCATACGGGAGAAAGTGCTGGAGGCCGGCTATACTTTCGACTTCAGCTTCAGGCAGGGCAAGACCGCCTGGCCCTGGGACAGGAAGAACTCGACGCTCGACAGGCTCTTTATCCGCGGCGGCGACAATAACTGGGACCTGGCCCTGCAGCTCAGCCGCGGCGCTTCGCGGCTTTAGGCGCGGGCCCCGTCAGCCGCAGTTCCGCTATTGCTATAATATCTTCTGAGAGGTGCTGAATATGGACGACTTAGGAATAGGCAAGCTGGTCAGCGAACTGGCCATGACCAATACGGAGCTCTGGCACGAAGAGGACAAGGCCCGGGTGGGCGACGTGCCCGCGATCGCCGCGGCCAAGAAAAACATAGACAAGCTCAACCAGAAGCGCAACGACCTGATCGAGCGCATCGACGAGAAAGCACTGGAGGCCATAAATGGCGGAAACAATAGGCAGCCTGGCCGATAAGATCAGCATCATCCAGCTGAAAATTTTCCATATGCGCGAGCAGCTGCAGCGCGCCGACGCCGCGCCGGAGCATAAAGCCGCCTGCGCCTCGCGCCTGGAAGTTATGGGCGTGCAGATAAAAGACCTGGAGGAGGAGCTGACCCGGCTCGTCTCCGACGTGGCCGCCGGCCGCGTGCAGCTTAAGATCTACCGCCAGTACAAAATGTACAACGATCCGCGCTACCGCGCCAAAACCGCGGCGGCCGAATAAAAATGGGTCCGGGCATACTGATAATTGTCTTCAAGGGCATAGGCGACGTGATCCTTACCACCCCGCTCCTGCGCGCCCTTAAGACGGGCATGCCCGACTCCAGGCTTTATTTCCTCACGCGGCGGCCTTCGCTCAAGGTTCTCAAGCACAACCCGCACCTCGACGGGATCTTCTGCCGCGAGGACGGCCCGCTTTCAGCGATACGCGCCGCGCGCATAGATATCTCTTTCGACTTCATGCGCTCCTCCTCTTCGGGCTTCTACGCTCTTTTCTCCGGCGCGAAAAAGCGCCTGGCCTTCAAATACCCGGCCGGGCGGATCTTCCACAATCTCCTTCCCGCCAAGAAGACGGGCGGAGGG
>CAZUQT010000100.1:0-10600 GCA_964622585.1 uncultured Elusimicrobiaceae bacterium | reverse complement strand
AGTAATATTACCAACCTGTGGGAGGGGACCTCTAGATGATTATCACACCGTGGCCGCGCTCACCCCTCGGCCTCGGCGCTTACGCAAGCCTCGGCCTGCGGGAAGGCCCGCCGAACCCATACCCTTGCCACCCGCTCACTACGTTTGCCGGGGTGGAGGTTAGAATTCCAGGTTGGGGCGGAGGATGAACTGGAAGCTGTTGGGGGTTTTCATGCCGGGGGCGGAGTTGGAGAGGGGGCCGGTGTATTTTTTGTCGGCGGTCCAGACGAAGCCGAGGCCCAGGGTGAAGGCGGCGCGGGATCTTTTGAAGGGGAATTTTTTATCTACGACGAGCATGTGCCGGATGGGTTCCATCTTTTTCTGGGAGAAGTCCGAGACGTATTCGAAGCCGCTGTTGTGGAGCCAGAAATTGCCGCCGGTCTCCTTGAAGTCGGTGCGGCTGCGGCGGAAGCCTATGAAGAAAGAGTCGGCGATATAGCGGTTCGCGTGGAACTTTGCGCCGCCGCGGAAGCTCCACCGCAGGCTCCTGTCGGAGAGGATCTGTTCGCCTTTGAGCTTGCCTTCCATCTGCACCCAGTTGTCGTGCACTAGCGCGTTGTCCTTGATATGGTAGTTCCCGACGTCTATAAGGAGGCCGGAATAGCCGTTGCGCTTGCCCTGGAAGGATTTGTTTATGGTGTCGAAGGAAACGACGTTGCCGAAGAAGAAGGAAAGGGCCCACGGCTCTTCGAAGCCGGCCGTGACGGCCTGCACGACGTTAAGGTTGCTGGCCCACTGCATATCCTTGTAAAACCCCGGCTGGTGCTGCTTTATGAGGGTGCCCGCGTAGGGGAGGGGGTTCAGGCTGGCTTCGATTATAAAGGTGCGCGGTTTGTAGAAATTGCTTATCAGCTCTTTGTAGATCTCGAGCTCGGAGTCGACTTCCAGGTGCGGGATGGGCTTGCCGGTAAGGCTGTTGTAGACGCCTATGGCGGAATAATACGGGTCCAGCTCTATTTCTACGGTGGTTTTCTTTTCCGGCGGTTCTTCGGCGCGGACAAAAGCGGGGGCAAGGGCCAGGGCGGCGGCTAAAAGAAGCTTCATAGGAACCATAATTTAGCATTTTTTGATTTGCTATACTTTTCCCTATGAAAACAACTGCGCTGGCGGCGGCATTATTCCTTTTTCCCGGCGCCCTCCGGGCCGCGGATATAAAAGCTGCCGTAAGCCGTATCGCGGCTTCTCCCGGAATAAAAAACGCTTCCTGGGGGCTCAGCGTAAAAGACGCCGCAACGGGGAAGATCATAGTTGAGCGCGACCCGCGCCTTAACCTTATCCCGGCCAGCATACTGAAAGTTTTCGTGACGGCCGCTGCCCTCGATAGACTGGGCCCGGAAAAAACACTGGCGACCCGGCTTTATTACGACGGCGCCGTCTCCAACGGTTTTCTTAACGGGAATATCTATATCAAGGGCGCCGGTGACGCTTCCCTTGGTTCGCCGCTCATCAAGGAGGCCGCGCCCGCGGAGGAAGTATTCAAGGCCTGGGCGGCGGCCGTAAAAGGGGCGGGGATAAACGTCATAAACGGCTCCGTGGTCGGCGACGACTCCGCCTTCGAAAGCGTTCAGCCCGGCTCCTGGGACTGGGAGGACATCGGGAACTACTACGCGGCCCAGCCTTCGGCGCTTACCTTCGGCGATAACCTGTATAAAATTTATTTCAAACCGTCGGACACCGTGGGCGGGGAGGCCGAGGTGCTGCGCACCGAGCCGTATCTCGCCGGACTGCGCTTCGACAACTATATGAAGACCGGTCCGAAAGGCTCCGGCGACAACGGCTATGTCTACGCTTTCCCCGGCCAGGACCTGGCGGTACTGAGGGGGAGCATTCCGCAGGGGACGACTGAATTCGCCATAAAAGGGGCGCTTCCGGACCCCGCTCTTTTCACCGCGCAGAGTTTCAATTCCTACCTGATGAAGGCGGGCGTGAACTCGAATAAAAAACCCTACAGGGGCGCGCCGGCCGCCGGGGCCAAACTTGTTCTCATAGCCGAAACAGTTTCCGCGCCTCTTAAAAGCGTGGTAGGCGTGACCAATAAGCGGAGCTTCAATCTTTACGCCGAGCTCCTCCTGAGGCTGCTGGGCGGCGGCAAACCCGACGCCGGCCTGGCGGAGGTGCGCTCTTTCGTCGCGGGCTCGGGCACGGACGTTTCCGAGCTGGACCTGGCGGACGCCTGCGGGCTTTCGACCAGGGACAAGGTCAAAGCGGAGACTTTTACGGACGTGCTGAGGCTGGTTTACGGGAAAAAATATTTCCCTGATTTTTACGGCTCGCTTGTTTCCCCCGGCGACCCGGACGCGACCGGGCACCTGAAAAGAATGGGGAACGGGACGGCGCTGGAAAAGAACCTGAGACTGAAGTCCGGCTCCCTGAGCGGCGTGCGCGCCTACACAGGTTACCTGAAGACTAAAAATGGAAAAACCCTGGCTTTCACTTCCATCATGAACAACTACTCCGCCCCCGCCGCCTCCCTGGACAAGCTCCACGAGGACCTCCTGCTAGAGCTATACAAAAATTATTAGCTATCCCAGGGGATGGCAAGGGTATGGGCCCGTCGCTCACGGGCTCTCGCACACCGTGCTCGGCCCTCCTCTCTCGGCCTCCGCGCTTACGCAAGCGTCGGCCTCCGAGAGGTCGCTCCGAACCCATACCCTTGCCATCCTGACCCCTCTATTCGTAGCGCAGGGCTTCTATAGGATCGAGCATGGCGGCGCGCAGGGCCGGCCAGAAGCCGAACCCGACGCCGATAAAAGTGGAAAAACCGAAAGCGAAAGAGATCGTGCCCGCGCCCAGCGTCGGCGGAACTTTTATGAAGAAGTACGCCGCCCAGCCCAGCCCGTAGCCCAGCCCCACTCCCAGCGCCCCGCCTATAAGGCAGAGCACCACCGCCTCTATCAGGAACTGGCTTAAAATGTCGGAGTTCCGCGCGCCCAGCGCTTTGCGCAGGCCTATCTCGCGCGTGCGCTCCGTCACGCTGACCAGCATGATGTTCATGATGCCGATCCCGCCCACAAGCAGCGAGATCCCGGCGATGCTGTAGACCACCAGCGAAAGCTTGCCCATCGTGCTTTTGAACATCTCTATCTGCGCCTCGAAAGTCTTCACGTCGAAGTCGTCCTCTGCGCCTTCCCTGGCCCCGCGCTCCGACCGCAGCGCCAGGATCACCTGCCGCCTGGTTTCCGGCGCGTCCGCCGGCGTTGGCGCGGTTATCTCGATATAGTTCAGGCGCGTGGAGCCGAAGACCCGCTTGGCCGCCGTATTCAGCGGGATGTACGCCGTGGGGTTCCCGCCGAAGATCTGCTCGGCTTTCCCGTCCTCGGCCACGCCTACGACGTTGAAATTTATGCCGTTTATCCTGATGTCGTTGTTGACGGCGTCCACGGAGTCGAAAAGTTTCTTCGCCAGGGTCTGGTTTATGACCACGACCCGGGCCTTGTTCAGGTTCTCGGTCCTGGTGAAAAAACGCCCGGTCAGCTTGCGGTTCTCGAAAAATTTATCGCGGGGCAGCTGCTCTTCCTGCGTATAGCCTTCGCGGCTCTGGACGCTCGACTCCACGTGCCTGTCCCCGGCCGAGATCTTAAGGTCCCTTGTGAGCACGGGCGTCACTTTCTCGGCCAGGGGGACCTTCGTCTTTATGGTCTCGACGTCGCCCATCGTGAAGCGGCGTCGCGGCCTGTTGTGCTGCCAGCTCGGGGTTACCCAGACCTTCTTCGCGTCGTCCTCGCTGGCCCCGCTGAGCAGGCTCTTCATGAAACCTTCGCTTATCGTCATCAGCGAGATTATCGCGCCCACGCCGATAAAGATGCCCAGGACGGTCAGCGCGCTGCGCATCTTGTGGCTCCAGATGGCCTTGAAGGCCACCTTCAGCTGCTCGAAGAACTCGGACGGGGAAAAGCTGAGGCGCGCGGGTGGGAGGTCCGTCCTGGCCGCCTCCGGCGCCTGCCCCGCCCGCTTGCGGCTTTCGTCGGAAACTATGAGGCCGTCCTTCATCCGGATCACGCGGTCGGTCATGGCCGAAACCTCGTCGTCGTGCGTGACTATCACCACGGTGAGGCCGCGGGCGTTCAGGTCCCTTATGACCTGCATCACTTCCTGGCGGCTTACCGCGTCGAGGTTCCCGGTGGGCTCGTCGGCCATGACCACCAGCGGGTCGTTCACCAGGGCCCGCGCTATGGCCACCCGCTGGCATTGCCCGCCGGAAAGTTCGTTCGACTTGTGCTTGACCCGGTCCGAGAGGCCGACGAGGGACAGGCACTCGAGGGCTTTATGAGAATTCGTGCCGAGGCCGGTGTAGACCATCGGCAGCAGCACGTTGTCTTTGGCGGTGGTCCGCTTCAGAAGATGGAAGGATTGGAAGATGAAGCCGATCATGCGGCTGCGGATGGCGGCAAGGCGGCCTTCACCGAGGCTGGCGGTAGGGTGGCCGGCGAAGTAATATTCCCCGCTGTCGACGCGGTCCAGGAAACCCATGATATGCAGCAGCGTTGATTTTCCCGAGCCCGACGGCCCTATCAGCGATACCAGTTCTCCGGCGTTTATCTGCAGGGAGACCTCTTTGAGGGCTTCCACGCGGAAGGAGCCGGTGATATAGGTCTTTGAGACCTTCCTGATATCAATAAGCGGGGCCATTAGCGGGAGACGCTGAAGCCGGAGCTTTCTTTGGCGATGCCGGTGGAATAGTAGACCGTGTCGCTGTCGGAGAGGCCGGAGGTCACCTCTACGGAGCTTTCGTTGGTCGCGCCGACTACGATCTTTTTCTCGGTCAGCTTGTCCGCGGCGGAAGTCTTTACCGACACCAGGGCGTCGCCGTCGCGGTATTTGACGGATTTCTTGGGGATGGTCATGACGTTCTGTTTGCTGCCGGTGATAACCAGCACGTCGGCGGTCATGCCGGAGCGCAGCACGGGGATCTCGCGCGAAGGAAGTATCTTGACTTCGTAAACTATAACGCCGTCCTTAAGCGTGGATTCATGGGAGATGGCCAGCACGCGGCCCTCGTATTTGTCTTTCGGGAAGGCGTCCAGGTAAAAATCGGCCTTCTGTCCCGCTTTTACGGAGCCTATATCAGTTTCATCTACGAAAGTCTTTACGATAAGGCGGTCGGAGATCACCGCCAGCTCCTTGGCCGCGCTGACCGACTGGCCAGGCTCCACGGAGCGCTTAACCACCATCCCGGCGATCGGGGCCACTACGGGGGTTAGGTTATAGGCCTCCTCGACCATCTTTTTTTCGGCCGGGGTGGAGTCGGACATTTTGAGGGAGTCCAGCAGCGCGGTGCGCTCGCCGGAGCTGACCCAGGCCAGGAGCTGGCCCTTCGCGACCACCTGGCCTTCCGTAAAAAGGACCTCCTCCGCGCGGCCGCCGACGGACGGCGTGACAAGCACGCGGTTTTCCGGTTCGATGTTCCCGGTGGCCTGGGTTTTAATTACCAGGACGCCGCGCACCGGCCTGACGGGCGAGAGCTCGCTTACGCGCTTCGCTTCGGTTTTGGCCCTGGCCTGCTTTACCAGGAGCCAGCCGCCGCCGATGACGGCGATGGCGATAAAGGCGAAAATGAATTTTTTGGTCTTGTAAAAGGGTTTCTTCATTAAAGTTATTCTCCGAGGGCCTGCGTAAAGGCCGCGTGGCTCGTGATGAGACCGCGGCCCGCCGCCAGGTACTGGTTCTGTTCGCTTATAAGCTGCTCTTCGACGTTGCGCCATTCGAAATAGGAGGTCTGCCCGGCCAGGTATTGTTTTCTCACAAGCCAGGCCCTGGCCTCGGCCGCGTCGAGGGAGCTCTTCGCCACGTCCATGTAGGCGCTGGCTTCGCGCCAGGAAAGAAAGGCGTCCTCGGCGTTCAGGTTGACCTCGTCCCGGGCGTTCTTCAAATCGGCCTCCGAGGAGCGGAGAGCCGTTTTCGCGGCGGAAAGATCTGCGGACAGGCGCCCCCCGGAGAAGAGGGGGAGGCTCAGGCTCGCCCCGAGAGACCAGCTGTTGAGCGAGGCCGGCCAGTCCGCCCCGGACCAGCGGTAACTTCCCGAAGCGGAGGCGTCCGGCAGCCTCGCGCCTTTGGCCCCGGCCAGGGAGGCGGCGGCGGAGTCGACCGCGGCGCGCGCCGAGCGCAGGGAGTGGTGATTTTCAAGGCGCTGCGCGAATACTGAAAAGTCTTCGGGCGGCCCGGGCGTCGGCTCCAGCGCCAGTTCCGGCGCCGGAGACTGCGCGGGACGGCCGAGCAGGCGGTTAAGCTTGCGCTCCAGCAGGCGGAGATTTTTCCTGTATCTTTCGTGCTGCCACTGCGCGGTCTTAAGGACCGCTTCGGTTTCAAGCAGCGCGGCCTTGTTTTCGCGGCCGGCCTGGTACTTCAGGCGTATCAGCTCGAGGTTCTCGGCGCGGCGCTTCAGGGTTTCCGCGGAGAGCTTCAGCGTCTCGCGGGCGTTCAGGATGTCGGCGAAGGCGGATTTGAGCTGGAAGCGCAGCGCGGAGGCCGTCCGGTCATAGGCGGCTTCGGTCATGCGCAGCGAAGCTTTGGCGGAACTGAGCGCCGCGGGCACGGAGGGGGCGAACAGCGGCTGGGAGCCTGAAAAGCCGTAGCCGTAGGAGTCTCCGGCCGGCAGGCCCTGGGAGCCGGAACGGCTATAGGAGGCGTTGGCGGAGAAACTGGGGTAGAACCCGGCGCGGGCCGCGGTAACTCTTAAGCGCGCGGTTTCCAGGTCCAGGGAGGCCGACGCCGCCTGCGGATTGGCGGCGAGCATGGCTTTTTCGGCTTCTTCGAAGGTGAGCGCGCCGGCGGCGCTGGAAAGGGAAGAGAAGCAGAGCAGAAGGGCCAGGATTCGCGGCGGCGGCATAAGCGTATTTCCCCGACGTCAAGCCTTAGTCCGCTCCAGGGCCTGGGCCATCTCTTCCGGGACCAGGGCGAGCACTTTGCTGATGCTGTTGCGGTTGTCGCACTGAATAGCCAGAGTGGAGGCCACTATCCGGAAGGTCACTCCGGCCCCGGCGACGGCCCTGACGCTCTCGGCGATCCGGACGGCGTCTCCGGCGACGAATTGCGGCACCGAGGGCATGAAGCTCTGGCCCAGGGCGTTGAAAACGGAATTGCTCAGGGAATTAAGCACTATATTGCCGAGCTCGAGCAGCATCACCTCGTCGGAGGCCGAGATCCCGCCCTGCTTGGGGAAGGAATAGCCCAGGAAACACTTGGAGATGCAGTCTATGTCAGCCGGGTCGAAGATCATGAGGGAGGTCATGGGAAACTGCCCCTTGATGTCGAAATAAACCGCGGCGGCCGGCAGTTTGCCGAAATTGTATTGGCCGACCGCGGCGCCGGGCGTGCCGCTTAGCACCGTGGTGTCCACCAGCTGCCAGGTTCCGGCGGAAACCTTGGAAAGCCGGACCAGGCATTTTTCAAGACTTAACGCCGCCAGGCGGCCCACTACCGTGTTCTCTGTAGGATTCATAAATTTCCAGCCTTACGCGAGACGGTTGATGGCTTTTTCAAGCTCATCGCAGGAGAACGGTTTGCGGATGATGGCGGCCGCGCCTTTTTCAAAGATCATTTTATCTATCCCGTCCTGCTCTACGGCCGTGATGACTATCACTTTGGCCGCGGGATCTATTTTGCGTATTTCTTCCAGCGCTTCCAGGCCCGACTTGCCCGGCATCACCATATCCATCAGCACCAGTTCCGGGCGCAGGGCGATAAAAGACTTTATGGCGCCGTCGCCGTTCTCTTCTTCGCCCAATATCTCATGCTTTAATTGTTCAAGGAAAGTCTTTATGACTTCCCGCATCATATCGTTGTCGTCCACTATAAGCACTTTCATAAAGCATTCTCCATTATATAACCGCGCGGTTCAGCACTTCGATATCAAAGAGAGTTTAGCACAGAGCCGCATTTTGTCAAGGCTATCCTTGTGCCGTAGCAAGCGCTATGCGCATCAGACAGCCAGACGGCCAGACGGCCGGACGGCCAAGTCTCCGGCCGTGCCGCCCTTTTTCAGCCAAGGATGTTCTTCAGGAACCCCCGGGCCTTCTTTATGCGTTCGGCGGCCTCCGTTCTTGAGACGCGCAGGCGGGCCATAACTATGGCCGTCTTAACGTCGTTGCCGGTCAGGTCGAGCAGGCGGCGCGCTTCGCCCTGGTCCACGCCGCCCACGGTAGCGGTGATCCTCTCGGCGCGCAGCACGAGTTTTTTCGAGGTGGTCTTGACGTCCACCATCCAGTTGCGGTAAACCTTGCCGGAGATTATCATCGAGGAAGTGGAAAGCATGTTCAGGGCAAGCTTGGTTGCCGTGCCGGATTTCATGCGGGTGGACCCGGAGACCGGCTCGGGGCCCACGTCGAGCGCCACGCGGATGGAAGCCTCTTTGGCCTTCTCGCGCGGGTTGCAGGTGACCAGCACCGTCACGGCGCCGGCTTTTTTCCCCGCGGCCAGGCCGCCCTGCACGTACGGCGTTATGCCGCTTGCGGCTATGCCTATGACGGTGTCGCCGCGGCGGGCAAGGCGCGAAATTTCTTTTTTGCCGTTCTCGAAAACGTCCTCGGCGCCCTCTTTGGAGTGGAAGACGGCCATCTGGCCGCCGGCCATCAGGGCCGTGAAGATCTCCGGCGCCACCCCGTAGGTGGGGGGGATCTCGGCGGCTTCCAGCACGCCCAGCCTGCCGCTGGTCCCGGCGCCTATGAAATAGATCCTGCGCCCGGCCAGGTAGCTTTTCGAGACCGCCCTCGCGGCTTTTTCTATCTGCGGTATCGCCGCGGCCACGGCGCGGTGGACCAGGCTGTCCTCGTAATTCAGCTTTTCAAGCACGCGCCGCAGCGGCACCCGGTCCAGGTCGCGCGTGCGCGGGTTGCTCTGCTCGGTGGGGAGTTTCGAATACTTCGTGAAAGCGTCGCTGTTCTTTCTCTTATTCATTGGTATAGTCCGGCATCGTTCCCGGCTCTTCCGGGGCGGTTTCGGCCTGCCCTGTGGTTCCCGGGGCGAGCCCGGAGGCCGCGGCGGTGGAAAAGTCCACGATCTCGGGGAGGCGCGGGTTGAGTATCCAGTCCAGGACCCGGCGCACATTGTACTTGTTCACCAGCCCCGGGCCGAAGCCTTTGGCCTCTACGATCACCGACGTGTTTTCTTTGCCGCAGGCTATTTTCGCGGTGCTGTTGAGGATCTGAAATTCAGTGTATTGGCGTGCCCGGTCGGCTCCTGCTATGAGCAGCAGCGGTCTTCTGCCGTAGGCGCGCAGGGGGTTTACCGACAGTACCGCGTTCACGTTAAGGACCGGCGAGATGGCTACGACCATCCCTACTTCCGGGTGTATGGCCGCGGCCTTGATCGCCAGGTTGGCGCCCAGCACGGAGCCGGCGAGCACCGTGCTTTCGGGGGCTACCGAATGCGTGGAGAGGTAGACCAGGGCCGCTTCCACGTCGCGCAGCATCTTGTTGTATTCATTGTCCTGCCCGTCCACGGCGAAAGCCCGCCAGGTGGTGGTGGAGCCGTCCGGCCTCACGAAGCTGTTGCCGTGCCCGCGCAGGTCCATGGCCAGGTAGCCGAAGCCGTAGCGCTTCAGGGGCTTGAACCAGGCGTCCCATTCGCTTAGGTCGCTTTTCTGGGTGTGTATGAGCACCACCGTGGGGGCGCCGGCGGCGGCTTTCAGGTAGCGCGCTCCGAGGTTCCAGCCGTCCTCGGTGGCAAGCGTGACGCGCTCCTCCTCGCGCTCCGCCTGAGCGGCGGCGCTCAGCGGGAAGAGCGTGGAGCAGAGAGCTAAAACGGCGGCAAAAGCCGCGATCAACCTCATTGGTGAAGCATCGTCCTTTGAATAAATCAAAGAATTATTCTACATTGTTTGGCCGCCCGCTGACCAGAGGCCCCGGCCTTCCGCGGAGCATGGCTCCTGGGCGGCGATTTGAAGGTGCTTGTCCTCTTCGCGCTATTTCTTGTAAAATAAATGATTATATTAATGGGCCGCCGGCGGTCCGTAATCTGTGTCGGAGCCTACAGGAGATTTATGTCCAAAGTACTGGTTGTAGACGACGAGAAAGACGTGGTGTACCTGATAAAAGTGCTTATGGAGCGCGAAAAGCTGGAAGTGCTTGAGGCCTATAACGGCCTTGAGGCTTACAATAAACTCACGGCCAAGGATCCCAACAAGATCATTCCCGACGTGATAATCCTGGATATCATGATGCCGGAGATGGACGGCTACACGCTGCAGTCGAAGCTGCAGGAGATCGAGGAGCTCAGCCATATCCCCATAGTGATACTCACCGCCAAAGGGCAGATGAAGGACCTGTTCGAGCTGGCTTCCAATATCTTCGCCTTCGTCGAGAAACCCTTCGAGCCCAAGAACCTGGTAAAAATAGTAAAGGACGCGATAGCTTCAAAAAAATGACTACACCCCCTAATTCCGGCATCAATGAAATAGTCGCCAACAACTACGCGAAAATAAAAGCGATAAGGGAAAAGGGCATCGACCCCTTTCCGCACCGTTTCAAGCTGACCCATAAAATTGCGGAGGCCGCGAAGTGCCCCGCCGAGACCCCGGTGATCATAGCCGGGCGCATGATGCTCATGCGCGTCATGGGCAAGGCCA
>CAZUQT010000099.1:0-10732 GCA_964622585.1 uncultured Elusimicrobiaceae bacterium | reverse complement strand
ACAGGCTTTACAAGCCTGCTCGCTTCTCGCGCCTTGCCTCGGCTCAAAATCGCCTCAAAATAATTCCGAGGCGGGTTTTACAGCAGACTGTGCGGGGCGGCGGACATCATCGCCTCGAATTAATTATATCAATTCACTGGCGGTTCGTTTCCTGTTTTCCTCCCGTATCCTGGGCCTCCTCCTGCAGAAGCCTCGGCAGAGTAAAGGTGAAGGTCGTGCCTATCCCCGGCTCGCTGGAGACGGCCAGCGTGCCGTTGTGCCGCCTCAGGATCTCCTTGACTATGAAAAGTCCCAGGCCGGTTCCTTTTTCTTCTTCCGCCACGGGTTTCCCGAACCGCATGAATTTCTGGAAAAGGCTGGGCTGGTTCTCTTTTGGAATCCCGGTGCCCGTATCTTTCACATAGCACTCGATGCGGTCTCCCTGCTGCGCCACGCCTATCTCCACGCTTCCTTTCGCGGTGAATTTCAGGGCATTGCTCAGCAGGTTCGTGAAAACCTCGGTTATCCCGTCGGTATCGAGCAGTGTCTCTATCTTCGGGGCCGAGTATTGCCTCCTCAGCTCTATGTTCCGGGTCTTGGCCCGGGGGGTGAACCTCTCTATGGCTTCGTCGGCGAGCCCGACCACGTCCGCCACGGTTTTTTTGAAGCGGGAGGGGCCGGATTTCAGGCGCGACATTTCAAGGAGCTTGCTTATGATCCTGTCCAGGCGCTGGGCGTCCTTATAGGAGACGGTGAGAAGCATCTTTTCCTCCTCCGACAGGCGCCTGCCCCCGTCTTCCAGGACCATGCCGATCCCGGCGGTGATGGAGGTCAGCGGGGACCGCAGCTCATGCGAGACTAAAGAGGCGAAATCGTCCCTCAGCTGCTCCACCTGCTTGCGCTCGGTGATGTCCCTGGCGACGACCACGACCCGCCTGGGTATGCCGGCGGCCAGCACGGGCACGCATTTTATCTCCAGCACGCTTTGCCGGTTGTTCCAGACGCAGGGTTCCTCGGCGGTGATTATCTTTCCCTCCGAAAGGGCCTGCCGGCATAATTTTTCGCATTTCTCGGGCAGGGCCGAGACCACTTCCGGCAGTCTCCTGCCAGTGACCTCCGCGCGGGGGTCCTCCGGCCTGAGCGCCGCTTTAAAAGCCGGGTTCGCCATGATGACGCGCAGGTCCTGGTCGAAGACCACTATAGCGTCGTCCAGCGCGTCTATCAGCGTGCGGTACCTCTCCTCGGAGGCGCGGAGGCTGACCTCTATCCCGTTGCGCTCGATGGCGTACATTATCGCGCGGGCGAGGGTTTCCGGGTTGAACGATTTTTTCAGGAGGTAGTCCTGCGCTCCCCTGCGCATGGCCTCCTCGGCGACGGCGTCGTTCTCCAGCCCGGTAAGCAGCACCACCGGCGTATCCGGCGCGCGGCCGTGGACGGCGGTAAAGGTCTCGAGCCCGGCGCTGTCGGGCAGGAAGAGGTCGGACAGGATTATGTCGAAATTCGTTTTTTTAAGCTGCTCCAGCGCCTGCGCGAGATTTTCGGCGCTGCCGACTTCGAAATCCCGCCCGTGGGCCGAGGCTTCGGCCAGGAAAGCGTCCATCAGCCTGAGGTAAGGTTTTTCATCCTCGATTATGAGCACTTTTATTTTCAGCGTTTCCATAGTTAACAAGCCTCCGGAAGCCTTGCCACCGTAAACCAGAAATTCTCTATCGCCCTCGCCACCTTCCCGAATTCCGCGAGGTCTATCGGCTTTACGATATAGCAGTTCGCGTGGGAATCGTAAGCGCTCTCCACGTCCGACTGCATAAAGGAGTTCGTGAGTATGATGACAGGGATGCGCTTCAGTTCCTTGTCGCCTTTGATCTCGGCCAGCACGTCCAGCCCGCTTTTCCCGGGCAGGTTCAGGTCCAGCAGCACCAGGTTCGTCTTCGGCTTGCCGGCGTGGCCGCCCTCGCGGCGCAGGAAGGCGAGCGCCTCGTCCCCTGTCCGCGCCACGTTCAGATTGAAGCGGCTCCGCCACACGCCCAGAACTTCGCGGGCGAGCCGGATATCCGCCGGGTTATCTTCTACGAGCAATATTTCTACCGAGTTCTTTTTATTTTCCTGCATTCAGGCCCGCTTTCCGTCCTTCGGGGACGGGGCTTCGTCTCGCTACGCTGAAATAGATGGCGGTCCCTTTCCCCGGCGCGGATTCCAGCCAGATGCGCCCGCCGTGGTTTTCCACTATCTTTTTACACAGAGCCAGCCCGACGCCTGTCCCCGGGTACTCTTCCCGCGAGTGCAGCCGCTGGAAGATCTTGAAAACGCGCTCCGAGAATTTTGGGTCCACCCCTATCCCGTTATCGCTTACTTTGAAAATGTATTCGCCCTGGGCGGCTTCGCAGGTGACAGAGACCCGCGGGGGCTCGTCCCTCCGGAATTTGATGGCGTTGCCGACCAGGTTCTGCATCAGGTGCATCATCTGGGACTTGTTCGCGATGACCACCGGCAGGCGGGCACAGGTGACCGAGGCCTTGGTCTCTTCGATGGAGCTTTTCAGCAGGAAGAGCACCTGGCCCATCACCTTGTCCAGGTCCACCTCCTGCAGCTCTTCCGGGTTCGCTCCCTCCCGAAGGTAATACATAAGGTCTTCCAGCATTTTCTGCATCAGCTTGCCGCCGTTTATCACATAGCCGAGGAATTCCTGGGCAGCGCCGTCCAGTTTCCCGGCCAGGCGCTTTTCCAGCAGCTGCGAGTAGCTCCTGACCATGCGCAGCGGCTCCTGCAGGTCGTGGGCGATGAGGCTGTTGAACTGCATTATCTCGGAGTTGGTGCTCTGCAGCTCCTTCATAAGTTTGCGCTGGGCGCGGTCGTTCTCTTTCCGCTCGGTGATATCCTGCAGCGCTATAATGAGCCCCGGCTGGCCACCGGGCGAGTGCCTGAAGCCGGCCGCGGAGACTTCCGCGCTGATAAGCCGGCCGTCCCGGCCCGTAAACAGCAGCTCCAGGCTGCGCGGCGCCGGCCCCCCGTTCACTATCCTGGGGAGCCATTTCAGGACGGAGGCTTTATCGTCGGCATGGGCGAATTCAGGGAAGCCGCGGTGCAGAAGTTCGCCCATGGAGTAGCCCAGGATGGAGCACATTGCGCCGTTGGCCGTCAGGATGCGCCCTTCCGTATCGGCCAGGCACATCCCGACGGGAGCGCTCTCGAAGGTCACCCTGAACTTTTCCTCGCTTTCCCTCAGGGCCCTTTCCGCCTGCTTGCGCTCCGTAATGTCCCTGACCACGCGCAGGACGAATTTTTCTCCGTCCAGCTCCAGGGCGTGGGCGTGGGTTTCCGCGGGCATTATGCCGCCGTCCGCGCGCTGGTGCTCCGAGCCGAACACGGCCTTTCCCTGCTCGAGCGCGTATTTCGTGTGCGCCGCGAATTCCGCCGCCGAAGCGGGGGTAAGCAGCTGCCGGAAATTTATATCGTTCATTCCCTCTTCGGTGTACCCCTGCTGCCCGTACGCCGCTTCATTGGCGTAGACTATGCGCCCTTCGGGGTCATGGAGATAGATCGCGTCTTTTACGGAGTCCAGGAGCGTGGCCTTGAGCTCGTTCTCCCCTTCGAGGCGCTTGCGCTCCGTGATGTCCCTGCTGATCCCCCTGTAGCCGGCGAAGCGGCCGGCTTCGCCGAAAACCGGGTTCCCGCTGGATTCCAGCACCCTCTCCCGCCCGTCTTTATGCGCGGTGGCGCTTTCAAGATCGCGGAAAGATTTTCTGTTGAGCATGCTGGCGGCAAGGCGCCCGGCCGCGGCTTCATCCCCCGCGCAGATGATCCGGGTTAAATTTTTCCCGAGCGCTTCGCGGGCCTCGCACCCGAGGAGATCTTTGACCTTCGGGCTGATATAAACGCAGGCGCCGGCTTCGTCCGTCTCCCAGATCAGGTCCGGGAGGGTTTCGGCCAGGGACTTGTACTTCTGCTCGGAAAGTCTCAAGTCGTGCTCCATCCGCTTCCGCTCGGCGAGTTCGGCTTCAAGTTTCCGGGTTCGGTCCGCGGCCAGCGTTTCCAGACGTTCTTTTTCCTTAAATATAAGCCGGGCCGACTCTTTGATCTTAGCCATGGCGCGGACCTGGAACATCAGCTGGCCGAGTTCCGTGGGTTTAAGCAGAAAAGCTTCGCCCCCGGCTTCGAGAGCCTCGACGTAAGTACTGGCGTCCGCTTTCATAGCCGTCAAAAATATCACCGGAATATCCGCAATGCGCGGATCGGCCTTAAGGCGGCGGCAGACCTCGAAGCCGTTCATTTCCGGCATTATCATATCCAGCAGGATAAGGTTCGGGTCCTCGGCCAGCGCGAGGTTTATTCCCCCGGCGCCGTCCATGGCCGAAAAAAAACCGGCCTGCGGGAAAGTTTTTCCGAGCGCGGACCTTAGGACTTCAAGGAAGTTCTTATCGTCGTCTATCGCCAGTATTTTTAAATTATTCCCTGCCATACGTCCCCCGCGCAACACCGCGGCCGCGCGGAAACGCGCAGCCGCTGCGGAAAAACCAGATATAGAACTTAATTAACCCTTCCCCAAAATCAGTATACAGGGGAACCACGCGGAAAACAAGGTGATTTTAGTCACTCCGGTCTAAGACAGGCCGGCTCCGGCCGCCGGCAACCGGGACAAGCCGTGAAAGTAAAGGCAAGAGCCGGGCCAAGTCGGCTTGCCGCCCGTTTTTCACGCGACACGGGCGCGCCAGCAGCAGGAGGCGCGCGGCTTCGAGATAAAAAGAGAAATTCAGCGCCTGCACGGAACGCGGCCGGGCCGCTTTTTCCGTGGATGGGGCGCGCCCCGTCTTCACGGAGCGGTTCTGTCGTTCTTTGGTTTTCATCTGCCCCCCTCACAGCCTGCCGGAAATATTACGCCGCGCCCTCCGGGAAAACGCCCGGAGCCGCGCCTGGTCCGTGCCGGCCTTCTTCCGCCCGGAGTTCAGTCGGCGGCGCCGGGAGACGGCCCGTATTTCCCGGCAGGCTGCTACCTACCCCCACGGGTAGTCTAATTATTTATCTATACGGTTGGAATACCCAAATAGGGCTAGGACGGTATTAAAAATGTGGCTAGCCTGAAAGGGTTAGCCCGGCTTTTACAATTTCACCAGTTTTTCCCTGACGGCGTAGCGCACCAGGTCGGTCTGCTTGTGGATGTTCAGCTTGCGCGCTATATTGTTCCGGTGGGCGTGGACGGTATTGGCGGAGATCTTCAGCTCCCGGGCGATCTGCTTGTTGGCCAGGCCCTCGGCTATGAGCTGCACTATCTCCCGCTCTTTCGAAGTAAGCTGTCCCGCGGGCGCCGGCTCCGAAGCGTCCGCGGCCCTGCCCTGCAGCGTCTCGGTCATGAAGCCGTGCAGCGCGGGGCTGAGGTAGTGCCCGCCTTTGTGCACTTCGCGGACGGCCTTTATGACCTCGTCGGCCGCGCATTCTTTGAGGAGGTAGCCTTTCGCGCCCGTTTTCATGGCCTTTGTGACGGTGGGCTTGTCGTCGTACATGCTGAGGAAGATTATCTTCGCGTCCTTCTCCGAGCGCAGCAGCCGCGCGGCCGTGTCTATGCCGTTCAGCCCCGGCATGGCGATGTCGAGCAGGTAGACGTCGGCCGGCTTTTTCCGCGCCAGCTCCAGCAGCTTTTTCCCGCTGGGCACCTCCCCGGTTATAATTATGTCCCTGGCGTTCTTTTCGAGCAGAAGTTTCAGGCCTTCCATCACGAGGGAATGATCGTCCGCGATAATGACTTTGATAGGCATATTATTCCTTGACCAGGCCGGGGTCGAGGGGGAAATCCCCTTTTACCACGGTCCCGAAACCGGGAGTCGAGTCCACCGAAAGGGAGGCGTACAGTGATTCCGCTTCCTCCCGCATGATGCGGAGGCCCAGGGTGGGGTTCCGGTCAAGGAACTCCCGGTCGTCCGCGTCGAAACCCTTTCCGTCGTCGGCGACGGAGAATTTCAGCCGCCCGCCGGCGCAGCTCAGCCCGATCTTTATCGAGCGCGCCCCCGAATGTTTGACGGCGTTGTTCAGCGATTCCTGGATGATCCTGTAGGCCAGTATCCTGACCAGGTCGTCTATCTTCTTCTCGTCAGGAAGGCGGATGGAGCACTGCGTCTTTACCGCCGTGCAGCGCTCCGTCCTGGCCGCGAGCTCGGCGACGGCGCCGGCCAGGCCGGAGACGCCCATGGCCGGCGGCCTGATGTCATGGCAGATATTGCGCAGGGTTGCCGCCAGCCCGCGCGCCGCTTTTTTGGTCTCTTCCAGCCTGGCGGCGGCGCGGCCGGGCTCGTTCCCCACCACTTCCTGGTGAGCCAGGGAAAGGGAAGAGCTGAGCAGCATTATATGGGAGCCGAGTTCGTCGTGGAGAAGGCTGGAGATGCGCTTCTTTTCGTCCTCCCTGGCGCGTATCACCTGGCGCGCCACCAGCCTGAGCTGGCCCGCCGCAAGCTTATGCGAGCTTATGTCCCGGGCTATCCCGAGCGTGCCGAGGACCTCCCCGTTCTTCCCGAAGAGCGGCGTTTTGACTATTTCCGACCACCGGTCTTCGTCCCCTTCCCGCGCGGAGTTGAAAACTGCGCGGTCGGGCAGGCCGGAGTCCAGGACTTTCCTGTCCTGTTCGGAGTAGGAAGCGGCCACTTTCCGCGGCCAGACTTCCCAGTCGGTCTTACCTATCAGGTCGCGGTGGCTTACCCCGCAGGCCCCGGCGAAAGAGTGGCTGGCCGAAATGAACCGGCCCCCGCTGTCTTTTATCCAGGCGAGCTCCGGCACGTTCGCGAAAAGTGCTTTGCTGCGGTTCTTGATCCTGCCGCGGCGTTTCAGCTCCGCGCCGCCCCGGGCGCTTTCGCCGAGTACGGGCCCGCCGAGCCGGTCGAAAAAGTCGAATTGGGGCGCGCCTGCCGGCTGCCCCGGTCGTACAATGGCTGCGCTGGGTTTATCTTGCCGCTTCATCTTCGTCCCCCGTAGAAAATCACGCGGATAATATTTCCGCGGACAGCAGATCGGTGAAGCCTTAAAGCGTTATTTTACAGCTCACTTGCCTTGCCGTGCGGGCGCGAAACCGCGCCGCGGCGGCGAAAAGCGTGAACAGCGAACAGTGAAAAGTGAACAGTTAACCCTTACCCAAAATTATTATACAAAAAACAATGCCGGTGTCCAGTGAAGAGTAAGGGCCTTAATATAAGGAAGGGATTTGAAGCGCGGGCGGGGCTGGAAATAAAAACGGCCCGGCCCCCGGGGGGACCGGGCCGTTCAGGGCTTTCAGTTCTTTTTAGAGGCGCGGAAGGATTTCAGGGCGGCTTCCACTTTGTCCAGGAGTTCCCTGGGGTAGAGCTTGCCTACCAAAGAGAGCCTTGCCTGCTCGCCGGCCCGCTCGAATTCCGCCGTCACGGCCGGGCCGGCGGGGTCGGTGAACTGCAGCTTCTTCGTCTTAAGAATGGCTATGGATTGCTCATTGTCCTTGCGGCTCTGCAGGGTCAGGGCCCTGAAATGCTTTTCGCCCAGCTCCAGCAGGATCTTCTGGTCTTCTTTGGACAGCGCGTCGAAGGTTTTTTTGGAGATCACGGCCGCTCCCGAAGCGTTGGTTATGGGCAGGGAGAAAACATATTTCATGCGCGAGAACCACTGCAGCGCTATCACGGAAAGCGGGGAGCCGTACACCCCGTTCAGCATGCCGGTCTGCAGCGAGGTCATCACGTCCATGACGGAGAGGGGGATGGGTTTTACTTTGAGCGCGGCGAACATCGCTTCCGCTATCGGGTCGCCTTCCCAGAGCCACATCTTCAGGTTCTTCAGGTCTTCCGGCTTGGTGACCGGCGAGTTGGAGAAAATATTGACATTGCCGACCTCGGCCCAGCCCAGGAGTATATAGCCCTTGCTTTCGAAGATCTTGCGGAAGTCCGCGTCGAAGGTCTTGTAAATATGGTCTATTTCCTGGGCGTTCTTGAAAAGAAAAGGCGTGTCCAGCAGGCGCGCCTCCGGCGCTATCTCGCCCAGGCCCACCCCGGTGAAGCCGCCGGCCTGCAGCTGGCCGAGGCGGATCTTGCGCACCACGTCTTTCTCGTCGCCTGAAATGCCGCCGGCGTAAAGCTTGAATTTTACCCGGTTGGCGGTCCTGGAGGAGGCTTCTATGGTGAACTGCTTCATCGCTTTCATCCAGGTAGAGCCGTCCGGGGCCAGCGTGGCGAACTTCACCATGGTCTCGGCCCTGGCGGGTCCGGCGCCGAGGGCGAGGAGCAAAGCGCAAAGAGCGGCCGATTTTTTAAAATAGTTCATCTTTTTTCTCCAGTAGCTTCTTCGCTTTTATTTTGGCCACTTCGTCCGCCAGCCTGGCGTTCCCCTCGCGGGGCTCGGCCGAGAGCACCGAGTTGAGCAGCTTTTCGAAAAGTTCCTGGTCCTGGGCGGCCACCGCGGCCAGCTTGGCGTAGAGGAAGCGGTTCAGCAGGAAGTTCTCCCCGGCGCCGGTCAGCGCAAGCTCGAAATGTTTTTTAGCCTTGTCGGGGTCCCCGCCGAACATGCGCGGGCGCAGGGAATAATAGGCCCCCATCAGGCTCTGGGCGCCGTTGTAATAGAAAGAAGGATCCAGCTCCAGCAGTTTTTCTATGGCCGGTTCCAGAGTGGGCAGCTCGGCCAGGACCTCCGGCTTGTCGCGGTTGATGTTTATGTTGAGGGCCTTGCAGAAAGTGTTCCAGAACAGCGGCGGCACGTCGGACTTCTTCGCGGCGGCCGGGGAGGTCCCTTTAAGCGCGCGGGCGGCGTAGGCTTCGCCCTTGGAGTAAAAACCGGAGGCCCGCTCCGGGCTCTCGTCCTCCACGAACATCAGCGCGTAGCCGCAGAAGCCCTGCGAGGCGTTCACCAGCAGGGCCTTGTTGCCCGGGTCGCTCTGCAGGAGTATTTCCATCAGCTGCAGATTGGCCGGCAGGGCTTCCTTCGCGTACTGCGCGTCGGCCTGGCTGAAGACGGCGGGAAGGCCTTTGTCTATAACTCCGGAAGTGACGCGCGCCGCCGGGCGGTTCAGCGAGCAGGCGGACAGGGCGCTCAGCGCCAGCAGGCAGAGGCCGCGGGTCAGGCAGCTTTTTAAAGTGGCCGGTTCTTTCATTTTCTTTTCTCCCGGACCAGGGCCGCGAAGCTTGCGGCGGTGTCCGCGTGTTTTTTCAGGAAATTTTCCGCTGGGGTGGGGAAGCGGTAGGTCCAGTTCTGGTCTCCCAGCGTGCCGGGGGTATTCACCCGCTCCCTGGAGCCGAAGATATCCTGTATGGGCAGGATCACTATGCGCGACCCCGCCCCGAGCAGCGAAGCCAGAAGCTTGCCGCTCGCTTTCGAAAAAACGGGCGGCCGGGAGTCCTCTCCCGAAGCCAGCTTCCAGAAAAGTTTTTTCTCCGCGGGGTCCACCGTGTCCCACCAGTCGGCCAGGGGCTCGTTGTCATGGGTGGAGGAGGTGGCCAGCGAGACGGGGGTATAGGCAGTGGGGTCGGTGTAATTGCCGTCCTTGCCTTTTTCCCAGCGCATCACTTTGTAGCCGGGAATGTTCAGCTCCGCAAGCACCTCGCCGACGTAGGGGGGGATGAGGCCCAGGTCCTCCGCGACCGGGAGCATATGGCTGGCGCCGGCCACGGCCTGCAGGAACCTTTTGCCGCGCTCGCGCTGGCCCCTCTCGTCCTTTATGTCGAAATCAGGCTTGAGCGCAACGTCATGCGGTATGACCCAGGTGCGGAAGAAGCCCACCATATGGTCTATGCGGAAGAGGTCGTAAAATTCGGCGGCTTTTTTTACTTTGGAGCGCCACCACTCGAAATTGTTCTCCTCGACGGCGCCCCAGTTGTAGGCCGGCAGGCCCCAGCGCTGGCCGGTCTCGCTGAAAGCGTCGGGCGGGGCGCCTATCTCGCGCTCTATGTCGAACTCGGCCTGGCGAGCCCAGACGTCGGAGCTTTCCTGGTTGACCATGAAAGGGAGGTCGCCGAGGAGCTTTATGCCGAGCTCGGCCGCGCGGACGCGCGCCGCGGTCCACTGGCGGTGGATGGCCCACTGGAGGTATTTGAAAAAGTGTATCTGGTTCTCTTCGCGGACGTGTATTTCCCGAAGGGCCGCCTGGTCGCGCGTTTTAAGGGGCTCCTCCCAGTGGGTCCAGGAGGTCCAGCTGTGCGTGTCCTTCAGCCGGCGGAAGACCGCGTAATCGTCGAGCCAGCCGGCATTGGCCTGGCAGAAGGCCCTGAACTCAGCTGCCAGGGAAGAATCTTTAAGGATATGGTTCTGATGGAAATGGGTGTAAACTTTCCAGAGGGTGGTGAACTTGAGGTCGCGGACCTCGCTGTATATCACGGTCTTGGAGAGGCGCAGCCGCTTTATCGCGGCCTGGAAGCGGCGGGAGTTTATTTCTTCTTTCAGGGCGGCCGAGCCCTGGAGCTCCGGGAGCTCGTCCACGGCTATGTAGATGGGGTCGAGCGCGAAGGCCGAGAGGGCGGTGTAGGGGCAGGAGACGCCGGGGGGCATTTCGTTGATGGGGAGGACCTGCAGCAGGTCTATGTTCATCGCCTTGAGCGCGTCGAACCAGAGGGTCATGGAGCGGGTGTCGCCGATGCCCCAGTCCTTTTTGTGGCGCATGGAGAAAAGGGGGAAAAGGGTTCCTGTGTGATTCTTTTCTAGTAAAGGGTGCATAAAGATAGTTGTATGGTTTGCGCTGTACTCACGTCGAGATGCGTAGTCGGGGGCCTGTCAGGGGTTTTGCCCCGCGAACCCTGGAAGAGGAAACCGTTGCGCGGTTTCCCCC
>CAZUQT010000098.1:0-10800 GCA_964622585.1 uncultured Elusimicrobiaceae bacterium | reverse complement strand
AGCGCTACGGCTGCCAGAAAGTCAACGCCGGAGAGATCCTGGTCCGCCAGCGCGGAACCAAGTTCCTCCCGGGCGAGAACGTAAGGCGCGCCTCGGACGACACCCTCTTCTCCATAGTAACCGGCGAAGTGAAGTTCGAATGGGCGAAACGCGGCAAGAAACAGATCAGCGTTTACCCCTCCGCGAAATAACCTTTCGCTAGGTAAAGCCTCCTGGGTGCTGAAAGCGTTCAGGAGGTTTTTTATTATATTCCCTCCAGGCAAGCATTATGGCTAAAATACAAGACCACCGCGTAGCTTCGGGCTTCGTAGACACCGCCCGCGTTTATCTTAAAGCGGGCAAGGGCGGCGACGGCTGCTCCTCCTTCCGCAGGGAAAAGTACATCCCTTACGGCGGCCCCGACGGCGGGCACGGCGGAAAGGGAGGCAGCATCTGGTTCGAAGCCTCCGCCAATATCACCACGCTGGCCGAGATAGCCTGCCACCCCCATATCACCGCCCAGGACGCCTCCCCCGGCAAGGGCAACCGCAAGGACGGCGCCTATGGCGAGGACCTTACTCTTTACGTCCCGTGCGGCACCGTGGTAAAGCGCGCCGGGACCGTCCTGGCCGACCTGAAGAAGGACGGCGAGCGCTTCATGGCCGCCAAAGGCGGGCGCGGCGGCCGCGGCAATACCGCTTTCAAGACCAGGTTCAACACCGCCCCCAAGATCTCGGAGCTGGGCGAGCCCGGAGAAGAATACGAAGCGCGCCTCGAGCTGAGCGTGCTGGCCGACGTCGGCTTCGTGGGCATGCCCAACGCCGGGAAATCCACCCTCCTCGCGGCCATCTCGGCCGCCAGACCCAAGATAGCCGATTACCCTTTCACCACCCTGAACCCGAATATCGGCATAGTCACGCACAAGGGAAAAAGTTTCGCAGCCGCGGACATCCCCGGCATCATCGAAGGAGCGCACGACGGGAAAGGCCTGGGCGTCCTCTTCCTCAAGCACATCCTGAGGACCAAGATACTGATCCACCTCGTGGACCCCATGGGCTTCGGCAAAATGAAGCCGGAAAAAGCCGTGCGCGTGATAGAGAAAGAGCTGAAGGATTACCATCCCCTGCTGGCCAAAAAGATCACCATACTGGCCGTGAATAAATCAGACCTCCCGGAAGCGGCCGAGGTCCAGAAAGCCCTGGCAAAGAAATTCAAAAAGCGGGAGGTCTTCCTTATCTCCGCCGCCACCCGCAAGGGGCTAAGCCCCCTCCTGGACCACATCCTGAAGCTGCTGCCCACGGTAAAGGAAGGAGATCTTTACCAGGCCGCCGCGCTGTCCGTCCCCGCCCCGAAACAGGCTAAAGGCGGCTTCACCGTTACGGTGGACGCCGACGGACTTTATTCCGTAAAGGGCACGAGGGTCGAAAAGCTCATCTCCATGACCAACTTCGGCCAGCCGGACTCCTGGGACAGGCTGCACAGGATCTTCAAGACCATAGGCATGGACAAGGCCCTCAAGAAAGCCGGCTGCGTCTCCGGAGATATGGTGCGCGTTGGCAATAAAGAATTCCAATGGAGCGACGAGGCGATGGCGGCCGGCAGGCCGGGCAAGTTCGCCTACAAGTACAAAAGGTTCGACCAGGAATACGGCGACCAGAGGTAAACCGAAACCGCCCTCTAAAAAAAGAACCCGGAGACAGCTCCGGGTTCTTTTCTTTTATCCTTCCCAAATCCTCGATTTTCGATCCTCAGTATACCGTTCCCCAGTCGCGCGTGGTGATACGGAACTCCACCCTGCGGTTGAGGGCGCGGGCCTGGTCGGTGGTCTCTTTCACTACCGGCTGCGCTTCGCCGTAGCCGTAGACGCGCACCGAATCCGGGTGCACGCCTTTCGTGGCCAGGTACATCTTAACCGCGCCCGCCCGCCTCTCCGAAAGGTCCTGGTTATACTCGTCCGTTCCCACGTCGTCGGTATGGCCGGAGACTATCAGCTTGAGCTTGTTATGGTTAAGCAGGACGGAGGCCACCCGGTCCAGGATGGGCCTAGAGGATTCCAGCAGCCGGGCGGAGCCGGACTCGAATTCCACGGGAGAGATCTGCCGCGAAGAAGCCATGTCCATCACGGAGTTCAACTCTAGCGCCGCCCGCCGGGCCTCTTCTCTTTCGGCCGGATTAAGCTGCCTGGCGCAGCCGCAGACGGCGAAGACCCCGGCCAGTAAAAAAATTATTTTCTTCATATCGCCCTCCCCTCGAAATTCCCGCCAGTTATTGACCCTATCAGCGTCTCCCTGCGGAACCGGTAACCGCGCGCGAAAGCCGTGTTGCTGAGCAGCAGCGGTGGCGTGGAGGCTATGGTGGTGTAGATGCGGCTGCGCCCTACGCCGGGCCTGTCGCCCGGGTCCAGCAAATTGGAATGCGCCGCTTTTTCGAGCGTATCCATGGCCCAGTAAACCGGCCAGATCACCGCGGCCCGCAGCGAAAGTTCCGTTTTGGGTACGGCGGAAACGAAAGCCTCGCACTGGTCCAGCCTGTCCAGTGCCCAGTACATCCACTTGGAAGTGATGTCGCGAACCCGCTCCATATTGGAAGGAAGCAGGAGGTCCGCCGGTTTCATGTTCTTGGAATCCAGGTCTTCCTGGGGAATATAGCAGCGCCCAAGCCTGAGGTCGGCGGCCATGCCTTTAAGGATATTGGTCATCTGCAGCGCCGAGCCTATCATCTCGGCGTCCTTTTCGGACGGAAAAAAAGAGATGCCGGCGCTGGAGCGCCGCATAGCTTCGCGGTAAAGCCCGGCCCAGAAGACGCCGGCGGCGCCGCCCGTATGCGCGCAATAGAGCTCAAGCTCCCGGACTGTCTTAAAAGCCGCCGGCCCGCCGCCCGGGAAAGAGCGCACGTCCATCTCGAGGCCGGAGGAGACGCCGCGGAGCAGCCCGGAGAACAGGACCTTCTCTTCTTCCGGGAAAGACGAATAGACGGAAAGTATCTTGCCCAGCTTTAACAGCAGCTCCCGCTCGCCCTGGCTGGCCGGGAGCGCGGAGAACGGGCGGATATGCTCGAGCAGCGCGTCGGCGCTTCCCGGCTTATCCAGCCCGCGCGCCAGCGCGAGGATCTTGAGTTTTTCGGCCGCCGGGATCCCCGGGGCGTCCACCACCGTGTCCAGGACCCTGCACAGCAGGTACCCGATGCCCATGGAAGTCCTTACGGGCTCGGGCAGGATATTCAGGCTTAAATAGAGCGAGCGCGAGACTTTCTTAAGAATAGTCCTGATATCTCCGGAGAGATGCGGCCGTTCGCGTTTTTCCATATCCCTTAAATTTTACCAAACTTTGTTCAGGCAGCAGGCGGCGGAATCAGACCGGCCGCGCCGCGTGCTCCGCTTCCCCAAGCTCGCCGGCGGCCATGCCTTCAAGCCCGAGGCGGCCGTAGACCGGCGCCGCGTGGGCGGAAATCTCCTTAAGTTTAGAGTAGAAGCCGGCGGCCCCGGCCAGCATAAAAAGACCGCTGAGCGCCATGGTATGCGCCACGCCTATGCGGCTGGCCGCCCAGCCCGCCAGCAGACTGCCGAAAGGGGCCATACCCATAAAGGCCACCGAATAGAGGGCCATCACCCTGCCGCGCTTGTCGTCCTCGACCAGCGTCTGGATGACCGTATTCCCGGAAGCGAAGAAACTGATCATGCCGAAACTCGCGCAGCCAAGCAATAAAGCCGAAAGCGCGAAGCTGGTGGAAAAAGAAAAAGCCAGCAGGCCGAGGCCGAAAACGGCGGTAAAAGCCGGGATGCCGCGCTCAAGCCCGGCGGGGTGCCTGCGCCCGGCCAGCCGCAGCGCGCCTATAAGCGCCCCTACCCCGGAACAGCCCATTATAAAGCCAAGCATCTTCGGCCCCCCGTGGAGTATCTCCCGTACATAGGCCGGCATAAGCACGGCGTAAGGCATGCCGAGCAGGCTGCCCACGGCCATCAAGAGTATCACGTATTTTATCGGCGGAAAGTTGAAAGCGTAGCGCAGTCCCTCCGCAAAACCGCCGCGCGCCTTTTTTCCGCTCCCGCCGCCGCGCTCGGCGGGCAGGCGTATGGAGATCAGGGCGGCTATCACCCCGATATAGGAAAGCGCGTTGGCCAGGAAACAGACCCCCTCGCCGAAAGCGGCTATGCAGACGCCGGCTATAGCCGGCCCTAAAAGCCTGGCGGAATTGAACATCGAGGAGTTCAGAGCTATGGCGTTGGCCAGGTCCTCGCGCCGCTCCACCAGCTCCACGATGAAAGACTGCCGGGCCGGGACGTCGAAGGCGTTTATGAACCCGAGGACCGAGGCCAGCGCTATTATCTGCCACACCTGCGGCGAGCCGGACAGGACGAGAAGCGCCAGCGCGAACGCCTGCAGCATGGATAATATCTGGGTGACGACCAATATTTTGCGCCGGTCAAAGCGGTCCGCCGCGGGGCCGGTGAAGGGGACGAGCAGCAGGCTTGGCGCCTGGGAGGCGAAACCCGTTATGCCCAGCAGGAGCGGCGAGCCAGTAAGGCGGTAAACCAGCCAGCTCAGGGCCACGCTCTGCATCCAGGTCCCGATCAGGGAAACGCACTGCCCGCCGAAGAAAAGCCGGTAGTTTCGGTACTTGAAAGCCCGCAGCATCAAGCTCAGTCTTGAGCGGCTTTGTTCGGACGGGGGCATCAGGGTTTTATTATTTTACCGAGCACCCGGGGCCCGCGCGCGCCGGTGGCCGAGGGGCAATGGTTCACGCGGCCTTCGAGAGCCAGCCAGGCCAGCAGCGCGAAGCAGGCCGGTTCCTTGGCCAGCGGGTGCAGCCCTAGCTCGGCGCATGAACGGACCCTCACGCCGGAAGGCAGAAGCAGGGCCGCCAGGTTATCCATAAGCGCGGGGTTCAGGGCGCCGCCGCCGCTCACTATTAGTTCCCGCGTTCCGCGCGGGGAAAAACGCTTAAAGGCCAGGGCTATGGACGCCGCTGTAAAAAGGTTGAGCGTGGCCAGCAGGTCCCGGGAGCGGCGCGCGTTAAGCTGGGCCTTAAAATGTTTCCGTAGAAAATCCGCGGAGAATTCGCTGCGGTCCAGCGACTTCGGAGGGCGGCGGCTGAAAAAGCTAAGCGCTGTAAGCTCCCTGACCTTCGCCTGGTCGGGGTTCCCCGCATAAGCCCAGGCCCCGTCCTTGTCATAAGAAAGCCTGCCTCCTGAAAGCCTGTTAACCGCGGTATCCATCAGGGAGTTGCCTGGGCCGGTGTCGAACCCGAAAGTTTTAACGCCCTTGCCGGCAAAAGCTATATTGCCCACGCCCCCTATGTTCTGCAGGGCCACCGGTTTTCCGCCGCCATAAAGATATTCGTCCAGGAAAGGAATAAGCGGGGCGCCCTCCCCCCCCGCCGCCATATCGGCCGGGCGGAAATCGCAGACGACGGGGCGCCGCGTTTCCTCCGCGATGAAAGAGGCTTCTCCTATCTGCAGGGTATGGCCGGGACGGCCGGGAGCGTGCCAGACCGTCTGGCCATGCGAACCGATAGCCGCTATGCTTTTATAGGCGGTTTTATGGGCGCGGCAGAAGCGCTTCACCATGCCGGCCCAGAGGCGGCCCAGCTCGAAATTCAGGGCCGAAAGCTCCGGCGCTTTCATATCCTTCGCCGAAATTATCCGCGCCTGCAGGGCCGCCGGGTAAGGGTAGTTCCCGAAAGCTTTGACTTTAAGCCCGCGCCCGCCGGTCTCGCAGAGCGCTATGGAAAGCCCGTCGGCGGAAGTTCCGCTCATAAGCCCCAGGATATCGGCCTTTTTCATATCAGTATTTTTCCACGCTGTATTCGGCCAGGCGGCCTTTTTTGTATCGGAACTTGCCTGAGAAATGTCCGCGCCGCCTCAGCAGCGGCAGAAAAACTTTGTCGCCTTCCCAGAGGTTCAGCTTCAGCAGGTCCCCGTCCTTTATCCAGGCCAGGTCGCCCTCATCCGAGTCTATGAGGCGGCCGGTAAATTCGGAGGCGGTGAAAACAAAAACATACCAGTCCTCTTTCCTGGCGAAGTCCGGAAAAGTCAGCACGCCTTTCAGCAGGGGATTCTTTATCTTCAACCCGGCTTCTTCGAGGATCTCGCGCTTGACGCAATCCTCCGGGGATTCTCCCTGTTCGAACTTGCCGCCCAGGCCGTTCCATTTCCCCTCGTGGACGTCGTCCTGCTTCTTCACGCGGTGAAGCATAAGGGTTTTCCCGCCCTTTCTGACATAGCACAAGGTCGCTAATTTCATAGGTTCAATGATACGAATTCCCGACCGGCGGAAGGCCATCGAACAGCCAGGTGCTCAGGTAGCGCTCACCGGTGTCCGGGAGAACGACCACTATAGTTTTTCCGTCGGACGATGGCTCTTTTGAGATCTCGATGGCGGCGTGCATGGCCGCGCCGGACGAGATCCCGCAGAATATCCCTTCCTCGCGCATCAGCCGCCTTGCCATAGCGCCCGCCTGCTCGTCGCCGACAGGCATCACGGTGTCAATAAGATCCCGGCGCAGTATTTCAGGCACGAAATTGGCGCCGATGCCCTGTATCCGGTGAGGGCCGGGCTTGCCTCCCCCCAGGATCGGGGAAGCGGCGGGCTCCACGCCGATGACCTTAAGCCCCGGGCGGCGCTTCTTAAGCGCTCTGGCGACGCCTGTTATGGTTCCGCCGGTCCCTATCCCGGCCACCAGGATATCTATTTTCCCGTCCGTATCGCTCCAGATCTCTTCCGCGGTGGTGGTTTCATGGATGGCCGGGTTGGCGGGGTTGGAGAATTGCCGGGGCATGAAAGCCCCGGGAACCGAGGCTTGTATTTCTTCGGCCTTTGCCACGGCTCCGGCCATCCCCGCCGGGCCCGGGGTCAGAACTATCTGCGCCCCGAAAGCGTCCATGATCTTGCGCCTCTCTATGCTCATGGTTTCCGGCATGGTAAGGACAAGGCGGTAGCCCCTGATGGCGCAGATCCAGGCCAGCCCTATCCCGGTATTGCCGCTGGTGGGCTCCACCACCAGCGCGCCGGGCTTCAGCAGGCCCTTTTCCTCGGCGTCTTTAAGCATGCCCCAGGCCGCCCTGTCCTTCACGCTGGAGGTAGGATTGAAGAATTCGAGCTTAGCCAGCAGGAGCGCCGAAGTGCAGCACAGCCGGTTAATTTTTACCAGCGGCGTGCGGCCTATAAGGCCTGTCATGTTCTGGGCGTATTTCATTTTTTTACCATTTCCTTTCTCAAATCGTCCAGCTGCTGCTGCATCCGCCGCATTTCTTCGCTGCAATAGTCCGGCAGCTTGTTATGGTCCAGCTGAGCCTTGCCCGGCGCTCCGCCGCGCGCGCCGTGCGCCGGGACGCCGAAAACCGTGGTGTCCGGCGGGACTTCCTGCAGGACCACCGAGCCCGCGCCTATCCGCGAGCGGTCTCCTATCTTGATGGCGCCGAGAATAATCGCGCCGGAGCCGACCACCACGCCATTGCCGAGCGTAGGATGGCGCTTTTTATGCTCCAGCGAGGTTCCGCCCAGGACCACGCCCTGGTACATCAGGACGTCGTCGCCGAGCTCGGCCGTCTCGCCTATGACGACACCCATGCCGTGGTCTATGAAAAAGCGGCGGCCTATTTTAGCGCCGGGATGGATCTCGATCCCGGTCAGCAGGCGGGCCAGGTGCGAGATCAGGCGGGCCGGGAAATAGAGGCCCATTTCCCAAAGCCTGTGGGCGGGCCGGTAAAGCCACACGGCATGCAGCCCGGGGTAGCACAAAAGCACTTCAGGAAGACTGCGGGCGGCGGGGTCTTTTGCGAAAACCGTCTTTATGTCCTCGGAGATGTTCATTTTTTCCTTTTTGGAGAGGCCATGGTTTTTTGCCTGCCCCGAAAGTATTATATAATTTTTATATAAGCGGCCTGTTTATCCCGGAGAAAACAAAAATGTCCACCATACTTATGATCGACGACGACGAGGATTTCGGCGACCTTGTCTCCCTGCATTTCTCCGGGCAGGGCCATACGGTAGCCCTGGCCCACAACGGGAAAGACGGCATGGAAAAGGCCGCGGCCCTTAAGCCGGATATCATCTTCCTGGACGTAACGATGCCCGGAATGAACGGGATAGAAGTGCTGAGGGAACTGCAGGCGGGCGACGAAACGGCGGACATCCCGGTCTTTATCATGACCGGCAACTTTTACGACAAGGGCATGAGCCAGCTCTTTACCCAGGAGAGGAACTGCCGGGACTTCATCAGCAAGCCCGTAAGCCTCGCCAACCTGCAGCAGAAAGTGGAAACCCTGCTTAAGAAAAAGTAAGCGTACGGCCGCCATAGAAAAGAGAAGACCGGGCCAGTCCCGGTCTTCTCTTTTTCACCCGAAGCGTTTATATTTTAGAGATGTCCAGTATGCCGCCCTGCAGCCTGAAACTGTAGCCCCGCTCGAAAGCTGGGAAAGTGACCCCGGAAGGTTTTATATCCGAAGCGTCAAAAATAAAATAGGTGGTCGCGTCCACTACCGGGAAAGGGAGCAGAAGGAGCAGCAGCTTGGAAGTGAATTTCGTCCCGCCGGGCCCCTGCACTATCTCGTTCCCGTAGGCCAGCTTATAAGACCTGCCCAGCCTGACGTCCACGCCCCTGGCGGCGACGGCGTCCCCGATCTTCTTAAGCGTAGCGCTGAGGGCCACGCCGCGGGGCCCCTTAACTTCAAGCACGCTTTCCTCCGGAGAAGTGGCGTCGGCGAGTATCTTCACCACGTACTTCTCCCCGTCTATAGTTACCGTCTTTGAGCCGCTGTAAAAAATGCCCCAGTTGATGATATCATTGCCCCGCACAAAGTAGCTCTCGTTCCTGGCGGTAGTAAGCACCAAAAAGAACTTCTCTTTTTCTTCGCAGGAGCTGCCGCCGTCCGGACAGTTGGCGGCCTTGGTGGCGCTCACATGGACCTTTGTGCCGGCCCCGGTGGCAAAAGTAATGGCGGGTTTAAGGTAGGCGTTCCTTATAGGTTCAAGTTTGATGGAGACGACAGGGGCCTTTTCGCCGCCCGCGCCCTTTTCCCGCGACAGTTCCAGCGCCTCAGGCATTTCGGCGCGGCCGAAACCGCGGAAAAGGTCCAGGCCCCCGGCCTCGGGCTGACCGGCGGATCCGGCGGCCGGGGAAGGAACTTCCGGCATTGCCGCGGCTTCAACAGCAAGGCCCGCCGACTTCAAAACCTCGCTCCCGGCTGCGGACGAGAAAGGAATTAAATTCTGGATCAGAAGTCCCGCGGCGATGACCTTTAAGATATTTTTCATATTGCTGCGCTCCCGGTATACGTTCCGCCTTCACATTATTTATACCACAGGAGCGCTCCGCCCGCAAGCCCGGATGGGCTTGACTTGTCAAGCTATCGTACCTACCTGTAAATAGGACTTAAGGCCCAGACGAGAAACTGTTCGGAGCCGGGGGAATTACCTTACCAGCGGCTTGAAGCCCGAGACGAAAAGAAGCAATTCAACCGGGCCCACGGACTTTACGGTGCGCACCTCGCGCACCATCAGGAAGAGCGGGATAACGGCCAGGGCGCGGAGGAAAGCGGAAATAAGCAGGAGGAAAACAAAAGCGCTGCCCCACAGGGCGGGAAGGCGCTCGTAAAGCCAGCCGCCCGCGAGCGCGCCGCCGAACTGGGCGAGGCCGTTAGTGAAGCTGAAAAAAGCGTTATAGCCCGCGCGGGAATGGGCCGGGATGGTCTCGTAAATAAAATTATTCATGCCGATAAGATAGGCGCCCCAGATGACGCCGGAATACATCTCCACGGCGGCAAGGTAATAGAAGTTCCGGTGGAGCGCCCAGAGGAGCGGTACTGTCGGGATAAGCAGGAAGGCAGCCTTGAGTATCTTCACGCTTCCGTAAGCGTCGGCCGCCTGCCCCCAGCGCTTCATGAACAGGTAGGTCATCAGCGGGCCTATGCTCATCAGGACCATGTACTGCAGGTAATCGCACTTAAGCTCTTTGAGGGAGTATACGCTGAAGTAAGGCGCGGCGAGGTAAGTAGACCCCAGCAGCACCAGCACGGAGAAGAAAAGAGCCGGGACCCTGCCCCTGCGGAAATCCAGCGAAGTGAGGAAGTTCACCTCCGTGCCGCGCGGCAGATGAAAGCTGGTGCGCGGCTCGTACATGGAGATGATGAAATAATAGGACAGGCACCTGAAAATCCCGGCGGCGCCGAAAACGGCGCAGAAGCCCCAAAGCGTCGCCCCGCCGGCCAGGCCGAGTATCTTCGAAGCGAGGAAGCTGGCCGCGAAAAAAGTGAGGCCCACCACCTGGAAGCGGAAGCCGAAGAAATTGCCGCGCCTGGAGGCCGGGATGTATTCGCCCATGAGCACGGCCCAGGGCGGGCCGGACATGTTCCCGGCTACCGTATACGCGACCACCGAGGCCAGCAGCGCCGGGAAAGCAGCGGCGGCCGGCAGGAAAACAGCCCCGGCGGCGGCGAAGAGCGAAAGCGCCTGCACGGCGACGGTCAGAAGCAGCGCTTTTTTGCAGCTGCCCAGGCCCTGCACCATTTTTTCATTGAAGAACTGGAAGAAAGAAGACGCCAGCGAGGGGACGGAGCGCAGGACGCCGATCCCCATGGTCGAAGCGCCGAGCGCCATAGCGAAGGGCACGGCGTAGGGGTCGGCGAAACCGCTCATCGCCGCCCAGGCCAGCCCGTCTTTTATAGAGGCTTTTACGCTGGTTTTAACGCGCTGTTTTTGCATGTTGTCCGTAAATTATATAAATTATGAACTGCGGCCAAGGGGGACCTATGAACGAAACGGCTTTGCTCAAAACTTTAACCGGCCTTAACGAAGGCGTGCTGTCCCTGGCTTTTTCCCCCTG
>CAZUQT010000097.1:0-10904 GCA_964622585.1 uncultured Elusimicrobiaceae bacterium | reverse complement strand
AGAGCGGCAGGCGCGCGCACGGTGTGCGCGACGCCGATTTTGCGTTCCGGCCCGCACGGTAGGCCGCCCAGCAGACTTTTAGCTAACCGGATAATATCGGGTCTAGATTTAATTCAGCTCGAACTCTTCGCCCGTGTTGGGGCATTTTACGTTCTTGACGCCTTCGGCGGCGAGGGCGGCGGCGAGGGCGGCGCGGGCCTCGGGCTCGCCGTGGACCAGGAAGACGCCGCGCGCGGGCTTGGCGGCTTTGATGAAGGCGATCAGGTCGTTCTTGTCGGCGTGCGAGGAGAAGGTGTGCATCGTCTCGACGCCGGCCCAGACTTCGTGCTCGAGGCCGAAGATCTTGACTTTTTTAAGCCCGTCCTGCCGCTTCCTGCCCAGAGTGCCCTGGGCCTGGTAGCCGACGAGGAGGATAGTGGTGTTCTCCTTCTCTATATTGTTGCGGAGGTGGTGCAGAACGCGGCCGCCTTCGCACATCCCGGAGGCCGAGATTATCAGCATCGGGCCCTTCAGATTGTTGAGGCGCTGCGATTCTTCCTTGCTGCGCACGTAGCTGATATAGTCGAAGCCGAACGGATCTCCGTCGATGCGGGCGTAATCACGGAATTTGTCGTCGAAGCTGAAGCTGTCCCGGTGCTTGTTGAAGATCTCGGTCAGGCTGACGGCCATCGGGCTGTCCACATAGATAGGGATAGCGGGGACGGTCTTGTCCCCGCGCAGCTTGTCCAGTATCACGATCAGCTCCTGCGTGCGCTCCAGGGCGAAGCTGGGGATTATGACCTTCCCCCCCTCTTTCCAGGCTTTCTTTATTACGTCCGCAAGTTTCCCGGCCGCGTCGGCGAGAGGCTCGTGCAGGCGGTCGCCGTAGGTGCTTTCTATCACAAGGTAATCCACGCTCTGTGGCGCCGCCGGGTCTTCGAGCAGCAGGGTTTCGGCGCGGCCCAGGTCGCCGGTATAAAGCAGGCGCCGTATCCCCCCGGCGGTTTCTATATCAAGCTGCGTCATGGCGGAACCCAGAACATGGCCGGCGTTGAGGAATTTCGCTTTTACTCCGGGCACCGGGTCGAAGCCGGAGTTATATTCGCGGGGCTTGAAATGCCGCAGCGCCAGGTCGGCGTCCTCCTCGCCGTACATCGGCTCTATGGTCAGGTTCTCCGCGGCGTGTATTTTGTTGTAGAACTTCGCGTCGCCCTCCTGGAGGCGGGCGGAGTCTGCAAGCATTATACCCGCTATTTCGGCGGTGGCTGCGGTCGCGTAGATCGGGGCGTCGCAGCCGTTCTTGTAAAGCAGCGGAAGCAGCCCGCAGTGATCTACGTGCGCGTGGCTTAGAAGCACGGCGTCCACGGAGGCCGGAGGAAAGCGGAAGGTTCGGTTCTTGGCGTCCGCGTCGCTGCGGTGTCCCTGGAACATCCCGCAGTCGAGCAGCACGCTTTTATCTCCGACCTCCAGCAGGTGCCTTGAACCGGTGACCTCGCCGGCGGCGCCGTGGAAAGATATTTTCGCCTTGTTGTTCGCCATAGTGTCCCTTTTATTTTTTGCCCGGCTTGTATGAGAACAGCGGGCCTTTCGTTTTCCTCATAAGTATTTCGTCGCTGCCTTTTATCAAAAAATCTTTCAGCAGCCCGGCCTTCTTGTAGCCGAGCCTGCGGTAAAACCGTATGGCGCCTCTATTAAAGGAAGAGACGCAGAGAAAAATGTTAGGAGAGTCTTTCGCGATCCTCTCTTCCGCGTAACGCATAAGGCTTTCGCCCAGCCCTCGCCCCCTGGCAGCGGGCGCTACGCAGAGGGCTTGTATATAACCCTTCAAAGTTCCGTACATCGTGATGAGGACCAGCCCCTTTAAGCCGTCAGCATCCTTCGCGCCGTGAAGTTCCCGGAAAGGGGTCTTTATATTTTTGAGGCAGCTGTCGTATTTAATTCCAAGCCGCAGCCAGGGGTCGGAGGCCGCCATGAGCAGCGCCGCGGCACGCCTGTCTTTCGGGGAGGTTAGTCTGGTGATCTTTATTGCCTTACCTGTCCGCATGGCTAAATAATACAAAATTCTTCGAGAGCGCCCGCCATACTTTGGCCCGGCTCCGGATATTTTGTAAACTTCGGTTATGGCGCCTCACCGCAAGGTCCGCAATAAGCTGCTGAAGCCCGCCCAGGCTATCCACGCGCTGCATCCCCAGGTTCCGAAGAACGAAGTCATCCACGCGCTGCGGGAACGCGTCAAAGAACTGGACGCGCTTCACTCCACGGTTTGCGTGCTGCAGGACGACAGCCTTTCCATAAAAGAGGTTTTAGAAAGAGTGGTCAGGCTTATCCCCCCGGCCTGGCAATACCCGGGGCTCACTTCCGGGCGGATAGTCGTCGGGGATGCCGAAAGCCGCAACCCGGGCTTCAGGCGCACGCGCTGGCTGCAGGCCTGCGATTTCCAGGTAAGCCCCGAACTTTCCGGGCGGATAGAAGTTTACTACCTGAAAAAAATGCCGAAAGAGGCGGAGGGCCCGTTCCTGGCGGAAGAACGCAACCTAATAAATTCCCTGGCCGACATGCTCCGGGTCTATTTCGAGCGCAGGCTGGCTTCGAAGGCGCTCCTGGACGCGCACAACGACCTGGAGCGCCGCGTGCGAGAGCGCACGGCGGAGCTGCAAAAGCTCAACTCCGCGCTGAAGGCCGAAGTGCGGGAGCGCGAGCTGCGGCAGAAAGAAATACTTTCCTATCAGGAAAAACTGCGCGGGCTTTCGGCCGAGCTGATCCTGACCGAGGAGCGCGAGCGCCGCGAAATAGCCACGGACCTGCACGACATCATAGGACAGACGCTGGCCATGGCAAAGATGAAAGCCGGGGCGCTGCGCGGCTTCTGCTCGGCGGCCGAGGCGTCTTCCGACCTGAAGAACCTGACCGGCTTCATCGACGAGGCGATCCTCGCCACCCGAAACCTCACCTTTCAGCTCGCGTCCCCCATCCTCTACGAGTTGGGGCTGGAGAGCGCTCTCGAGCGGCTGGCCGAAGATTCCAGCCGGCGCCACGGCATCAAAGTGGATTTCCGCGTCGAGGGCAAAAGGATGCCGCTCCCCACCGAGACGAGCGTCCTGGTGTTCAAGGCCGTCCGTGAGCTCATGGTGAACGCCGTCAAGCACGGGAACTCCTCGGAAATAAAGGTGCGGGTGCGCCGCGCCGCCGGCAGGCTCGCCGTAACGGTCAGGGACAATGGCGGCGGCTTTAACGCCGCCGCGGCCTCCGTCTACGACGGGGCCAAGGGCGGGTTCGGGCTTTTCTCCATAAGGGAAAAGGTCTCCCGCCTCGGCGGGGTTTTCCGCCTGAGCTCCCGGCCCGGCGCCGGAACCCTGGCCGTTATTACCGCGCCTTTAGGGAAGGAAAAAGATAAAAATGGAAAAAAAGATACTCATCTGCGACGACCATAAGATCTTCCGGGAAGGCCTTCGCGCCCTGCTTGAGAAGCAGTCCGGCGTGAAGGTGGTAGGCGAAGCCAGGGACGGGATAGAGTCGGTGCGCCTCGCCAGGGAACTTTCCCCGGACATAGTTATAATGGATATCTCGATGCCGGGGCTGAACGGCATAGAGGCATCGCGCAAGCTCGGTAAAGTCCTGAAGGGCGCGCGCATCATCGCTCTTTCCATGCATAATGACCGCAAGTACGTGACCGAGATCTTCAAGGCCGGCGCAAAGGCCTACCTCCTGAAGGATTCGGCTTTCGAAGAACTGCTGGACGCGATAAAGGCGGTGAGCTGCGGGCGCTTCTTCCTCAGCGCCGGGATCACCAGCGTGGTGCTGGGAGATTACATCAAAGGTCCCGTGGGCGACCCGCGCAGCCCGTTCACGATACTCTCCTCCCGCGAGAGGGAAGTTCTGCAGCTGCTCGCCGAGGGCCTGCGCACGAAGGAAGTCTCGCATAAATTGTCGCTCAGCGTTAAGACCGTGGAGAGCCACCGCAAGAAGATAATGGAAAAAATAGGGATCAGCAGCATCGCCGGCCTTACGCGCTACGCCGTCAAGGAAGGCCTTGTCAGCCTTTGATAAAACAAGGGTGTTGCATAAAATCAAGCCGTTCCGCATACAACGTCATAAGGTTTTTCTCCCTCCCCGGTCAGGGAATCCCTGATACCTCCGCTCCTCGCCAAGCCCTATAATTATGTTAGCGCCCAGGCGCTGATACTACTACGGAGGAAACTACTATGTTCGATACCGGAAATACCGGGTTCATGCTCGTGTCGACCAGCCTCGTCATGCTCATGACCCCCGGTCTCGCCTTTTTCTACGGCGGGCTTGTGGGCCGCAAGAACGTACTGGCCATCATGATCCAGAGCTTCGTCTCGATGGGCGTCACCACGGTGCTGTGGTACGCTTTCGGCTACTCGCTGTGCTTCAGCGGCGGCCAGGGCCAGGTCATCGGCAACCTGGACATGGCCTTCATGCACGGCATCACGCCGACGACGGCCTTCGCCGGTTCAACCAGCATCCCGCTGCTGGTATTCTTCGCCTACCAGATGATGTTCGCCCAGATCACTCCGGCGCTCATCACCGGCGCGTTCACGAACCGCATCAACTTCAAGGCCTACCTGATCTTCCTGGTGGCCTGGCTGATCTTCGTATATTTCCCTCTCTGCCACATGGTCTGGGGCGGCGGCCTCATGGCCGCGCACGGCGTGCTCGACTTCGCCGGCGGCATCGTGGTGCACGCCACGGCGGGCTTCGCGGCGCTGGCCTCGGTGTTCTTCGTCGGCAAGCGCAAGATCAAAGAACCCGGCGCCCACAGTATCCCGCTGGTGGCGCTCGGAACCGGCCTCCTCTGGTTCGGGTGGTACGGCTTCAACGCCGGCAGCGAACTGAAGGTCGATTCGGTGACCGCGCTGGCTTTCGTCAATACCGACGTGGCGGCCTCCTTCGCCGCCATCACCTGGCTGGCTATCGCCTGGGTGCTCGAGAAGAAGCCCAAGTTCGTCGGGCTGCTGACCGGTTCTATAGCCGGCCTGGCCACCATCACCCCGGCCGCCGGTTATGTCACCACCAAGGCGGCGGTGTTCATCGGCATTCTCTCCAGCGTGGTCTGCTACATGGCCGTCAACCTGAAGAACAGGCTGGAATGGGATGACGCGCTCGACGTCTGGGGCGTCCACGGCGTGGGCGGCGTGCTGGGCGTGATCATGCTCGGCGTGTTCGGCACCACGGCGGTCAACGCCGCCGGAGCTAACGGCCTCTACCACGGCGACGCCGCTTTCTTCGGCAAGCAGGTGGCGGCGGTGTTCTGCACCGCGCTCTACGCCTTCCTCTTCTCTTACGCGGCGCTTTGGGTCATCAACCTTATAACCCCGGTCAAGACCGCGGAGGGCGAGGAAGCGACAGGCCTCGACGAAGCGCAGCACGGCGAAACCGCCTACCTGCACGATTAAGTATGACTTCTGAAGCCCGTCCGCCGGTACGGCGGGCGGGCTTTTGCTTAAGATCAAGGAGATGAAATGAAAAAAATTATTATGCTCGCTTTGATATTCTCGGCCGCGGCGGCCCGGGCCACCCCGTCCACCCAGATCTGGATCCCCTCGACGGATGTACAGAAATACAAGACCTGGCATCTGAACGTGGACAACTATGTTCCGGTAAAAAAAGAGGCCAGCGGCGCCTGGAAAGCCCCTGTTTTCGTTTTCGGCCCGACCTTGGGCGTGTTCGCCGGGGGAAAAGTGCAGGCGGAAGCCGGTTTCGACCTCATCAAAGCCGGGCTCGCCTCTGACAGCAACCCGCTGTATCTGCACGCCAAGGCCGCCACCCTGGAAGGAGGCCTTTTCGCGGGCAGTCCCGCCTTCGCCGTCGGCGGCTACAACTTCGGCTTCAAGAAGGATGTAAGCGAACAGAATATTATTTACGGCCTGGTAGCGAAGAACTTCAAAAAGCTGGGCAGGCTTTCCGCCGGCTACTATACCGGCAACGACAAAGTGCTGCTGGATGAAAAAGGGAAGAAGGCTGACTCCGGGGCACTGCTCTCCTGGGACAGGAGCATGACCGAGCTCTCGGACAAGCTCTGGGCGGCCATCGACTATCAGGGAGGAGACTCCGCGCTGGGAGCCCTCAGCTTCGGAGCTTCCTGGAACTTCGCCGCTAACACCAGCGTAATATTCGGCTATGACGTCTACAATAACGATAAAGTAGCCGGGGCTAATACCTACACGGTGCAACTGGACGTAAATTTCTAAAGACCAAGGAAGCCAAGAATGAAGAGGGCTGCTTAGGCGGCCCTCTTTTCTTTGTTCTGTTTAACCCGTTGAATATTCTCCTAGGCCTAAAGGCCTATATTGTGCCTGGGCCCTTTGGCCCTTGTTTAATGGGCCTTGTCGTGTAAACTATTGATATAAATCAGTTGATTTCAGTCAAGCCGGAGGAAAGTTGAAACGCTTTACAGGTCTACTCTCACTGATAACTCTCGTCGTCGTGCCGTTCGCATTTCCGGCAGCCCAGCCGGCGCCCGCCCTTGCTACCCTTAAAGGTTCAGCGGCGGGTTTTTCTTTCTCCGTGCCTGCCCCGGAGGCTCCCCTTCTCTTCAACCTTCCCCGCGCGCCGCAGGATACCCTGTCCGGAGAAGCGCTCTTCGCTTACCTGCACGAGGCAACGGCGCCGGCCCCCCGCAAGACATCGGCCTCCTATAAAGCGTCCAAAGCCTTTATGTACTCAAAGGCCGACAATACAGGCTGCAACGGCGGCCCCGGCATCATAACCGCTTATTCCGAACTCTGCGTGAACGGTTCCAGCGACAATGGCGATAGTTATAAGGAAAAGGGCGACCAGAACGCTGACGGGGTATCGGGAGACTTCGTCAATGCGGAGCATGTCTGGCCGCAGAGTTATTTCAACAGCGCGCTTCCCATGGTAGCCGACCTGCATCATCTTATGGCGACCTTGTCCACACCGAACGGCCGCCGCGCCAACCTGAAGTTCGCGATGGTCTTAAAAGCCACCTACAGCACCTCCTCCGGCTCGAAGCTCGGCAGAGAGGGCTTCGAACCTGATAATTCCGTCAAGGGCAATGTGGCCCGCGCGCTGTTCTACTTCGTAGAGCGCTACAGTGACAAGAATATCCGCCAGGGGATGGACTATAGCAGCTTTTGGACGAATAATGTGCAGATGCTGCTCGACTGGAACCGCCAGGATCCCCCCGACGCGAACGAGCGGCGGCGCAATGACCTGATAGAAGGCTTCCAGGGCAACCGAAATCCCTTCATCGACAATCCCGAACTTGCCGACAGGATAGGGGCGCAGGTTTTTAAAGCCCATTAAATTAAGGACCGCATAATAAAAAAGGCCCCGTAAGAGGCCTTTTTTATTTTATAGGCTGCGCGCTATTTTTTTGCCAGCGGCCAGCGGCATTTATCTCTGAGCTCCTCGTTCACGCGCAGGCTGGTTTTTTCCGGGTAAATTACCGGCGGCAAGGCGTCCCCCCTGCGGATAGCCGCTATCGCCCGCGCCGCCGCGGCGCCGGCATCCGGGAACTCCGGGGCAAAAGAGGCGGTGGCCCCGTGTATTACAAGGGCGTAAGTAGGGGCGTAGAAGGGGATGGCGTTCGAGCAGGAAAAATCGGCCAGGATCATCAGGCTCGACTGGGTTATGAGGACGGGGTCGGGCATAAGCCAGAAAGCGTCCATTTTGCCCATAAGGCGCCGCAGGCGCTCCGGGAAGGAGTCGGGAGACTTCAGCTTTGCCGATATTATTTCCACGCCGGCTGCCTGGCCCGCCTTGCGGAGCTCCTCCATATATATCTCGCCAGGATAGGCGGCCCAGAAAACTGCCAGCCGCCTCAGCCCGGGCTGGAGCCTTCTGTAAGCGGCAATGGCCTCGGCTGGCTGCGGCGCCATCGAGATCTCGTGCCAGTTGCGGCTGCGCCCGGTCACCGGGGCCAGAGCGTAGACCAGGCGGGTACCAGGCGGGTATTCCACGGCCGCCGCCTTTGCCCCGAAAGCCACCGCGTAACTTATGTCCTCCGGCGGCGCGAAGTCGGGGGCGGAAGCGTCGTAAAAATCATGCGGGGCCTCGAGCGCGGCCTTGAACGCAGCGTAGGCAGCGGCATAAGGGCCGGATTTGCCGGAGACCACGGCCGCCAGGTCGGCGGCCGAAAGCCCGACCGCCGAAAAGGGCAGAAGCATGCAGGAGGCCAGTCCCGCAAGCATGCTCTTTTTTATAAGTCTGTCCGGTTTTGACATTAGGTCTTAAAACTTATAGCTTAAACCGCCCGAAGCCTCAAAAGGATTCTGCGGCGAGCCTTCCAGATGGTCCGCCCCGCCGCCGTACGCGGCATTATAATAGCGGCGGTCGAAAATATTCTTGAGCTCCAGATAGGCGGTCAGCCCGCCTTTTTTCAGCCCCGGGACCGCGTAGCGCACGAACAGGTCCGCCACGGTGAACTGCGGAACCCTGTGCCCGTATTGGTCCCGGCTGTAGGAACGGTGCAGGACCTTCGGCGTCACGGCCCACTTTCCGCGCAGGACGGAAACCCCCCCCTGGATGGAATGCCTGGAGTTGAACGGTATCGGCTCACCGGTCAGTTTCCCCTCGGAATATGTGTACGCCGCCCAGGGCTCGAAGCCCCAGCGCCCGCTGCGCAGCGCAGCATCCGCGCGCAGCGTGGCGCCATAAGTTTCCATGTTGCCGCGGTTCTGGGCTATTTCGATATTGTCGACCTCGACACCTTTGAAGGTTCCCGGGCCTGTTATAACGTCCTGTATAAGCTCGCGCACTTTATTGTAGTAGGGGTTAAGGGAAAGCCTCAGCTCCTGTCCGAAACTGCGGCTTAAAGATCCCTCTACGGAGCGCAGCTTTTCCGGCTCGAGGTTCTCGTTGGGCACATGGAAGAAATAGCTGTGATAGCCGGTTGCCGCGGTGGGCGAGGAAATAAAGGAGCCGAAATGCTTGTGAGTGGAGAAAGGCGAGGGGGCCAGATAGGCCTCGCCGTAGAGGAGTTTAACTACTGTTTGATCGCTGCCGCCCGGCTTCCACACCAGGCCGGCCCGGGGATTCCAGGTCGTCCCGTAGGAGCTGTTGTGGTCATAGCGCAGTCCGAGCGAAAGCGTTGCGTTCCCTATTTCCGGGGTCTGTACCCGCATGAAGGCGCCGATATTGCTGTAGTTAAGGGAATAGAAATCTACGGGTATCGTTGAGCCGGAATAGACAAAGCCCTGGGAGGAGGGACTTTTATCTTTGTTGAATTTATGCCCGAGGTCCGCGGTATACGGCAGCACGGAATTTTCCTGGTAGGTTAGCCCAAGTATTGCCGGGTAGCCCTGCGCCGGTTCGAAAGAGAGGGTTTCCTGAAGGGAGCTGGTCCGCGACAGGGCGTATTTATAGGCGTCCTGGTAGCCGGAAAAGCTGTTCCTGAATTTGCTTTCAGGCTCTATTTCATAATTGTAATGGGAGATCAGGCTGGTAAGCGTCCAGGTCTCGTCCGGGGCGGCATAAGTGTGCCTGCCGTAGACCGTCCAGTATCCCGTGGAGAAGCGCGCGTCCTTGGAGTACAGCGTAAGTTCCGGCTTTACGCCTATCGACGAGGAATGGGATTCGCGCATCCTGATCATGCCTGTCTCAAAATCCCCGAGGCTCAGCCTGGCGTTCAGGAAAGAGGAATCCTCCCTTGCGTCGTAGCGCAGGGCCGGCACGGTCGTAGTGGACGCGTTATACGGGGAAACCTGGGCGAGCCCCTGCCGATATTGATTATTGTACCAGGCGTAGTCGCCCTTGTAGAAGTCCGGCAGCCTCGGGTTGTCGCCGGCCCTGGCTTCAAAAGTTACCGCCGCTGACGGGGCGCCGGGGCCGTTATTGGACAGGGCCGAAACGGCGGAAAGGTTCCCCTCGGCAGAATTGAAGCGGCCGTATTTGAAGCCGGCAGAGGCTTTCCCCGCCCTCAGGCCGACCACGTTTATGACGCCGCTGAAAGCGTCCGCTCCGTAGAGAGAAGACATCGGGCCCAGCACCACTTCTACGCGCTCCGCGCCCTTAAGTGAAAACTGGCCGGCTATGGAGAGCAGGTCCCCGGTGGGAGGCGAGACCCTGATCCCGTCGTAAAGGATCACCAGACGTTCATTATTGGTGATGCCCCGCACGCCCACCAGGTTGAGCCTGCGCACGTCGGAGTTGCGCTGTACCTGGAACTGCGGCATATCGGCCAGGAGGTCGGCGAGAGTGGAGTAGCCGCGCTTGTTTATGGTCTCGGCCGTTACGACATAGGCGGTGGCGGCGGCGTCCGAAGGCCTCTCTTCATTGTAGGAAGCCGCAAGCAGGGGCGTGTCGAGTATTTCTCCCAGCGTGGCCCTGAAAAAATCCACTCCGCCGGCGGGCTCTTCAGCACTGCCGGGTGAAAAAGCAGCCGCGCAAATAGCTGCAGCGATCGCGATTTTATAAAACATGTCCCCCCCTGCGGTCTAGCGCGCCAGCTTATACGGGTCGTCGGTAACGCCCAGCATGTAAATGGCGGCTTTTACGTTCCTGGAAACGGCCCTGTCCACTATCGCAGCTCCCGGGTAGAAAGTCGTGCCTTCCAGCTCTGTCGTAAAAGCGAAGATGCCGGCCGTGGAGTAAGCCCAGTCGGTCGTGTCGCCGGTGGCTACGTACAGGTCGCTCGACTGCTCGGGCGTGTAACCGGTAAAGGCTACCATGCCTTTTGCCATAGCTTCGAAGACTTTGCGGTCCTTCAGGTTCTCCACCGGGACATCCTTGCCCGCCCAGGGATAAAGAAGCAGGCTGGAATAAGAGTGGTAACTCATCAGGGTTTTGATATTTTTGCGGGCCTCGACGAAGCGCTTTATGACCTGCGTCTCGGGCTCCGAGAAAGCGAACGGGCCGCAATAGGTGTCGGCGGCCGGGGAATGAGAGGCGCCGGCCTGGCACCAGAGAGAATCGTAATTGCGGTTCAGGTCCACGCCTAT
>CAZUQT010000096.1:0-10972 GCA_964622585.1 uncultured Elusimicrobiaceae bacterium | reverse complement strand
TAGGTTATTACGCCAACAGCAACAACACCTCCGGCGTGGGCGTGGGCCGCGACGCTTCCGGCAATTCAAATTATGCCGTAGGCATAGGCGCTTTTTCACAGAATAACGGGACCTACGGCAGCGCGCTGGGCGCGTATTCCTACGCGGCTTCGTCCTCAGCGGCGCTTGGGTCGTACGCCAAAGCGAACGCGCCGGGTAGTATCGCCATCGGGGCCGGGACCGTGAATAATTCAACCGGGACGGCAAGTTTCGGCCTTTACACGCTAACCGCCTCAACCGCCGTTTTCAGCGGTTATGTAAATGTGTTAAGTACCGTTGGTTACGCACAAAACGGACAATCGATATTGAGCTACAATTCCGGCCTTGCGGGGATATTTGTGGGAAGCGGCGCCGGAACTATAAATACGGGAGGGTATAATTCCTTTCTCGGCACCTTTGCGGGCAAAGTTAACACCACCGGGAAGTTTAACTCCTTTTTGGGTTATCTTACGGGATATACTAACTCTACAGGGGAACATGACACCTTTGTGGGCGCCCAGGCTGGCCGCTTTAATATCACCGGGTCAAGCAACGTTTTTGCCGGGTCTTATTCAGGCTACTACAACCAAACGGGTTCGGCAAATACCATACTCGGCATTGGCGCCGGTTTTGGCGCGTCCGGGAATTCTTTCTCCAGTTCCACGGTGGTGGGTTACCAGGCGGGTTATAGCCTTATGGCCGGTTCAGCGGATAATATTTTTCTGGGCTGGCAGGCGGGTTACAATGTAACCACCGGCACGGGGAATATTATAATCGGTTACAACAAGAACACATCCGCCCCTGGGGCCAGCAATGAGCTGAATATCGGCGGGGTGATTTACGGCAACCTCGCCACCGGCAATGTGGGTATTTCAACAAGTACACCTTTAAGCAAGCTGCAGGTTAACGGGGATATTGGATTAGGGGACGGAACGACCACCGGAAACCAGCCGCTGGTAGTCTGGCTTAAGAGCGATTTCTCCCCGTCTATTCCTGCCGGGGCAATTGTGGAGGCGAACACAGCGCTAGGTATTACCATGCCGGCCGCAGCTAACTCCACAAAAGTTCTCGGAGTAGCTTATGAGACTATAACTCTTGGCGTTTCCGGAAGAGTGGCCGTTGCGGGAGTAGTCACGGTGCAGTGCGATGCCGCCGGAGCCGCTATAGGGCAGCACGTAGTATCATCCGCTACACAGGGAAAGGCGGCCGGAACGTCCACTCCTGTCACCGGAGCCAGCATCGGCGTCTGGCTGGAGACATGCCCCGCCAGCGGCATAGCAAGGGCTTTGCTGAGGTAGGTTTTAAGGTAAGGTTCCTGTAGGCAGGCTCGGTTAAAAAATAATGAGGCTACATATCAGCGCAGTTGTCGCGGCGTTAAGCCTGTTCCTCTCACAGGCGGCGGCGGCTGAGAAAACAGCGGGGAATATAACCGTCCTGGGCGACGCTTCGGAATTCTCTTCCGGGGCGCTGGGCCAGGCCGGGGGGGCTTTTGCCCTGGACGGCGCATTGGGCGGCGCCGCCTACGATATTTCCGGAACTCCGGGAGGGGCGGTAGTAGAGTCGGGCTTCTACTCACGCCTGGTCAGCAGCCCGGCGGCTGGCTTCTCGGCCGCGAACATAAGCAGTTATACCCTGTCCCTTATCCAGTCCAATCCGGCCGGAACTACCTACGACGTTTACGTCTCCACCTGGGCTATGGCCGATCCTTACATGGTTTATTTTACCACCGACGCGACGGGCCGCCCGGTAGAGAGCCTTTACCCGAACACCAGCTACTACAATTTCGTGATGGCCAATTATATGGAGGGGGATTATTCCGCCTTCGCGGCCACCACGGCGGTAACCCTGGCCGTGGCGCCTTCTTCCGGGACCTTCACTCTCGCCGACGCGGGGCACAATACCTTGGACCTTTCGTTTGCCGGGTTTGATAATACTCCGCCAGTGCCCGTGATAGACTGGGGTCCGCAGGCCCCGGCGCTGCCGGCGGCGCGCTACGGGCAGGCTTCCGTGGTTTACGGCACGCAGGTCTTCCTTTCCGGCGGCTTCGACGGGGTTTATTTCTCGAGCGCGGTGCTCCGCGGCGCTCTTTCATCGGATGGCGCCGTCACCTCATGGCAAACGGCCGGCTTTATGCCGGTCGGCCTTTACGGGCACCAAGCCGTGGCCGCGCGCGGCAGGCTTTATATACTCGGCGGCTACGCGTCTAACGGCTCGCGGGCCGAAGTCTGGTCCGCCGATATTTCTCCGGCAGGGGCGATCGGCAAGTGGGAGCCGGAGGCGCCTCTGTCCGAGCGGATGTACTTCCATGCGGCCGCGCTTGTGGGAAATAAAATTTATGTCTCGGGCGGCTATAAAAGCGGCTCGGGCGTTCTCGCCGGTTTCGATTATTCCGTTATCGGCGACGACGGGACTTTAGCCGCGTGGACCAGCGCCGGGACCCTGCCGGCGCCCCTCTATGCCCACTCGATGACTTTGCTGCCCGGAAGGCTCCTTATAGCCGGCGGCAAAGACGGGGCTTCCGCCCGCAGCGAGGTCTGGAGCTGCGCTCTCGGCGCCGGGGCGTACCCGGGAGCCTGTTCCGCCTACGCTTCGCTGCCCGCGCCGCGCTATGGTCATACGACGCTGGCGGCGGCTAACAGGCTTTATGTAATAGGCGGCAATAACGGCTCCAGCGCCCAGTCCCAGGTTTTTTTGACCACCGTGCCCGCCGCCGGTTCCGCTCCCTGGGAGTCAGGCGCCCCTTTGACCGCGCCGCGCCAGTTCGCGGCGGGGGAAATAATCGGTTCAAGGCTGCAGGTTTTCGGCGGCTCGAGCGGCTCCGCCGCCTCCAATCTGATCTTTGCCGCGGTTCTGCGCGGTACTGAATACCAGGTGCAGGTAGCCGGGGACGGCCTCTTCTCTTCCGGAGTTATAGCCTCCAACTGGACCAGCAGCCCTGAAGCCGCCTTCGGCAGCCTGCAGCCCAGCTCGACCTATTATTTCAGAGCCAAGGCCAGGAACTGGACCGGGGTGGAAACCGCCTATTCTCCGGTGGGTTCCACCATTACTTACGCGGCCATCCCCGGTACGGCCGCCTGGACGAATATCGGAGTAGACTCTGTTACGGTCAACTGGCTGGCCAACGGGAACCAGCCCGGCTACAACTATCTGCTTGTATACTCCAGCTCCCCTGATTACGTTCCGTTCGGCGCGATCTTTAACGCCGGCTCCTCCGCGACCATCAGCGCTTTGCTTCAGAGTACGACCTATTATGCCAAGATCAGGGTCGATAACACTTATGGCCGGGCCTCGCGGTTCATAGAGTTCCCGCCTTTCCGCACCAGCTTCGACCCGGCGCTGGACGTGGCCAGTCCGACCATCACCAACGCGCAGGCGGATTTTGCCGGCTGGAAAGGGACCAACACTTTCCTCTGCGACGTTAATTTTGCCGATAACGGCGCTTCCGGCATGAACAGGTTCCAACTGCAGATTTCGACGAGATTCGGCGATCCCGCCAGCGTAATTTATCCCTGGGCTGACGCCGTCACCGGTATTAACCAGCCCTCCTATACCGTTAACTGGTCCATACCGCAGAACATCTGGGGAGGAATGATCGAGGGCGCCTCCAATTATATTTCGGTCCGCGCCTATGATAATTCCGGGAACTACGCCGAGCAGTCAGACCTCTTCAGCGTACTTAAGGACAGCACGCCGCCGGCTATCAGCGTTAATTTCGCGCCGCCTGCGGCCTGGCTCACGGATTATCCCGGCGACATAACCGGCCTGCGCTTCGATGACTCTCTCTCCGGCCTGGCCAAGGTGCAGTACAGCGCCAGCACCGGGAAACTCTTCGCCGACGGCAACGTTATTCCCTGGACGGACATCCCGGGGCTCACTCCGGGCGGCACCTGGTACCAGCCGGCGCCCCTGCCCTACAACTTCAACCAGCTGGCGAACGCTGCCTCCAATTATTTCAGCTTCCGCGCCGTGGACGTAGCAGGGTCGACGCGCACTTATGCCGACGCTTTCGGGATAGCTAAGAATATCAGCGGGCCCACTGTAAATCTCTCCACTCCGTCGCTGGCCTACCTTTCCACTTTTACCTGGGTTTCCGGCAATACCAGCGAGACGAATGCCCACGCCGTGAGGGGTACCGAAATTTCCCTCCGCGACATGTCCAACGGGCTCTATTATAACGGGGGGGACTTCCTTTCCGGTTCGCGCGCCTGGCAGGACGCCGACGACCAGGCCAGCACGTTTACGCTGACCTTTAACAACCTCCCTCTTATCAGCGGGCGCCTGTACCAGGTGGTGGCGCGGTCCTCGGACGCCGCCGGCGACTATTCCCAGCTTTTCGCCACGCGCACCTTTACCTTCGACGCCGCCCCGCCTTCCGCGCGGATAGTTTACCCGGAGGACGGCTCGTCCGCCGCTTCGGCCGCGAGGATAAGCGGTACGGCCGACGACCCCGTTTCCGGGATAAGCTCCGTCGACGTAGTGCTGCGCAGGCTGTCCGACGGCAAATGGTGGAAGAACAGCCAGTCTTTGTGGGAGAGCACGGGCGCGCCGGAAGCTCTGCTTGCCGGAACCACCCCGTACTGGACCTGGAACTTCCAGAACTACCTGCGCGATTCGCTGGTGAACGGCGCTTCCTACTATGCCAGCGTAAGGGCCGCCGACGCCTCGTCCCCGGTCAATACCGGCGCGTTCTACGCTCAGGGCTCGACGTTCACCTACTATGACGCGACGCCCCCGCCGCCCTCCGTCCTGACCGCCGCCGCGGGATCGGTCAGCGGAGCGGTCAATCTTTCCTGGCGCACTGCCGGCGATAATGCCGCCACCGGCTATCTGCTCTCGGGAAGCTATAAAATAGCCTATTCCACTTATCCGGGGGCGGTGGTGTCCACGACTTCCGCGCAGGTTACAATAGCCACCGCCACCCTTACCGCCGGTACGACCCAGTACAAAGTCCTGTCCGGTTTTAACGCTTCCACTACTTTCTACTTCGCGCTCTGGACCGCTGACGACGCGCAGAACTGGTCGCTTGTTTCCAACGAGGCGGCCGCTATGTCAGGCGCGCCGGATACCGGGGCGCTTACCGGCAGGGTGACGGACGCTTCGACGCAGCCGGTCACGGGCGTGCTGGTAGAGGCCATCGGCCCTTCCGGAGCCGTAGAGGGGAACGACTATACTGATATCTTCGGTAATTATTCGATCCCGGCCCTGAATTCGCTGTACCTCACTATCAGGGCTGTCTGGACGGCGCAGGACCTGGAGAGCTCGGTCTCCAAGGACGGCATCCCCAACGGTTCCACCGGAGTCAACTTTACGCTGAGCGTGACTTACCAGTTGGCCAGTATCTCGGGCTTTATCCCGTCCAACTTCATGCCGCGGCAGGCCGCTTCCCGTCCCGCCGGGGCCCGCTATACCACGCGCGAGGTCCGCCCGTCCTCCGGGTCCGGGCCTTTCGTGGAGATCTACAGCCGCGGCAGGCGCATAGGCGCGGCTTTCACTGATTCCTCCGGCGGGTTCTCCGTTCCCAACCTCCTGCCGGGAACCTATGGGCTGCGCGTTTATAACGGCTCGGACTTCAGCAAAATGGAGACCGTCACGCTGCGCCCCGGCCAGAACCTGGTGTTCACTCCGAAGTGGGACCTGCTCAACAAGGCCGGCGTCTACGCCTATCCCAACCCGGCCAATACGGCGGTGAATTTCCACTTCACTTCGGCGGCCGCCGAGGCCGAGGTCGAGGTCTTCGATATCACCGGGCGCCTGGTAAAGAAGCTCTCGGCGGTTTCCAGCGATACTATCGTCCCCGGAGTGAACAGCAAGAAGATCTACTGGGATATGTCGCATGAAAGCGTCGCTTCCGGCGTCGATCTCTATATCCTGCGCGTAAAGGACGGCGCTACCGGCGAGACGGAGAAAGTCGTCAAGAAATTCGCGGTGATACGGTAAGCCAAGGCACGGCTTAAATTAGTTATAATTTAAAATTCAACATGAAATTGAACAATGTATTCGTCTCCCTGCTGCTCGCTGTTTGTCTCTCGGCCCCCGCCCTGGCTATGGACAATGCGAGCCTCCAATTTACCGTAGCGGCTCCCGACCCTGTGATGGCCGGCGAGGAAGTCAAACTGCAGACCCTGGTGGTCAATACCGGAGACACCACCTGGACGCAGGGAACCTACTATTGGATAGGAGAGGTCTACGCGCTCGACGGGGAGGATAAAAAATTCATAACGCAGACGGAGTCGCTCTCTCCCGTCGAGGACGTGCCGCCCGGCGCCGCGCAGGGGATCCAGCTTCCGTTCGTGGTCCCGGATAACCTGCAGGGCCGCCGCCTGCTCTACCGCGTTTTCCTCATCAAGGGCGGGAAGCGGATACTCGAGACCGACTATAAAGGCTTCCAGGTCATAGAGAAAGAGCTGCGCCCCCCGATGCCTGAGGACTTTAAGATAGGCGGCGACGTGTCTTTTACTTACAGGAACGCCAGCCGCGACGGCTGGGACAATCACCAGGCGATCACCGCCGCCAACTTCGTCGGCAAGATACGCAAATCCTCCTTCCTTTTCAATACCTATATCGTGAGCACCTACCACAGGCCGATCACGCCCACGATAGTCCTGCTCAATTACTACGCCCCGTGGGGGAACCTCAGCGTGGGCGATATCTCCCCGTCCCTGACTCCGCTCTCGCTGGACGGGCAGGGCATGCGCGGCGTCTCCCTGGAGCGGGCCAGGGGCAAGCTCTCCCTCATCGCCCTGATAGGCCGCATCGTGGCGCCCGAGGAACCCGGGCCGAACAGCGGCGGGCGCTTCGCCAGGTATACCGGCGGGTTCAAGGCGGGCTGGCAGTTCAGGCCCAACCTCAGGATCTCGGTCGACGCGGTGATAAGCCGCGACGACGAGCATTCTATAAATATCACCACCACCGCCATCACCCTCAAGCCGCAGCAGACCGCGGTTTACGGGCTCAACGCGGAATGGAAATTCCTCAACGGTTTCTCGCTCAACAGCGACTTCCAGCTGAGCTCCTACAATCCCGATATGAACGCCGCCGGGCCGGCGGTAGGGGGCTCGGCCTGGAAGCAGGAGCTTAAGTACAGGGCCGCGATGTTCACGGCCCGGGGAGCCCTGTCGCGGATAGACCCTAAATTCTACTCTTTCGCCAGCCCCTCGGTGATCTCCGACCGCCAGATCATAGACGGCGAACTTGGCATTTTCCCGGCGGACTGGACCACGTTCTCGCTGGCCATTAACAAGTACTCCGATAATCTCGCCGCCGATCCCGCCAAGACCACCACCGAGCAGACGCAGACCACGCTGGCCAATATGCTGCGGCTTAACAAAACGGTCCTGAACACCTCCGTCATGACGAACGCAGCCAAGGGCAAACCGGAGGGCGTCCAGGATAATCAGACCACCACGCTGAATTTCTCCGTCACCCAGCCGGTGGCAGCGCATACGCTCAGCGCCGGCTTCCAGACCAGCTCTTTCAAGGACAATACGCGCCTTTCCCACGACCTCGACAGCTCCCTGATCTCTCTCAGCGGGTCTTTTAAGCTTACCAGGAAGCTTTCGCTATCCACCGGCATGGTAAATTCCACCAGCAAAGACAAGATAGATTCCACGACCGGGAAGAATACCAGCATTACCGGTAATGTCTCTTATGCGATGCCGCGCAGGGGCATGGCCGTCCAGTGCTGGACGACCATGTCCTCGGCGAAGAACGACTCGCTCTTCTCGCCCTCGGATTCAAGTTCTCTTTCGGTCAACGTGGAAACGGTCTGGCTTAAGAGCCAGAATTCCAGGTTCACTTTCGGCGTGGGCGGGCTTTCCAGGAAGGACAAAATCAACCCCGGCAACGACTCCAGCGAGGTTAATATGATGACGAGATACAATTACTCTTTCTAAGCGCTGAAGAGAGGATAAAAAAGGGACAGGCTGCTTTTAAATTAAAGCAGCCTGTCACTTTTTCTTAGTTCTTGGCGGAGGGTTTAGAAGGGGCGGCTTTTTCCAGGGCGTCCAGGTACTCTTTCAACTGCTCGTCGTCGGGGGAGAGGCCGAGGGCTTTCTGCCAGGCGCGCCTGGCCTGCTTGTAGTCCTTGAGCTGCAGGTAGGCCGAACCGGCCCGCTTGAGGGCTGTGATGTCGCCCGGCTCCAGCCTGAGCACGCCTTCCAGCTCCTTTACCGCGAGGTAGAACTTGGAATCGTAGATCTGGTGCAGCGCCATCTCTTTCTTGTGCTCCAGCACGCCTGAGTTCTCGGGCTTGGTGTCGTTGAGTTTCAGCTGGGGGGCTTCTTCCTCCAGCGTGGCCGTAAGCCGGATGAAAACTTTTTCCAAGGGGGCCAGCTCCGAAGCGTAGCGGAGGGCGTCGTAGGCGAAGGGGAGGTCCTCTTTCTCTCCGAGCCAGGCGGAGATCCCCTCAGAGGCGGCGTTCCAGGCTTTCGAGGACGAAGGCCTGGCCGGGACCAGGGCGGAGATCTTCCCGAGCCGGCCCTGCAGCTTTATGTAAAAGGGGTTCGTCTGGTCCGTCGCAAGCAGCTCCTCGAGTTTCATCAGAGCGTCCGAGTAGCGGCCTTTTTCGAGCAGTTTGTTCAGCGCGCCTTTCAGGTCCGCGGAGGATCCGGCCATCTTTTTCCGGGCGTCCTCTATCATGTTCTTTGCGGTGGTCTGCTTGGGGTCGGCGCGCAGCACCATGCTCCAGTGTTCTATCGCCCTGGGGTAGTCCCCGGCGACATAGTAGCCGAAGGCTTTGTCGTAATATTCCCTGATCTCGGCGCTTTCGGTGGGCGTGGCGACCTGCGCGCTGGCGGCGGGGGCGCAGCAGGCGAGCAGCGCGCAGATTAGTGCGTAAGTTCTCATGTTTTTCCTTCCTGTATCTCCGCCTGGCGCATTATTATTATCTCTATCCTGCGGTTCCTCAGGCGGTTGGCGTCGCTGTCGTTCGGGGCGGCCGGGCGGAATTCGCCGTAGCCGAAGGCGGTCAGCCTGACCGGCGGCACGCCTTTCTTAACCAGGTAGTTTATGACGGAGAAAGCCCTCATGATGGAGAGCTCCCTGTTCGAGGCGAATTTTTTGCCCAGCATCCTGGCGGAGTCGGTATGGCCCTCTACGATCACCTTGTTGTCCATTTTCAGCAGGCTGGCGGCCACGGGGTCCAGCACGCTGCGGGCGGTGTCCTTCAGGTCGGCGGAGCCCGAGTCAAAAAGTATCGGCGAGGAAAAAGTCAGCTTTATCCTGGAGGTGGTCACTTCCATCCCCAGGCTGCCTTCCTCGATCTCCTTTTTTAGCTCCTCCTCCACCTTCTTGGCCGCTTCTATCTCCTTGACCTTTTTCACGGCCGATTTCACGCCGAGCTCTTTCTGCAGATTGGCTATGGCGGCTTCGTATTCCGGTTTCGTCTGATTGTACGAAAATACGTAAAGCGCCAGGAAAAGGATGACCAGGCAGGACATCAGGTCCGCGAAGGGCACCATCCAGAGCTGTGAAGTGTCTTTTTTGTGGCCGCTCATTTGCGTGAAACTATTATCTCTATCCGTCGGTTAAGCGCGCGGCCGCCGGCCGTGTCGTTCGAGGCCGCCGGGCGGTTCTCGCCGTAGGCGGCGGCTATCAGCCGCTCCTGCGGCACGGCGTATTTGGTCGCCAGCAGCTCCACCACCGCGTCGGCGCGCGCGGCGGACAGCTCCCAGTTGGTGGCGTAGTCGCCCGACTTGATCGGGACGCTGTCGGTATGCCCCTCGACGATAATGTCGTTGGGAAGCTTGTTCAGGACCTGGGCCACCGGCGCGAGCACCGCTGAGGCCGCGCCGCCCAGCTTCGCCTTGCCCGAGGCGAAGAGCACCGGGGCGGCGATATTTATCTTTATCTGCTTGTCGGTTATCTGGACCTCGGCCATGTCCTTCATGCCGGCTTTGTAGAGCTCCTCGGCCAGTTTTTTAGCGATGTCCTCTTCCGTAAATTTCTTTATGATCTCCTCGGCTTTCTTTTCCTTCTGCTTCTGGGCGTTCTCTTTGTCGAAGCCGTCTATAAAAACGGCCTTCGCCTCGCTCTCCGGGTGGATGCTGAAGACGTAAAGGATGAGGAAGAAGAGCATCAGGTTGGTCATGATGTCCGACAGCACGACCAGCCAGAGGGGGTTCTCCTCCACCTTACGCTTGGAGTAGCGCTCTATGAAGAATTTCATTTTGCTATCGCTTTCGCCTTGCGCCGGAGGGCGAGAGAAAGGTAGCCCTCGAGCTTCTTCGAGACCAGCCACGGCACGTCGCCCTCGTAGATGGAGAGCACGCCCTTGGCGATGATCTCGCGGCTGAGGATGTCCTCGTCGGAGTGGTAGCCGAGCTTGCTGGCGATGGGCAGGAAGATGAAGTTGGCGGAGAAGATGCCGTAGAAGGACGCGGTCATGGCGATGGCCATGGAGGAACCCATCATCTGCGGGTTCTGGATGTTCCGGAGCACCTGCACGACGCCGATCAGCGTGCCCAGCAGCCCGAAGATGGGGGCGAAGGTCCCGGCGGAGTTGAAGACATTGGTCTGCTGCTGGTGGCGCAGCCGGGTGGTATTGATATCGTTCTCCATGCGCTCGCGCAGGATGTGGATGTCCACGCCGTCCACCATCATCTGGCAGGCGTCCGTCATGAAGGGATGGGGCAGCCTGCGCAGCTCCGCGGAGATGGCCTCCAGGCCGTTCTTCTTGCCTATTTCAGCGAGGCTGACCAGCGACCTGACAAGTTCCGAGATAGGCGGGCGCTTGGGGGGGAAGAGGACCATGACGAAGGAGGACTTCGTCCACTGCAGCGCCGCCCAGGGGTAGGCTATCATCACGGAGCCCAGGGTTCCGCCGAAGATGAGGACGATGGCTTCCCAGTTAAGCAGGAACCGCAGCATACCGCCGGCGGACAGGACGAAGACGATAACGCCTATGCCCAGGATGCCGCCGAAAAATGTCATCAAATCCATTGTGGTTTACCTCTTT
>CAZUQT010000095.1:0-11048 GCA_964622585.1 uncultured Elusimicrobiaceae bacterium | reverse complement strand
TACCTCGCGTCGGGCCGCGGCCGGGCCGGGCCGCGGTTCAGCCCGCGCCCCCCTTTTCGTCGGGCTGCGTGTCCGTCTCCGGAGCGGCTGGAAGCGCCTGGGTGGTTTCCTTCGCCGGCAGGAGCACCCGCCCTTCCCCGTCGAAGCGCGGTTCCCCCAGGCCGGTCGAGACCGACAGCGGCTTTTTTGAATAGAAGGCAGCGACGCCGCTGTAGCCTTTCTTTTGAGCGCAGTTCCAGGAATTAGCGTAGCCGGCGAAGTCCGTGTCCTTCGGCGTAAGCTGGTCGGGGCAGGCCTTAACCTCCTGCAGGCCCAGTATGTCGGGTTTCGCCGAGAGCAGGAACTCCCCGAAGCCTTTTTTCAGGACGGCGCGGTACCCGTTCACGTTCCAGGACAGGATCTTCATTTGTACAGCGCCTCGTGGATCGCCTCCGCCATCGTGGGGTGGGCGTAAATTATTTCCTTCAGGTCCTTGCGCTTCAGCTTCAGTTTGACGGCAAGGGCCAGGAGGTGTATCAGCTCCGTGGCCGGGCCGCCCACCAGCTGCGCGCCCAGCACGGTCTCGTCGGCGGCATCGAAGACCAGCTGCGCGAAGCCTTCAGTCTCATCCGAGGCTACGGCCCTCCCGACGCCGAGATAGAAGGAGCGCGAAGTCTTTACCGTAAGGCCTTTGGCTTCGGCCTGCGCTTTGTTCAGGCCCACAGACCCGACTTCGGGCCAGGCGTAGACGCAGCGTGGGACTATGTCGGCGTCAAAAGCGCGGTCCGCGCCCATGATATTTTCCGCGGCTATTTCGCCCTGCCGGCTTGCGGAGTGGGCCAGGAGCGAGATGCCGTTAATGTCGCCGACGGCGAATATATTAGGGACGGAGGTGCGCAGCCCGGCGTCCGCTTTAACGCCTTTCCTGTCCCAGGCCAGGCCCAGGGCTTCAAGCCCCATGCCCGTGAGGTCGGCCGCCCGGCCCGCGCCTACAAGTATTTCTTCGGCCTGCAGCCTGGTCCCGTCCTCCAGCTCCACGGTCTTAAGGCCGCCGGAGATGTCTATGCAGGCGGTTCTCTTGCCGAGGTGGAACTTTACGCCGCGCTTCTCGAAAGAGGAGCGGACAGCGCGGATAACCTGGGGGTCCTCCCCCGCGAGGATCTCCGGCAGTATTTCCAGCACGCTTACTTCCACGCCGACGGCGTTAAAGAAGCAGGCGAACTCGAGGCCGATCACGCCGCCGCCGACTATCAGCAGGGATCTCGGAAGGCGCGGGAGGTCGAACACGCGGTCGGAATCCGTCAGCTCGGCCTGGAAATCCCTGAACGGCGGGGGGAAACTCGGCCTTGTGCCGGCGGCGAGGATGGCGTAGTCGAAAGTTCTCTTTATCCCGCCCTGCGGCCCGGTCACGGTCACTTCGTTCCGCCCGGAGAAAGCGGCTTTGCCGCGGAGGACCTCTATCTTCTTCGCCTGGAAAAGCTTTTCCAGGGAGGTTCTCAGCTTGGTTACGACTTCGGCGCGGCGGGCTTTGACTTTTTCCCAGTCCAGCATGGCCGCGGAAAAATTTACGCCGGAGTCGTCTTTAAGCAGCTTGCGCAGCCCGTCGAAGGCGTGCAGCCTGTGCCCGGTATCCAGGAAAGCCTTGGAGGGGATGCAGCCGCGGTTGAGGCAGGTCCCGCCGAGCTCCCAGGACTCGACCATAGTCACCTCGGCGCCCAGTTCCTTAAGGCGCAGCGCCGCGGGATAGCCCCCGGGGCCTGAACCGATCACGATCACTTTTGTAGGCATAATTATTATTCTCCTGTAACGGGGAAGAGTTTCAGAAGGCCGCTCTCCGCGTTCGCCAGCGCTTCTTTCAGTTTTGCCGTGAGCGTCGCCGAGAGCGCGGGCATCAGCCTGGGCGAGGCCATCGGCCCGGAGGCCGACAGTTTTATCTTATTCGAGCCTATCGCGGCGTCTATCCCGGCTTCGGCCGTTTTCGCGGGCCCGTCGATAGCCAGGCCGGCGGAAAGGTCCATGAAGTTGGTGCGAAGCTCCAGGTCCCTGAGCGCCAGGGCCGAATTGTCCAGGCGGAAGGCCGCGGTAAGCGAGGACATCTCTATGTCCTCTATTTTAGGCGCGGGCCTGCCCATAGCCGCGGAAAAAAGCGCCAGGCCTTTGGAGACGCCTTCCTTTATCGAGGTTTCCTGTCCGGGGATCACCAGCTTTTCGGCGTTAAGGGTGATGGAATAGTTCTTGTCGGCCAGCGGCTTGCGGAGGTTGAAAAGGGTCCAGTCCGTCTTGAAGCTCTCGAGCGTCATCGCGCCGTAGGAAAGGTTCTGCGCGCTGAGGGCCCCCTTGGTCGAGGACAGCCCGCCGTAGTCGAAGTTCGCGTCGGTCTTTATTTTCACTTCGGCGGACAGGAGCTTCCCCTTCAGCACGGTCTTGACGAGGCCTTCCGCGGAAAGGCCGTAGTTCCCGCCGAAGGAGGAATAGTGCTCGAGAGAAATATCGGCGTCCTCCAGGGCCAGCGAAAGCCCGGAGGTCTCCAGGTCCGCCTCGAGGGTCGCCCCGGACATTGAAAGCTCGCTTGCGTTCCAGGTGAGGTAGAGCCCTTTGTCCGTTTCCGGGATGAGGGCCAGCAGGTCGGCGAAGTCCCAGGCGCCGCCCCGCTCGCGGACCTTCAGCACCGGCTTTTCAAAGGCCACCTTTGAAAAATAAATTTTATTCCGGAGCAGCGCGGTCAGCTCCGGCCTGATAACAGTTTTCGCCGCGCAGAAGAAACTGCCTTTGGAGAAATCCGGCCGCCGCGAGACGCAGGCTTCCCTGATAATTATGCCCTTGAGGGGGGAAAACGAGATGCTCTTGAATTTCACCTGCCTGCCGAACTTTTTAGAGGTTTGCCCGTTTATCTGCCCTATCAGGTAATTCGAGATCTTTTTATATTTAAAATAGGCGAAGGCCCCTCCTCCGGCGAAAAGCAGAAGGAGGACGGCGGCGATGATGCGTAAGCGCGTGAATTGCATGATTAGATTATAACCCTAATTTTGGCTGTTGGCAAAAAAATAGCGGAGCGGCTCCCGGGCCGCTCCGCTTTATGGTCTTTGGCCCGTCCTAGAACTTGTGCCAGAGCATCTGGGTCGTAACGTCGTGGTGGAAGAGGACTTCCGAAGACTTGACGATCGAGCCGAGCTCTTTCGGGCTCCGGTCGGCCGCCGCCTGCTTGTGCAGGACGTATTTCTCGTGCGAAGACTCGCCCATTATTTTCTTTACGAATTCGCTTCCGCGGAAAATGCGGATCGCGTCGTAGATATTGCCGGGAAGAAAGCGCACGCGGTCGCGCTTGCTTTCGTCCTTGGTCAGCGGCTCGCCGTCGAGCGCGGTGCGTAGCAGGGCGTACAGGGCGAGGTACGGGTTCGCGTCGGGCCCTACGGAGCGGATCTCTATCCGTGCGGATCTCTCGTTCCCGGCCGGGATGCGGATCATCGCGCCGCGGTCCACCGAGGAGACCTTGATCTGGTTCGGGGCTTCGAAATGCGGGTCGAGGCGGCGGTAGGCGTTCACGCTCGAGTTCAGGATAAGGGACAGTTCCTGGGCGTGGTTCAGGAGCCTGGAGATGATATCCCAGGCCGTCGCGGACAGCCCGTCCTCTCCTTTTTTATCATAGAAAAGGTTCTTCCCGCCCTTGAAGAAAGAGAGGTTCAGGTGCATCCCGCTGCCGTTCACGCCGGAGACCGGCTTGGGCAGGAAGGTGGCGGTCATGCCCATATTCGCGGCTACCTGGCGGCAGACCAGCTTGTAGAGCTGGATCAGGTCGCAGGCGCGCACCACGCTCGCATAGGAGAAGTTGAGCTCGAACTGGGAGGGCGCCACTTCGGGGTGGTCTTTCTCGTTCTTGAATCCCATCGCCCGCTGCACCTCGGCCGCGGCGTCGATGAACATCTTCAGCTGGTCCAGGGGGAGGGAATGGAAGTAGCCGCCGGTGGAGATAAGCTCGAACCCGGTAACTTTATTGTAGACCTGCTCGGCGCTGAGGCCTTTGACCAGGAAGCCCTCCACCTCGCCGGCGACGTTCGCGGTGATGCCCCTGGTTTTCTGCAGCTCTTTGGCGAGCTCCGCCAGGCGCGTGCGGAAATCGGATTCGTAGGGGGTTTTATCGCGGTTCAGGACGGTTCCGAAAAGGATCACCTTGCCGGGGCCGAAGACGTCGGAGGGGAGCCAGAAAATGCTGCCCCAGTCTATCCCGAGCCGGAGGTCGGATTCCTTCTGCGCCGAAAAGCCGCGGATCGAGGAGCCGTCGAAGGTCAGGTTATCGTTCGCCCTGAGGAAGTACTGCTTGTCGTAGTCGAGCATGTGGAAGCGGCCCTCTATGTCCGAGAAGCAGAGAGTGACCGCCTTGAGGCGCTTTTCATTCTGCAGATAAGCCCGGTATTTCTTTTCAAGCTCCGCGGGCTGCAGGGTTTCCGCGGCTTCGGCGGCCTCCAGGTTCATTGCTTCAAGCTCGTCGTAGGGTATCTCGAGGAAATTTTTCAGGACTACGGGATCGGCGGATTTTGTTTTAGGCATAATATGGTCCTCCGGCTAAAATATCAGGAACTAATATAAATATACCAGTAAATAGTATAAAAATCAAGGCCCTGAGTATAAAAACATGAACACGCATTTAAATTCTCCGGCCGCTATCGTCCAAATAAGAGCCGGAGCCTTTCGTTCGCAGGCTGGCCGTATTCGCTTCACACGGTCCCCGAGTTATTGTAGAATTAGCGGTATATGATTAAGGCGGTCACTTCTGCCGGAAAATTGCGCCGGGGCTTTACCCTGATCGAGCTCATGATCGTGGTCGCCATTATCGGGATATTGGCCGCTATCGCCGTCCCCAAATTTGCCGAGCTGATAAAAAAGTCAAAGGAGGGCGCGCTGAGAGGGAATCTTTCCTCCATCCGAGCCGCTCTCAGGATCTATTACGCCGATAACGAGGCCGTGTTCCCCGTATGCGCTCATTCTTCCAACTCCAGCGTGCTGACCGACAGCCTGGTCCCAAAATATCTGAAAGAGGTTCCCGCGATAACCGTCCCCGGCTATCATGCCGCCTCCAGGAACGTTTACTGCCATTACGACCCGGTTCCGGGCCATGAACATGACGGGCGCGGCCTGATGTATAACGGCGAGAGATCTACAGACCCGCTATACGGCTCGGTCTGGATCGCATGCACGCATACCGACCTTAAGTCCAATTCCTGGACCACTTATTAGTTTGTTTAGAGGGCTGGGGCTTGCGCTATAGCGGCTTTAAGAAGTTCTGACTGGGCAGGATCTAAAAAGACCAGGGAATAGTTGTAATACCCTTCGCTGTCGCGAAGGGCTTTTTTTATGCGCGCGCGGATATCCTCGAATGGGGCGCGGCCAAGCTCGAAAGTAAGCGCTACCACCTTGCCCGCGGGCAGCTCAAAGTGGCTTACCAGCTCCGCTTCGCCCGGCGAAAGAAAGGCCAGCCTGCCCCACAGCGGGGGGAGGTCCAGGGAGGTCTTTATGACCGCGGGGATAAAATTATCGGCCTTATTTGGGTTCATTCTTGTAGAAGGCCAGGCCTTTATCCCCGTCCTCTCCGGTGAACCAGATCGTCCCGTCTTTCGAAGCCATCGCCGTTATCTTAAGCGTTCTCGAGGAGTAGACGTCCAGCTCCGTCCTTGAAATTATCCGCTCGGGGTCTTCGAGCGACATTTTTACCAGGCCTTTCAGGACCGGGTCCGCCGCCCACAGGAACCGGGTGTCGCAGGTCAGCGCGGAAAGTTTTTGTCCCGGATATTTAAATGTTTTGATCTCTCCGAGGGCGTCGCCGGGCATGCGCTTGACTATCGTGCCGGCCCTGGAATTCGCGGTCCAGAAATAGAGCCCGTCGAAGCAGGCGCTGTCCGGGGCCGGCGAAAACGCGGTGGTCTTCGCGGCCACCGTGTAGCGGGCGTCGAGCAGCCGCTTCTCGATGACGCCGTTAGTCCCCGCCAGCCAGAGCGCGTCCTGCGAGGCGGCCATTGCTACCGGGGTCAGTTCGGGCAGGCTGGTGACCTTCCTTATGCCGAAATTCTTTACGCCGTGCTCGTAGAGCGCCTGGCTGTACCAGTCGCTGATAAGGACGGAATCTTTCTTTATCATTATGCCGGTAGGATGGGCGTAAGGCAGGTAAAAGCTGTGCGGCTGGGGCGCCAGGGGGGAGAACTTCAGGAAGCCGTAATAAAGCCCGCTGGCGAAACCTGCGAAGCCGAAGCAGGCCGCCAGCGCGAGCGCCAGCGACCGCCGCCGGCGCCGCAGCGCGAAGGAATCCAGCTCTATCACCGTGCCGCTGAGCCTGAGCGCTTTGCGGTAGAGCGGGCGCAGCTCCTCTTCGGTCCATGGGCTTTGCGCGCAGTCGAGCGCCCCGGCTTTCATCAGCCCGACCGCCCGGGTGGCGTCGCGCCGTTTCAGGAGCGGGATCACCGGGATGAAGGGGGCAACGCGCCGCAGCTCGCGGAGCTGGATCTCCGCCGGCGGCTCCTCGCCGTCGGCGATGAAGACCGCGGCGGGCCTCGCTTTCTCGAAAATAGCGAGCGCGTCGTTCAGGTCGTTGGAAAAAACGGCGTCCGCGCCCAGGTTCTTGAAGATCCCCCTGAGGATGGTCCGGTCTTTCTCCGAAGCGCAGATGATCTGTATGGTGTTGAACATAGCCTTTACTGGTTGGGGGTCGGCGGCGCCGGTATGGTCAGCACCGCTCCCTCCACCGGCAGTCCTTTTGAAACGTTCTTCTCGTTCGCCTGGTAGATCCGCTCCCAGAGGTTGGGGTTCCCGTAATACTTCCCGGCGATTGAGCGCAGCGTCTCGCCCGCGGCGGCTTTATGGAGCCTGGGCCAGCGCTCGGGCGGCGGGGGGACGTAAGCCTTAACGACCTTCGGGTTCTCTTTCTTGTACAGCGCCTCCAGGGATTGTACCTGCAGTTCCTTTATATTGGTCTCCAGCTCGCGCATGCGGCCCTGCAGCATGGTAACGTCGGTCTCGATCATGCTCTTGTTGACGCGGTAGGTCGCTATGGAGCTTTCGAGGCCGGCGCGCTGCGTCCTGAGGTCGTCTATCTGCACCCGGAGGGCCTCGGCCTGCTTGGCCGCGTCCCCGACCAGCTTTTCGCTGAATGTCTGGGAGCCGAAGCGGTAGCCGACGTTCACCCCGTAGTACCCGGCAAATTTATTGTAGCCGCCCCAGGGCAGAGACCAGGCGAGGTCTATGGTCCAGGGGAGAGTGTTTATCCCGACGCCAAGGGCCAGGTAGTCGCCGCCGGCCAGCGCTATTCCCTTGCCGGCGCGCGCCTGGAGAAGGCCGTTGAACATTGAGTGCTCGGCTCCCAGGAAAAATTCAGATTGGGAGCCGCGCGCCCTGAGGTCGGCCAGAAGCAGGGTGTTCTTTATGCGGTAGGAGTTCCCCAAAGTGAGGGTCATCAGCGACCTGCCGGTGCCGAACACCGCGTCCGAAAGCACCATGGCGGTTTTCAGTCCGGAAGTATTCTCGAGCTGCACGCCGCCTTCCACGCCCAGGCCCAGGTGGCTTTTCCCGAGTTCGCGCAGGTTAATTATCTTGATTCCCATCCCGTAATAGATGGGTTTCTGAAAGTACTTTATCGTAGTGCGGTCCCCGAGGCTGAAAGCCACGGAGTCCATGCCGAAGCCGCCGTTCTGACGCATCGAGTAGAACCCCATCCCGGCCACTTTGCTTTCGGTGTCGGGAACGGGCCGTATGTAGGCGATGGAAACCTCGCCCTCGGGGCCGGGGCCGGTATGTCTGGTGCCGCTGGCTACTTCAATAAGCCTGGGCCCTGGGGCCAGCCTGCGGCCGGTCTCGAGGCGAACTTCCAGGTTGGAAAGGGTGGTAAGGTTGGCGGGGTTATAGAAGACCGCGCAGGCGTCACCGCCGACAGTGGAGAAGGCCGTGCCCATTGCATTGGCCCTGGCGCAGGGGCGCACGGAAGTGAAATCCGCGGCGGACCCGGAGAGGGGGAAAAGCAGAGCGGCTGACATTGCGAGCAGGGTCGATTTGTTCATAGCTTATGGCCGAATATATTATAATTGTATCTGACCTGTATTGAATTTATATTTCGTTTTCTTTAAAACTGCGGCGCGCCGCCAGCCCCTATGAAATTTATCCTGAACCCAGCAGCCCTGATCCTCCTCGCCGGACTCCCGCTTTACTCCGGGCAGATAAATTTCGTTTACCCGCCGGACGGGAGCTCCATCCCTTCCGTGCCCAAGACCTTCGTATTCGGGAATATTTCCCCGGCCACCGCCGCTTTCACCATAAACGGGGAAAAAATACAGGTCTATACCAACGGCGGCTTCATCGCCTACCTGCCGGTGGCCCCGGGCGACTTCTCTTTTATCGGCACGCTCGCGGACGGAACCACCGCGCAGCGCGCGCTGAAGGTCCGCCAGCCCGCGGACGCGGGGCCGTCTACGGGCACGCTGAAGCTGGAGTTCACTTCCTACGCCGCGGACGCCGAGGTTTCCCCGGAGGACTATCTTAAGATCACGGCGGCGGGCACTCCCTCCCGCGAGGCGGTCTGCTCGCTCGAAGGCGTTTTTAAAGACCTTTCTATGACCGAGGTCCCGCCGGGTTCCGGCCGGTATTACACTTCCTTCCGGATAAAAGACGCGGACCAGGGCTCCGGCGGCGCGCTCTCCGCGCGGTTTAAAGCCGGGCTTTTCGCGCGCGGCGCCTCCGCGACCGCCAAAGGAAAGATCAAGGTCCTTAAGCGTCCGGCGCTGGTGGAGACCTCTACCGACACGGCCATCCTGAAAAACGCGACCGACGGCGGCTATATGATGTTCCTGCCGAAGGGCGTGAAGCTCGTCTCAAGCGGCCGCTCCAACGGCCTGCGCCGCATCGCCCTTTCCGGCGACGAATCCGGGTGGATCGACGATTCGAAGGTGCAGCCCGCCTCCGGCGCCCAGTACCCTTTCGGCTACGGCAGCGAGACCGGTTCGATACGCCTTAAAAAGACCGAGTTCGGCTCCTCCGCCTCCGTCACTCTTTACGACCGCCTTCCCTATACGGCCGAGGTCTTCCCCTGGGGCCTCCGCGTTACGCTCTACTACGCCAATCTGCATACGAATACGGTGGTTTACGACTCCGCCGATACCCTGGTAAAGAACGTTTCTTTCCGCCAGGCGTCCTATAATAAAGTCGAGCTGGATTTCGAGACCGGGCCGGACGCTCTCTGGGGCTATAACATTTCTTATCCCGGTTCCTCCAGGGCCATGCAGGTGGACCTGCGCTCCCGCCCCAAAGCTTCCCTGGCCTGGCCCAGGCCGCTGGGCGGGATAACCGTGGTGCTCGACCCGGGGCACTCGCCGTATTTTAAATGCGACAATAACAGCCGGCTCCCCCTGCGCGACGCCCGCTACAGTTCGATGCCGGCCGCCGCCCGCTGCAGCCTCGACGGCGCCGTCGGGCCCATGGAAACTTTCGAGGTCAACGTGAACCTCGCTATAGCTTTAAAGCTGAAGGCCAGGCTCCTCGAGCTGGGGGCCTCGGTGCAGATGACCCGCAACGGGGAAGAGAACGTGGAACTGAACGACCGCCCGAAGCTGGCCAAAGACCTGGGCGGCGACCTGTTCCTCAGCATCCATAACAACGCCATAGGCGACGGCGAGGACCCTTACTCGCAGCCGCGCGGTTTTTCCATCTACCACTACCAGCGCCCCAGCCGGGCGCTCGCCGCCGCCATCCAGCGCGCCTACCTTAAGAATATACCGCTGCCCGACGAGGGCCTGCGCTACGGCGACTATTTGGTGGCCCGCATGACCTGGATGCCGGCCGCCCTGATAGAGAACGCCTACATGATAATCCCGCGCCAGGAAGAAATGCTTAACACGCCGGCCTTCCAGGAAGAGCTGGCCGGCGCTATCGCCGAGGGCGTGCTCGAGTTCTTCGAGGTCCCGGCGAAAATAATCTCCGCGAGGAAGGGGCAAAAATGAGCGAGATGCTTGAATTCCTGTCTAAATTCACCGAAGGCCTGCCGGCCGAGGCCGCCAAGGGAGAGGACGCCCTCTGGGAATATTTGACGCGCAGGGGCGCCGGGATAGTGAACTGCCACGCGGGCACGTTCTTCGAGGCCGACGACCTGAAGAAACGGCTCACTTTCAAGAAAAGCATCGGCCCGGTGGGCGGCGACCTGGTCGGCGTCAGCTTCGGTTACCAGGGCGTGGTGGGCTTCTGCGCCGAATCCAGGAAACCCCTGCTGATCAACGACGCGGAGAACAGCCCGCTGTTCACCAAGAAGGTGGATAAAGGCTCGGGCTTCCAGACCAAAACGGTCATCGCCGTGCCCGCTATCGCCAACGGCGAGCTGCTCGGCATAATGGAGTACATAAATTCCATCACCGGCGCTTTCTCCGAGGAACAGTTCAAGGCGGCTGAACTTATCACCGCGCTGGTGGCGAGGGACGTTTATATCAAGAAGCTCGAGGCCACCATAAAGCAGCTTAACCTCAAGGGCGAGAGCACCATAAACAACCTTTCCGGCGGCTTTATAGGTTCGGACATGGAGGGGAGAGTTATATTCTTTAACCCGAAGGCGTCCGAGATCTTCGAGGTAGGGCAGGAATATCTCAACAAGCCGATGACGGACCTCACCCAGCTCTGCCCGGATATCGTCAGCGCCATAGGCGACGTGCTGAAGCTGGGCAAGACCGTCCGCCGCATGGATTTCAAGTGTAATGTCAAAGGGAAGGAAAAGCTTATCGGCTACAGCTCGATCAATATAAAAGGCGTGGACGGGAAAGTGATAGGCGCGGGCATCATCTTCCAGGATATAACCGGCCTGTAGGGAAGACCCGCGAATTATAAGCCGCGCCTGACCGCGCGGCTTATTTTTTTACGCCGAGTTTCGGGCAGAGCTTTGTAAGCGGGCACTTTTCGCAGAGCGGGTTCCTGGCGTCGCAGACGGCGCGGCCGTGCAGCACCAGGGAATGGGCGAACCAGATCCAGTCTTTTTTCGGCAGGGCTTTCATAAGGTCCTGCTCTATTTTTACGGGGTCCGTTCCTTTCGAGAGGCCGAGACGGAAAGCCAGGCG
>CAZUQT010000094.1:0-11054 GCA_964622585.1 uncultured Elusimicrobiaceae bacterium | reverse complement strand
CAAAGGGCGCTATGACGTCGAGATAGGTTCCTCCACCGCCGGCGGGCTGCCGGCCAACCTTTTTACCGACTATGCCGGACTGTGGCTGGAGATACAGGTGGCCGGCGGAGCCGGGTACGAAGCCATGTCCCCCCGCGTCAGACTGCAGGCTTCGCCTTACGCTTTTAATTCTATTTACGCTTCCACGGCTTCTATAGCCACTTCGACTTTCAGCGTGAACATTATCGGCGCTTTGCCCAATACGACCAACGGCGCGGTGACGATCTCCACCAACCTTTTCGTAATGGGCGGCATCTCTGTCGGAGATATCACGCCCGGCTCGAAGCTTTCGGTGAAAGGCATGGTGGAGAGCAGAGGCGACCTGCCTGGCTGCGCCGACCCGGCGAACTATACCTGCGGGTTCAAATTCCCGGACGGCTCTGTCCAGGTAAAAGCTGCGGCTCTTACCATGTGGGACGTGACCGGCGATAATCTGCACACGATAAATCCCGGGAATACGGGTATCGGGGACACCGGGCTGGGACTGCCGGTGCTTCTCCCGCTCGCGCGCCTGCATGTGTCTTCGGGCACCAGCGCCGCTACTACTCCCGGCAACCTGCTGCTGGTGACGGCAGGCAGCGACGAGATCTTCCGCGTGACCGGCAACGGCGGGACCGGGGAAGTGCACGGCGGCTCTTACTACGGCGACGGGACCACGCTCACCGGCATCGTGCGCAAAGCCGGCGACACGATGACCGGCCTTCTTACCGTGACCAGCGTAACCGTCACCGCCGCCCAGGGCGTGACTTCCCCAAAACTCAAGCTGCTTGATAACGTCGAGCTTTCCTCGGCCCCCGCTTCCGCTTACGGCGGCATCCGGGTGAGCACGCATATTTATCTTACGCCGTCCTCTATCATTTACGGGGACGGCAGCGGCCTTATCAATGTGACCAGCCTTCCGGACAGCACCAAGGTCCTGAAAACCGGCGATGTAATGTCCGGCCCTCTTTCCGGGATAACCTCTCTAACGGCTTCTTCAGCCACTATAACCGGCAGCGCCTTTTCCGTGTCCGGCTCCACTACGTTTTACGTGCTGAACGGGAACACCTCTCTGGGCACAGGCACGCACCTGGCACGCCTGACCGTTGGCGGCGGAATAATAGCCACCTCGAGCGTTACCGCGAACGGCGGCCTCTTTACTACCACAGTTACGGCTACAAGGGCTGATTTCACCGGGCAGGTCGCCGCCCTGGACATCCTTGCGTCCACCGCCACTTTCAGGGCATGGTCCGGGCCCGACATGAACAACAGTTACAGCATAACCACGGCAAGCGGCATCAATGTAACCGCGGGCGTTGTGTTCTCTTCCTACGGCTTTATCGGCGACGGCTCCCATCTCTGGAACGTCAGCGGCACCGACTCCGGCCGCGTACTTAAGGCCGGGGATACGATGACCGGCCACCTGCTCATATCTAATTCCAGTTTCACCATAATGCCCGGCGACCAGAACCCGTACGCGGTTCGCGTTCTCAACCCGGCCTCCAATGATAATTACCTTCTGACGGTGACTACCGGCGGAAATTTAGGGGTAATGCTCCCGAACACAAAACTTGCCGACGATCTTATAACCATTATCCCCAGGTATCCTGCGGCGCCGCTTGAGGTGAACAGGGATATTTTAATTTCGAATTCCGACCTCGTAAATGCGCGCGCCCAGCTGCATCTTAAGGCTACGGCCGGAGATAATTTTATTCACTGGAGCGACCCGAACTTCGGCAGCCTCGGCGCTCTGGGCTACCAGGGCGGCGTGCCTGATCTTGTATACAGGGCCATGGGCGTAGACCCTTTAAGCGGAGGTCAGGAGGTCTTCCGTATCGGGCTGGCGGCATTCAGCTCCGACCCCACTTCCTGGCATTTCGGAATAGGTACCACCGGATCCGGCCAGGCATTTGAGAAATTCCATGTGATGACCAATATGCTGGTCAGCACTAATACGGCCGCTCAATTTGCCGATCTCACTAAAGTTAACCCTATACTTTATGTAAGCACGGCTTCCGGCGGGGTTTCTATAAGGACCCTGGCCCAGACCCATGCGCTTACCGTTAACGGCGGGATAAACGCGGTTTCCTCTATAACCGCCGAGGGCGGCTATTATGGAAATCAGAGCGGGGTGGTAACCGTAACGGGAAATGAAATTCAGCTTGAAGGCAAAACCGCGATGGGAGCCGGGAGCATTGTGATGCCTGACTCGGAGGTGTACGTGGCCGAGAATCCAGGTCTGGACTTTAGTTTTGCCGTAGGTAATAATGTTTTCAACAGCTACGATTTTGCCGTCTCGGCCGGGGGCCGGGTGGGGATAGGCCTTAATAAATTAGTGGCGGCGGCGCCCTCTAATAGTTTGCAGGTCATGGACTCGATAAGAATTGGCGCCGACGGGTATGGGGATAGTCAAGCCTATCTCTATTTACGCCCCAACTTCGGCCCCAGCTATATAGTATGGAGTGAAAATGTCGGAGCCAATTTCCTCAAAGGCGCATTGGGCTTCGCGTCCGGCTCCAATGATCTGGTTTACAAAGCCGGAGCTTCCAATATGGGCAGCGGTTATGAGGTTTTTAAGGTAGCCGGCCCCTCAAATCCCAGCGGTCCGGCTGACTTCGCATTCTGGAAATTCGGCATCGGAACCAGCAACCCGGCTGAAAGGTTCCATGTGGCCACGAATATGCTTATAGGCGCGACCGGGCTGAGCAGCCCGGCTTTATTCGTTTCCACCGGTACCGGTTTCGTGGGGATCAGCACCGGCGCCCCGCAGGCTGGCCTGCATGACGTCTCCGATTTCCTGGTCGGGGCTGCCCGCGTATCGGCCGCTCTTTATGTAAGCAGTATAACCGGAAATGTTGGCATCAGTACCGGCAGTCCGCAGGCGAAGCTGGATGTAAATGGCGTAGCTTTGTTCAGATCTTCTTTAACTGTATCCGGGACCGGCCTGAGCGGAACGCAGAGCGCTTTCGAAGTGATCGGGTCCACTCTGGTGGTCAGGTACGACGGCAAAGTCGGCATAGGCGTCCCGGGAGGGCCGACCGAAAGATTGGATGTTGCCGGTAAAGTTAAGGCTACCGGGTTCGTTGCTTCCCGGGAAATAAAGAACACGGTCTGCAACGCCGCCGCTACCTGCACCGCTACCTGCACCGCGGGAAAGGTCGTCCTGGGCGGGGGCTGTTCCTACGCGGTGGGAGTGGATTCTATGACCGCGACCTACCCGTCGGGAAACACGACTTGGCGGTGCGACTACAGCGGCCCCACCGGGAATATAACGGCTTACGCAATATGTTCAACGGTCGAGTAATTGGTATAATAATTTAAGTTCTTCAGCGGCGGCGGGGTCCCCCGACCGGGGGAAACAGAGAGGGGAGCCTCGAAAGCCCGAAAGGGCGGTTCCGGTTAAATTCGGGGGCGGAGGTTAAAGTCGGGATGAAAGAGGAACGGGGCGGGGTTAGTCGGCTTCGGGAGGACCGTATATCATTTACGGCCGCCGCTGGCTTGCCGCGCGTGCCGCGCCCTGAAAAACTTTCAGGGCCTTTTTTATGAAAAAAAACATCAGGTTCTCGCCGGTTGAAGAGATCGTCAAGGATATCAGGCTGGGCCGCATGGTGGTGCTTACCGACGACGAGGCCCGCGAGAACGAGGGCGACCTCTTAATGGCGGGAAAGTTCGCCACGGCGGCGAAGATAAATTTCATGGCCAAATACGGGCGCGGGCTTATCTGCGCCCCGCTGGAGGAGGACAGGGCGCGCGCGCTTAACCTCTTCCAGATGGAAAGGGACAATACCGACCCCTACAAGACCAACTGGCTTATCTCCGTAGACGCCTCGAAGGGCGTAAGCACCGGTATCTCCGCCGCGGACAGGGCCCGGACTATCAAAATACTTTCAGCGCCGGACGCCGTTCCCGCCGACCTTACGCGCCCTGGCCATATTTTCCCCCTTAAAGCCCGCCCTGGCGGCGTGCTGGCGCGCGCCGGGCATACCGAGGCCTGCGTGGACCTCGTCCGGCTCGCCGGGCTTTCCGGCGCCGGGGTTATCTGTGAAATAATGAATCCCGACGGAACGATGGCCCGCCTGCCCGAACTGACGCGCTTCGCTGCGAAACACGGCCTGAAGCTGGGCACTATCGCCGACCTGATAGCTTACCGCCGCCGGAACGAGAGCCTTGTGGAGAAACTGGCCGTTTCGACTCTCCCTACCGAGTTCGGGACCTTCGATATCGCCGTCTATAAAGAGCGCCTGACAGGGCTCGAGCACCTTGCGCTTACTTTGGGAAAGGTCGGGGACCCGGCCCTGGTCCGCGTCCATTCGGAATGCCTTACCGGCGACGTTTTCGGCTCCCGCCGCTGCGACTGCGGCCCCCAGCTGCACGCGGCAATGCGCCTGATAGCGAAAGAGGGCTCCGGCGTCATCCTTTATATGCGCCAGGAGGGCCGCGGCATCGGCCTCGCGAATAAAATAAAAGCTTACAGCCTGCAGGATAAAGGCTATGACACGGTGACCGCCAACGAGGCGCTTGGCTTCGCGGCGGACCTGCGGGATTACGGCATCGGGGCGCAGATACTTTGCGACCTCGGCCTGCGCCGTCTTCGGCTCATTACAAATAATCCCCGCAAGCTGGCCGGGCTGGGCGGGTACTGCCTGGAAATAAAGGAGCGCGTTCCGCTCATCATCAGCCCGAACAAGCATAATGCGCGCTATCTGAAAACAAAAGAAGTGAAGATGGGACATCTGATAGGTAAATAGGAGGATAAAATGAAAGTTATAGAAGGCAACCTGACGGCCGGGAAATTGAAATTCGCCATAGTGGTCTCGCGGTTCAACGACTTCATCACCAGCCGCCTGCTTGACGGCGCCGTCGACTCGCTCAAGAGGCACGGGGCTTCCGACGGCGATATAACGGTAGTAAAGACCCCCGGCGCCTACGAGATCCCGCTGGTCTGCGAAAAGCTGGCGGCCGGAGGCTATAACGCCATAATCTGCCTCGGCGCGGTCATAAAGGGCGAGACCCCCCATTTCGACTTCGTGGCGCAGGAAACGGCCAAGGGCATCGCCGCGGTCTCCATGAAGCACAAAGTCCCGGTTTCATTCGGAGTTATAACGGCCGAAACCCTTGAGCAGGCCATAGAGCGCGCCGGAGTAAAGCACGGCAATAAAGGCGCGGAGGCCGCGGTTTCCGCGATAGAGATGGCGAACTTGTTCAAAAACCTCTAGACATTTCCGCCGGGGATCGTGGCTATGGCTGTATCGATGAATAATAAATTCATGCTGCGCGCTATCGAGCTCGCGCGGGCGGGCCGTTTCGGCGCGCACCCTAACCCCATGGTCGGCGCGGTAATAGTTAAGAACGGGAAGATAATAGGAGAGGGAGCTCACCTTCATTTCGGCGGCTCCCACGCCGAGATAAACGCTCTCAAGGCCTGCCGCGGCGGCGCGCGGGGAGCTGCTCTTTACGTTACGCTGGAGCCCTGCTCGACTTACGGGAAAACCCCCCCCTGCGCCGAAGCTGTTATCCGGGCCGGCATAGCGGCGGTCTTTATCGGCGCCCCCGATCCGAACCCCGCCAACGGCGGGAAGGCGGCGGCCTTGCTGCGGCGCGCGGGGCTGAAAGTAAAAACCGGCTTGCTGGAAAAAGAGTGCGAAGCGCTCAACCCGGCCTTCAATAAATTCATGCGCACGGGGCTGCCCTATGTGACCCTGAAGACAGCGCAGAGTCTCGACGGCAGGATCGCGGACGCGCAGGGCCGTTCCCGCTGGATCTCCTCGCCTCGGTCGCGGCTGGAGGGGCATAAGCTCAGGGCCGAGGCCGACGCGGTGCTCGCCGGTATCGGCACCGTGCTTGCCGACGACCCGCTGCTGAACGTCCGCGGCGTTAAAGTGCGCCGCCAGCCGTGGATAGTCGCGCTGGATTCCTCTTTCAGGGTTCCGCGCCGCGCGAAGATATTCGGAAACGAGCGGGTTATCGTGGCTACTACGCGCCGGGCCTCGGTCACGGCGATGAAGAAATTCTCCAAGGACGTTAAAATACTGGTCCTGCCTTCAGAGAAGGGCCGGGTTTCCCTGCCGGCGCTCCTGAAGGCTCTCGGCGGGCTGGGCATCGGCCATATATTGGTCGAGGGCGGCGGCCGTGTCATCGGCTCTTTTATCAGTGAGGGTTTGGCGGACAGGTTCATCTGTTTCGTCTCGCCCCTGCTCATCGGCGGCACGGAGTCCAGGAATTCAATGGTCTGGCCCGACGCTCTGAACGCGGCGCGCAAGGAGCTGGGGATCAAGGCTAGGATCGTCTCTATCGGCCGTGCGGGCCCGGACTTGATGCTGGAGCTGGGATTTTAATTATGTTCACCGGAATAATCGAGGCGGTAGAAAAAATTAAAGCGGTTTCCGCCGGAAAGCTCCAGGTCGCGGTTCCGGCGGACTGGAATCTGGCATCCGGTGAGAGCGTGGCGGTCAATGGAGCCTGCCTCACGGTTACAGGTTTCAGGCCCGGCCTTGCCGTCTTCGCGGTCAGCCCGGAGACGGTTTCAAAGACGACCCTGCGCCTGTTAAAGGCCGGTTCCCGGGTAAACCTGGAGCGGGCGCTTGCCGTGGGCGCGAGGCTGGGCGGGCATTTTGTGACCGGGCATGTGGACGGTACCGCGCGGCTTATTTCTTCGCGCAGCGACGGGAACAGCGTTGTGATAGAGGTTGAAAAGACGGCAGGGGCGCTGCTGGTGGAGAAAGGCTCCGTCGCGCTGGACGGGATAAGCTTTACCGTTTACGGGATTTCGGGAACTTCTTTTAAAGCCGCCGTCATCCCCCATACCTGGGAGAACACCGGCCTGAAAAATTTAAAGCCCGGCGGCCTTATGAACATCGAGTACGATATCCTGGGCAAATACGCCGCTAAAGCGGGCTCCCCCGGGATAACCAGGGAATTCCTTAAAGACAACGGTTTTTTCTAATTCCCTTTCCGCGCGAACTTTATTCTTACCTTATCACCTTCGATCTCCGTCTTGCCGGTGCCGGCTGCCGCGTCCGCGGGAACAGGCAGGATCTTAATATAGCTTTGTGAGGATTCCCTTCTTAAAAGCCCGCCCGCTGTTTTACGTTCGGAGGCCGCCTTCGCTTCAAAAGACAGCTTAATACGCTCATTCGTTATGCTTATCTCCGCCGTTTCCGCGGCCAGCCCGGGAAGCTGAATAGTAAGCGTTATTTCTTTGTCTGTCCGGCTGATCTCCGCCTTGAACTGGTCGATCATCATTCTTTGTTCGAACCACTTCTCCCAGTACTTGTCGAACAGTGTCTTGTCGGAGTCCCGGAATTCCCCTGACATCTGCTTGCGCACTCTCTCCATTTCGGCAAAAGGGTTTTGTCGCGAGGTAAAGAACCTGTCTCCGAAGAAAACGTCGAAATCCCGGTCGCTCAGCGGGAAACCCTGGTTTATCTGCTCCCGGACGGTCCTGCGCCACTTCTCGAGCTCTTCCCATTGCGAGTCGGAGGCTTTTTCGGCGTGACCCATCTGGTGTATCTCGGGCTCCACGGGGGGCTGCTCCGTGATATCTTTCGCTACAGCTTTCCCCTCGTAGATATAACACGCCTGCCCCATCGTCAAAACCGTGAGAACAGCGATCGCGAGCCAAAGGTATTTCTCTCTCATAGCGCCTCCAGGCGACATAATAAGCGTCCCCCGCCCCCGGCCCTGTCCCCCCGTCTCCGGGGGCGGGGAACAGCTCTTACTCTACCGTCAGCCTGCTGGGCTTCAGCTTATGCATGGTCACTTTAAGGGTCCCGTTCTTGTAAACGGCCTTCGCGTCGCCGGTTTTTACCGGGGCGGGAAGGTTAAAGGACCTGTAGAAGTTGCTGTAGCTCTGCTCGTAGCTGCCTGTGCGCTTGTTCTCGTTTTCCTCGTTGCGCTCGCCGGAGACCGTGAGCGAATCCTCCGTCAGGTCCAGATTTATATCCTTTTTATCTATCCCGGACAGCGCCATGGCGACCTCTATGGTTTTGTCCGTCTCCCTGATGTCCACGGCCGGCGTATACATCAGGTTCCGCTCCGCCATGGGGAAGTTCAAGAGATCGTCGACTACGTTCCCGAGGGATTCGAAAGGCCTGATCAGCTCGGCAGTGTGCGTCCTGGCCTGGGGTGTATGGGCCGGATGCTTCCTGGCCGGGACCAGATGCTTATTGTGTTTATTGTGATGAACCGCGTGTTTGGAATGCATATTTTACCGCCTCCTTGATTTTCTTAAGACCCGTCTCTTTATTGCGACGATCCCCCCCGGCCTTGTGGAAAAAAACACAAGCGCCGGAAGGTTACTGATTCAAAGTCTCAGCAGAAGTTGCGTTTACAGTTGCAGTGCCTGAGCCCCCTGCCCCGGGAGTTCACTCTCTGGAAGTAATGTATTTAATTATCCGTACGCAATCAATCAGCAAATCGGGCTAGCCCGAAAAGCGGAGTGCGCGTCGGTATTGAGAAGAAAGGGCGGCTCTTGCCAGAAGCTGATTAAAACCAGCGGGAGGCTTCGGCCGCCAGTTCGAGGAGAGGGCGCGAGAAAATGCCGGCGAGGATCACCCCGGCGGCCATCAGGAATATTACCGCCTCGATAAGGCCGGGGGCTTCGGCGGTATGGCCGTTGGCCGACGGCTTCATGTACATGACCACGGTAACCTTTAGGTAGTAGTAGATGGACACTGCGCTCATTATTATGGCGATGACGACGAGGCTGGTATAGCCGGAATTCACCGCGCCGGCGAAAGCGTAGAACTTCGCGAAGAAGCCGGCCAGCGGAGGCACGCCCGCCAGCGAGAACATGAAAGCGGACATCGCGCCGGCCACCCAAGGCCTGGTTTTCGCCAGGCCGGCCAGGTCCTCTATCTGCGGGCCCTTTTCCTCCTTCTCGAGCAGGAGAGCCACCGAGAAGGCGCCTATCGTAGCCATAGCGTAAACGGGCAGATAATAAAGCACGGCTTCGAAGCCCTGCCGGCCGCCGAAGAAAGCCACGGCGATGTAGCCGGCGTGAGCGACGCTGGAATAAGCAAGCAGGCGCTTCAGCCCTTTCTGGGCCAGCGCCATCAGGTTTGCCGACACCGCGGTGACTACGGCCAGCCACCAGAAGATCTCGCGTATAGGGCCGCCGCTGAAAAGGCTGAAAAGCCGCCACAGCACGATCACGCCGCCGGCTTTTACCGCCGCCGCCATGAAGGCCGAGATCTGCGTCGGGGCGCCCTCGTAGGCGTCCGGGACCCACATATGGAAAGGCACAAGAGCCGTCTTGAAGGCGAAGCCGGAGATGACCAGCAGGAAGCCCGCGAGGGCCAGCGGCTGGGCCGGGCCTACTTTGAGCGCGGTAAAAGTAAGGGCCGGGTAGAGCGAGCTGAGTATCGCTATGCCCATGACCGTCATCCCGGAGCCGAAAGCGCCCAGCATGAAATATTTGTACGCCGCTTCAAGGCCCGGCTTGGAGCGCCTTATCCCGGCCAGCGCGTAGACCGGCAGGCTCAGCAGTTCCAGCGCGATAAAAGCGGTGAACAGGTCCCCCGCCGCCACCAGGACCATCAGGCCGATGCCGGCCATGAAAAGCAGGAAATAATATTCGCCCTGGCTTTCCTCCGGCGCGGGCGGGCGGGCGATGGAAAGGGCTATGACCAGGGCGAGCACGCCGAGGGCGAAGGCCCAGAGATAGGAAGAAAGCGGTGACAGCAGGAGCGCTTCGCCGAAGAAGGCCAGCTCGGCCGGCGGGGCCTTTCTGAAAAAAGTGATCGCGACCAGGACGGCCCCGAGCGCGATAAGCCCCTGGGTTCCGCGCAGCTGCCTGATGAAAAGCGGCAGCAGCAGGCAGACGAAAGCCGTAAGCACCAGCAGGAGCGGGCCGGAGAGAGCGGAAGCGGCGTAAGCGAGGGGGTCGGCTATCATTGTTTTTCCTCCCCGCCCAGCGCTATCTTGACTACGGCCGGGGCCGGGGCCGTCTGCTGGCGTGAAAGCGAGATATAGCTGTTTACCGCCGGCATCGCCCGCCTGAGGAAAGGGTTGGGCCAGACGCCTATCAGGACTATGAAGATCAGCAGCGGGGCCAGGTAAAGCCATTCCCTGACGCTCAGGTCCGGCAGAACTTTATTCTCGGTATGGCGCAGCGGCCCGAAAATAACCTGCTGGTACATTCCAAGCATATACACCGCCGAAAGTATCACGCCGGAGACGGCGGCCCCGGCCAGCCACGGGTAAACCCTGAAGGAGCCGAAAAGGACCAGGACCTCGCCGATAAAGCCGTTAAGCCCAGGGAGGCCCACAGAGGACAAAGTGACGACCAGGAAGACGGCGGAGAAGGCGGGCATGACCTTGGCGAGGCCGCCGTAATCCTCTATCATGCGCGTATGGCGCCGCTCGTAAAGCACGCCGACCAGGAGGAACAGCGCGCCGGTGGAGAGGCCGTGGTTCACCATCTGCAGTACCGCGCCGGACACCGCGGACTGCTCGAAGGCCATGATGCCGAGCATTACCGTGCCGAGGTGCGCCACCGAGGAATAGGCGACCATCTTCTTCATGTCTTTCTGCGTCCAGGCGACAAGCGAGCCGTAAATTATCCCGAACACGCCCAGCCCGGCCAGCCAGGGCGCGAACTCGAGGGCCGCGACGGGGAAAAGCGGGACCGCGAGGCGTATATAGCCGTAGATGCCCATCTTAAGCAGAACGCCGGCCAGAAGCACGCTGCCCGCCGTCGGGGCTTCGACATGCGCGTCCGGCAGCCAGGTATGGAAAGGGAAAAGCGGGACCTTGACCGCGAAGGCCAGGGCGAAAGCCGCGAAGAGCCAGAACTGGGCCTGCTCCGTCAAAGCCCCGCCGTAAAGGGCAGGCAGGGAGAAGGTCCAGGCCCCGGTCGCCGCGTGGTGGGCCGAGACCACCCAGAGTATCGCCACCAGCATCAGCACGGAGCCGGCCATGGTGTAGATGAAGAACTTGAGCGCGGCGTAAATGCGCCGGGGGCCGCCCCAGATCCCGATCAGGAAGTACATCGGGATCAGCATTCCTTCCCAGAACAGGTAGAAAGCGAACAGGTC
>CAZUQT010000093.1:0-11236 GCA_964622585.1 uncultured Elusimicrobiaceae bacterium | reverse complement strand
TAAATTGCCACCCGGAAATATTTTCCCCCGCGCCCGCGCCGGAGGCGCGTCGGGCGCGGCAGAAAGAAATAATTTCTTTTGCAGAATTCTTGGCCAAAAATTTATTATTAAAAGATTTCTGCATTCTGCGGCTCTTGTCTTCTGCCTGCCGCTTATCGGCTGGGCGCAAACGTTTCTCAAGCCGGGCGATACGGGGTCTATTGAATTCCCTATCGAAAATGACAGTGACAGCGTTGCCGCAGCCGAAGGGGTCGAAATAACCGTCGCAGCCCCTGCATATTTCATTGTAAAAAACACTTCCATTCTCGGCCCGGTTTCCGAAAACCCCGCCGAAAACAAGATTTTTGTCGTTAACTACGAAATCGGTCAAGATGCTCCTGATGGGTCTTTCTCCGCAAATTTGAGTTTAAAAGCCACTACGAAGAAAATAACTCCTTCGCCCGACACCGTTTCGGCTTCGGTGGATTTTACAATAGATCACACCGCCCCACAGGTTACTGTTGGCTTATACGGCCCGGTTGGGGGCATTATGAATGTGGTGAGTCCGCCGCTGAATACGCAAATCCCCGCAATCACTATTAACGACGTGACAGGCGGGATATCTACGGTGGATTTGATCTACTATCCGCCGGGTTCGCCTGGCGGGATCATTCTGGCATCCAAAGAGTACATGATTCCTGTGAAATACTATTTCCAGCAGATGCAGCTTGAAGAGGGGAATTATACGCTGGCCGTGCAGGATGCGGCCGGAAATATTACCACGGTATCGTTCTATATTCCCCCGCTGAACTTAGCATTAAATGTCCACTTAGACGGATCAATACTTTCGGTGAATGGGATGGAGACCAATAAATTCACCGTTGGAATAAAAGCCGATGTCCAGGCTAATTTCGGGTTAAGAGACGTGACGATAGCGGATAACAAGGGGACGCCGATAGTTTCACAAAGCATAACCGGAGCCGAGGCTTCCGTTTCCTTAAACATGCCAGGAGACTTCTCGGTTTACAACTCTTCCTCTCCCCAGCACAAGTATTCCATGTATGTCTGCGACCAGGAAAGTCACTGTAAAACCAGATCCTTTGTGTTTATGTATAAGCGCGCCGAAAGTTATGCCGACCAGATACAAGTGGGACAGGGAATGGGGCCGTTCGTAGTGCTGACAACAAGCTCCTTCCAAACCCCTGTCATCGATTTGACCGGCGACGGGCGGCTGATCGGTGGAGGGGTTATGCCGGTATACATCGATCCGGCAAAGCCGGACTGGTGGCAGGATGGATCTTCATACCATTATGCCTCCTACGGAGCGGCTTTACAGAACGTGCCCTGGGGCGATAGGGAACAGGTCGGTCATATCAAAGTAACGGTGCGGACATGGAATAATCCGGATAAATCCGACATAGAAGTGCGTGTTGTCTCGGACAGGGAAACGTTCCTGGCCAACTCAGGTGAGGTTCTGGGTGCGGTATGCCCCGGAGAGGCTGACGGAGAAGTTAATAACGGTTACTGTTATATCGAGGCCGCAGCGCAAAACAGGTTTGTGGCAGTTAAGCGCTATGTTCAAACCGAGATCACGTTTACAAAAACACCCCGTACTACACTGCTTACCCCGCGGGGGTGGCAACGGTTCCCGATGTCGTCTCAGGTCGGGTATGACTTAAAACCAGGCGCTGTAATAGCCGGCCCGCAAATTTACGGGTTTACCATGACGCTAAACCCCGGAGAGGCCAAAGGTAAGCCGATACCTACGGGGCCCATCGTGGATGTGCCGCTTTCGGACGGCACCGGTATGCAAATTGCCAACTCACGAGACGGCTCAGTTCTCGACGCCTATCAGACGCCTGTTTCAGCCCCCGCCGGGCTTAATAATCCCAATGGGCTGGGCGGCTGGCATTTAGAGATCAGTGAGCCGAATTTCGACCAGGCTAGTGTGAAAATGTCTTATAACTCCTCCAATGTCCCGTCCACGAAGGAACTGAAACTTCAGGTTTTCGAGAAAAAAGCAAACGGCACTTTTAACGCGCTTCCGACCGTGGTTGATACCGTCAATAAAGAAGTAAGCGCTGTGGTCGGCCCTGTTTCAGACCTGCTCGTGGCTTACCCGGCATATGACAACCCTGTTTCTGTTGTGAGCGCCATCGTTATAGATGGAAATCCAGAGATGACGTTTACTTCGGAAGACCCAACCATTACGCAGTCGGTTTATGACACAAGCTCGCAGGGTGGTCAGTCGCTCCTAAGCCTGATAGCGGCAAACGGCGGTATTCTGGCCAGCAAAGTATATCAATTGGGCCCCGAGAACCTGGCTTTAAAGCCCTATGGGGCTATTTCCATGCGTTATAACAGGGCAGATCTGGCTGCCGCCGGTATACAGGATGAGTCCACGCTGGATATCTACGGCTTCAGCCTTGACGGCAGCTCCGTTTCCGTGATCTCAAATAGTTTAGTGAATACGGCTAGCAGCGAAGTCTTGGCGGAGGTGCGGAGGTTATACCCACTTTTCGCAGTTGTCGGAAGTTCTAAGGTTCCTCCGACTTTGGATATTACGCCCCCTGTTTCTACACTTGTCAGCACATTCGGGTATACGGCTGCGAATAAGACATATATTCCGCAAAGGGGTTTTCTTGAAATTGTCGCCGTAGACCAAAACACAGCCGGGGCGCCGGTTTCCGGCGCGGCCAGCAGTTATTATCTCATAGACGCGGTGCCTGGAACGGTGACCCCTATAGTATATGCCGGGCCGTTTACTTTACCAGAGGGAATTCATTCACTCACTTATAGAAGCGGCGACAACGCAGGCAGTATGGAAGCCTGGAATACGCAAATATTTTATGTGGATGGTAATTCTCCGGAAACGCAAATCGCTATTCAAAATTCCACAGCTCCCATGATAGGGACTGTCTACATAACCGAGCAGGACTCAATAACTTTAACGGCTATCGATCCTATTTCGAACGGGGTGACTTCTGGGCTTAGGAATAGGTACTTCCTAATTGATATTAACCCGGAAAGCTGTCAATCCGAGCCCGCTTTTACTGGTCCTGTTGGGACCTGTCAAAACCCCAGGTATTCTGAAACGTTTACGCTCCCTATAGGAACTCATACGGTTTATTACACGGCTGATGATAATGTCGGCAATATGGCTATAGGGAAAAGCGCCTACATTACTGTTGCCGCGGTTAATTCAAGCCTTGATACCGTGCCGCCTGTTGTTACGGCCAGCGTAAACGGGCAGGTCCTGGCTGACGGCGGGTCCGTCAGCATGACACCTGCGGATACGGTTACGCTTGCCTCTACGGACGATATAACTGCTTTGCCGGTTATCTATTACACTATAGATACGCCATTCTCACAGGCTGCATCCAGCACAACCTACGCAGCTCCGTTCACGCTGGAAGCGGGTCCCCACACCGTCTACTATACCGCCGTGGACAATGCCGGGAATACGGCCGCGATAAAGTCCGCGGTCCTCACGGTGCTTTCGCCCGCCGGGTTCACCGTTACTGGTTCGATGCTCACTCAGCGGATCATCCATACCGAGACCTTGCTGCCGGACGGCCAGGTGCTGATAACCGGGGGAAGGAACCCGAGCGGCTATCTTTCTTCAGCCGAATTGTACGATCCTGTCGCTAAAACATTTATCGCCACCGGTTCGATGAAAATAGCCAGGGCATTTCATACCGCGACTTTGCTGCCGAACGGCAAGGTGTTGATCACCGGCGGATTTAACGGCAGTACGTCTCTTTCTTCGGCTGAACTGTATGATCCGATCACCAAGACATTTTCTTTCACAACAGGCTCGATGCTTGCGGAGAGGGATGCTCACACCGCAACCCTATTGTTGAACGGCAAGGTGTTGATAGCCGGTGGCGAGAACGAAAAAGGGACGACGCACGCTTCCGCCGAGATATATGATCCGGTTACAGGGACATTTTCCTTTACTGCGGGCCCTATGAACGCGAAGAGGGAGCAGTATGCGGCGACATTACTGTCGGACGGCAAGGTGCTGATGATCGGAGGCTGGAATGGCAGCGCACCTCTGTCCTCGGTCGATGTGTACGATCCGGGTTCCGGGACATTTTCCTCCACAGGTTCAATGAGCGTGGAAAGGTGGAGGCATGCCGCGACATTACTGGCTAACGGCAAGGTATTGGTGATCGGCGGCGTTGCTAACGGCAATGCATATCTTTCCTCGGTCGAACTGTATGATCCCGGCACCGGGACATTTACACCCGCCGGCTCGGTGAGCAGTGTGATGAGCGGGCCTACCTTGACATTGCTGGCCAATGGCAAAGTGTTGGTGGCCGGCGGAAACGATGGAAATCTAACCCTATCCTCCGCGGAGTTGTACGACCCCTCCGTCGGGGCATTTTCCGCCGCCGGTATGATGAGCGCGGCCAGGGTTGGGCATGCCGCGGTATTGTTGGCCGACGGCAGGGTGTTGGTAAGCGGCGGGGTTAACGGGGGTGGGTATCTTTCCTCGGCCGAGTTATATAGTCCAGAAATTAATGCCCCGGTCAATACCGTTATGACGGCCATTGCGGTGACCCCCTCCAGCGCTATGGTTGCTGTGGGCGGTACGCAGCAGTTCACGGCCACTGGTAATTTCAGCGACGGCTCGAGCCGCGCTTTGGGAACATCCGACGGATTAACTTGGTCGGTCGCCCCAGGCATGGTGGCTACTGTTAGCCCTAACGGTTTGGCCACCGGTGTCGCTGACGGCACGGCCCGCATTATGGTAAGTTCCGGCATCATCAGCGCGGAAGCGAGCCTGGTCGTCGGCGTCATACCGCCGGCGGCAGGATTTACCGTCACGGGTTCAATGCTCACTCAGCGGATCATTCATGCCGAGACCTTGCTGCCGGACGGCCAGGTGCTGATAACCGGGGGAAGGAACCCGAGCGGCTATCTTTCTTCAGCCGAATTGTACGATCCTGTCGCTAAAACATTTATCGCCACCGGTTCGATGAAAATAGCCAGGGCATTTCATACCGCGACTTTGCTGCCGAACGGCAAGGTGTTGATCACCGGCGGATTTAACGGCAGTACGTCTCTTTCTTCGGCTGAACTGTATGATCCGATCACCAAGACATTTTCTTTCACAACAGGCTCGATGCTTGCGGAGAGGGATGCTCACACCGCAACCCTATTGTTGAACGGCAAGGTGTTGATAGCCGGTGGCGAGAACGAAAAAGGGACGACGCACGCTTCCGCCGAGATATATGATCCGGTTACAGGGAGATTTTCCTTCACTGCGGGTCCTATGAACGCGAAGAGGGAACAGTATGCGGCGACATTACTGTCGGACGGCAAGGTGCTGATGATCGGCGGCTGGAATGGCGGCGCACCTGTGGCTTCGGTTGATCTATACGATCCGGGTTCCGGGACATTTTCCTCCACAGGTTCAATGAACGTGGAAAGGTGGAGGCATGCCGCGACATTGCTGGCTAACGGCAAGGTATTGGTGGTCGGCGGCGTTGCTAACGGCAACGTATATCTTTCCTCGGTCGAGCTGTATGATCCCGGCACCGGGACATTTACGCCCACCGGCTCGGTGAGCAGCGCGATGAGCGGGCCTACCTTGACATTGCTGGCCAATGGCAAAGTGTTGGTGGCCGGCGGAAACGATGGAAATCTAACCCTATCCTCCGCGGAGTTGTACGACCCCTCCGTCGGGGCATTTTCCGCCGCCGGTATGATGAGCGCGGCCAGGGTTGGGCATGCCGCGGTATTGTTGGCCGACGGCAGGGTGTTGGTAAGCGGCGGGGTTAACGGGGGTGGATATCTTTCCTCGGCCGAGTTATATGGTCCCGGGATAAACAGTCCGCTCACCATGACAGCCAGCCCCGAAACTATAACACAGGCGCATGATTACACTACCGCGGAATATGTATTGCCTGAGGCGGGATTTGTGACCCTGGAAGTCCTAAGCAGCACTGCGCCGTACGGCAGGCTTAGAACTATTCACAGCGAGGTGTTCCAGGCGGCCGGCCTCCGATCCGCACAGTGGGATGGAAAGGGCGCAAATGCCGCGGTTTTGGGTGACGGCGCGTATATTCTCAGGCTGATGGTAGTTGGAGTGATGGGGAATTTCAGCGCGTCGGCGGACAGAACGGTGCATATCGACAACTATCCGCAGATATCGTCTATGACCGCCAAGCCGGAGAGTTTTAATCCTTCTTCCGGAGAAAGAACAAGGTTCGTATTCGGCGTCAGCGAAGATGTTCTGCTGAATATTACGGTTAAGGACGCAAATGGCGGTTCTATTAAAAATCTTGCCGTGAATACTTTGTCGCCAGCCGGTTCATTGAGTTTTTACTGGAATGGGCGCGACAATTTAGAGCAAGTAGTTCCACCCGGTATTTATCATCTAACCGTCAACGCGGTTGATAGAACAGGCAACAGCTCCGATGCCTCGGGGGGGAATTGCGAGGTGCTATCGTCGGCGTACCCGGCTATTACCGGACTTACTGAAACCCCTGATCCGTTCTATCCGGGCAGCGCCAATCCAAGCCTGAACAAGGTGGTCTTCTCTTATAACCTGACCGCCGTAAGCCAGACTTCGACGGTGTTCCCGGTAGCGGTAGTTATCAGGCACCCTGTTATGGGTATTGTTAAGACGATAACTTTCGATCAGGCGCAGGGGAATAAAACCGTAGACTGGGACGGCTTATCGGACCCCGGAACGGTCTTGAACGGCCAGCCCGCTCCCGACGGAGCGTACAGTGAAGAAGTGTCGGTAAATGTGGACGGCCAGATCGCCTCCGCTTACGGAGCTTTTTCGCTGCTGCGCAATAATGTGTATTCGGCCGAGTCGAGCGCATCGAACCCGATGGTAACGGTGCAATATGACGCCCAAGCCGCACAGATAACCATAACGCAGGATCCCCCGGTCACCAGCACCGTCAGTGCCGCTTTGTTGAGCCAGACGCTGAGCGGGAATGTTCTAGCCAGCCCTATATTCGATATAGTAGCCAGCCAGGCGTTCACGACCCAGCCGGTCTTAAGGTTCAAGTACGACCCGGTTTTCGACGGGGAGTCACTGGCCCTTTATAAATACAGCGTTCTGTCGGGGACATGGATACAGGTGTCTACATCCTATACCGTCGACATCGCTAATAACGAGATAATCGTAACCCTGAACCCGGATGTTTTTATGGGTTCATTGTTCGCGCTTATGAAGACCGATGACGCTGTTGCCCCGATTACGGAACCGATATTCACCGGAAGCCAATACAGCTCCTCGGGGAATTTATATGTCAGCGGACGGACTTCTATCGCTTTCCGTTCTCATGACTTGGGCGGAAGCGGCGTCGCTTACACACAATACCGGGCTGATGGCGGGGCGTTCGCCGCTTATAATGCGCCTTTCACAATGCCGGCGGGAGCGCACGTTATTGAATACCGGAGCGCTGACAAAGCCGGTAATATGGAGCAAGCGAAGATTTTAAATATAACCGTGGATAATGCGGCCCCGGTAAGCGCGGTTTCGCTGGCCGGGATCCTCGGCGTGAATGGCTGGTATTTATCCGGTGTAGACGCGGCAATAAGCGCTACGGACGGCCAGGCCGGCCTTAAAGAAACGCTTTATCGCCTGGATAGCTCCAGTTTCGCGGTTTATTCTTCTTCTTTCGCGGTTTTGTCGGAAGGCCGGCATACTCTTGAGGTATATTCAATTGATAATGTATCCAATGTGGAGATCTCAACCGCAGTAAATGTAGACATAGATACTACCGCGCCCGTCAGTACGGCTGCAATTTCAGGGGCGTACAACAACGGCTGGTATTCCGCGGCCGTAACCGTGGTCCTTGCTTCTACGGACACCGTATCCGGGATAAAAGAGAGTATGTGGTCCATAGATGGCGGCGGCTTCGCTGTATACACTCAGCCTGTTGTGGTTTCTTCCGAAGGCAAGCATGTTCTCAGGTATTACGCTGAGGATATAGCCGGCAATAAGGAACCCCTGAGGACGATTGAATTCGGTATAAACACCTCCGCGCCCGTGGTCGATTATCTGCTTGAGCCCCTTCCCAACGCCGGCGGCTGGAACAACGGTCCCGTGAACGTACTGTTCCGGGGCAGCGATACTTTATCCGGAATTGAAGAATGCTCGTCCATGACCGTAACTACGGAGGGTAAGGACCAGAAGATCGCCGGCTGGTGCCGCGATCTAGCCGGTAATATCGGGTATTCTACCGCTACCCTGAATATAGACAGGACGGAGCCCGGGATAATTATCTCCTCTCCCGTAGCGGGCGCACTGTTCATTGCCGGAAAGGACAAAATAGAAATACAGTTGTCCAGCGTGGATAATCTTGATCCTTCTCCATCGGTAACGGCGGTTCTGACGCAGACCGAAGACAAGGGGACTCCGCGCGGGACAAGGCCTGGAAGTATTATTGTGACTAACGGCCAGCTGATCGATCCGTCGGATATGGACGACGGGCTGTGGCGGCTGGAGGTTTCGGCCAAAGATATTGCGGGGAACTCCACACAGGCGGTGTCCGGCCTGTTCGCGGTCACGCATGATACGATGCCGCCGCAGACCTCGCTTTCTGTGGGTGCGCCTAATTCCGTCTACGGAGGGACTAGATTTATAACCTCCTATACACCGCTATTGTTCAGCGCCACCGACGATATGTTGATCGCCGGGGACCGCAGCGGCGCCGGTGTCGCGGCCACGTACGTCTACCTCGACGGCCGGTCAATTGACGTCTTGTCAGGGGCTCTCTTCGTGGCCGGCGAAAGCACTCATACCGTGAATTACTTTAGTCTTGACCGGGCGAGCAACACTGAAGCCGCGCATTCCGCGGTTTTCACCGTGGACAACAGTTCGCCTGTAAGCGTTATAGCGTTCTCCGGCACAGCTGCGGCAGGTGCGGACGGCGGCTATTCCATCCCAAGCGGTTCCTCAGTTTCCTTCACGGCCGCGGATCTGCCGGCTGGAGCGGCTTCCGGGGTTTCCAGTATCTGGTATTCAGTGAATTCCGGCACGCCTTCGGCGTTCGATAGCGCGTTCGGGCTTGCCGTTGGTTCCTATACCATAAGTTATTGGAGCATCGATACTCTGGGTAATACCGAGGCGCGTAAAACTACGCTGGTGTCGGTGGCGGCCGGAGACGCATTGACGGTAAAACTTGAGCTTGAGCCCTCAACGCTGAACCTCAATAGTAAGGGGGAGGCGGTGACCGCAAAACTGAGGTTCGAGGGTTCGGGACAGGCATGTTTCAGATTGAAAACGATAAAGATAAACGCGGTAAACGGCCGCGAATTAGGTAAACCTATATACGCGCTGAACCCCAAAGGCGAGCACAACGATGACCACGGGAAAGGCGGCCGTGATGACGGCGATAAAGAGCATGGCTCCGGAGATGCTGGTTCCCAGTGCGGGTCCATAACCGTGAAATTCGACCGGGATGCCCTGATAGCTGTTCTGCCGCCGAGCGCGGTCTCTAATGTCGCAGTTTCCGGAGAACTGACCGATGGGCGCGGTTTCAGCGCAAGCGACACAATAAGGACTATAAAACCCCATAAGACATCATGCCGGGACGGCGGGCGCTATGAACATCAAAAACATGCCGGTTTCGACGCTCCGGCCCGGGCGCTGAAAGGAGACGACGACCTTTATGTGCTGAGCGTGGAGGGCGACCTCGGCTCGCGCGAATCCCGGAAAGACGCCGCCGCCAAAAAGCGCGGCATCGCCAGACGCGGTTCCGCCTATGAGTTCGGGCCGGAAGGAGAGGTGTTCGACAAGCCTGTAACGATAAGCCTGCCTTACGATGCAGATGAAAAGGCGTCGGAGAAGCTTGCTATAGCTTACTGGAATGATGCCGCCGGTTTATGGGAGATTCTGCCATCCCGCAGAGATATCGCTGGACGGCTTATAAAAACCGAAGTGCCTCACTTCTCGCAGTACCAGGTGGTTCTTGCGAGCTACTCCGTTTCAAGCCTGGAACCCGCTAAGCGGGTCCGGGCTTCGGAACTGGGGGAGAGTTCCGTTTCGGCGGCTGACACCGAGTTCAAGCTTGGCGAAGTGTACGTGTATCCGAACCCCGCTAAAGGCGGCAAAGTTCCCACCTTCCATGTGGAAGTCGGCATAGCGGATACTATAAAGATAAGGGTATACACCGTAGCCGGCCAGCTTGTACACGAGAGGGTTCTTGCGGGGGATCCGCAGATAGTCGGAACGGCTTACGCCTATGAATACGCCTGGGCGGGGAGAATAGCCAGCGGCGTGTATTACTACAATGTCGAGGCTGAAAAGGCCGGTAAGAAACTTAAAGGCAAAGGCAAGTTCGCGGTGATCCGCTAAAGGAAAATATGAAAAAAACAATTCTTATATTTTCCGCGCTGGTTCTGGTCTCAGCCGCCGCCAAAGCGGGTATTACCGGGGCGCAGTTCCTTAAGATAGATACTGACGCGCGCTTGAGCGGCATGGCTTCGGCAGGGGCTGCTTCGATGTACGGTATAAGCGCCATAAATTATAACCCGGCCGGGCTTTCGGCTATCACCAAACCTGAACTTGCGTTCAGCCACAGTAAGTGGCTGATGGACTCAAATCACGACTTTATAGGCTTTGGACTGCCTGTAAAGGGCATGTCTTTGGGTCTAGGCGTAACCAGGCTTTCGAACAGCTCCATGGACGGCAGGGGCGAGGACCGCAGTTCAAGCGGCAGCTATAGCGCTTACGACCAGGCGGTAAGCCTTGGTTTCGGCTTCAAGAACATAGGCGGAGCGATAAAATATATACAAAGCAGTATAGCCGGCGTCAGGGCTGAAGCTTTTGCCGTGGACCTGGGCGCTAAGCGTAAACTTAGCGGTCTGCCCGTGACGCTTGGATTCGGTGTGCAGAACCTGGGCAACGGGATAAAATATTTATCCCAGAGGGATAATTTGCCTTTAAGTGTTAATGCCGGCTTCTCGCTTATTGCGTTGCCAGGCATGGCGCTGGCGTTTGACGTGAAGAGAATGGTCTATGACAAACAGACCGTCTTTTCCGCAGGTACGGAATACGCCATGTTTACAGGCGGCAATATGGGTTTTGCTTTACGCGGCGGTTATGGCCTGACCGGGCTTACGCAGAACAACGACAAAAGCGGCTTGTGCGTGGGGGCCGGGCTTATGGCGGCAGGCGCGCAGTTGGACTATGCGGTATCGCCTGAAACTGGCCTGGGCAGTATCCAACGCATAACGCTGAAGAAGAAATTTTAGCCGGTTTTCGGTTATTTTGCGGGAAAAC
>CAZUQT010000092.1:0-11265 GCA_964622585.1 uncultured Elusimicrobiaceae bacterium | reverse complement strand
GCGGCCGGCCCAGCGCTGGTGCGCCTGGCCGGCCTTACCAGCGGCGCAGAGTTGAAGAATAGCACTTAAGGCCGGTTCAGCCCTGCTGGGCAAAACCGGCCTTAAGAGCGGGGAGGAAGGTATGCAGAAACCAAATATGCGGTATTTCCTTTATGCGCGCAAGTCCACGGACGAGCCTGACCGGCAGATCCTGTCCATAGAGGCGCAGCTCGCTGAACTCCGCGACTATGCCAGGCGGGAAGGGCTTACCATTGCGCGTGAGTTCATCGAGAGCAAAACCGCCAAGGAACCGGGCCGCGAGGTCTTTAATGCGATGGTAGCGGCCCTGGAGCAGGGCGCGGCCCAGGGCATTGTGGCTTGGCACCCTGACCGCCTGGCTCGAAACTCCGTCGATGGCGGCAGGATAATCTATCTCGTAGACCTTGGCAAGGTCCTAGAGTTGAAATTCCCCACCTTCTGGTTCGACCGGACGCCGCAAGGGAAGTTCATGCTGTCTATCGCCTTCGGGCAGTCCAAGTATTTCGTCGATAACCTTTCAGAGAACGTTAAGCGGGGCCTACGCCAGAAGCTGCGCAACGGCATTCTCCCCACCCTGGCCCCGCTCGGCTATCTCAATGACACCCAAAACCACACCATCGTCGTTGACCCTATCATGGCCCCGCTCGTAAGACGCACCTTTGAGCTTTATGCTACAGGCATATATCCTCTTAGAGAATTGCGCCGCATAATGAACGCGCAGGGCCTCAATAAGCGGCGCAACAAAGAGCTGGCGGTTTCTAACTACCAGCGGCTGCTGGTAAACCCGTTTTTCTATGGGGCCATAAAGTACCTGGGCGAGTTTTACGAGGGCAAGCATAAACCTATTATTTCCAAAGCCCTCTACGACAAGTGCCAGGAGGTGATGCGAAACAAAAGCAAGCCGCACACCAAAGGTTTAAAATACTTCGTCTACCGGGGCGCTTTCCGTTGTGCGGGTTGCGGGCGTTTTGTTACTACGGAAACTCAAAAGGGCCACAACTATCTTCACTGCACCAAGCGCAATGTTAACTGTGATCAGGCTTTTGTGCGGGAGGAGGTTATCAACGAGCAATTACGCGTTGACTTAAAAGGAGTTTCCTTACCCCCGGCCCTGGCCGCCGAAGCTCTTGATAACATAAAAAAGGAATCAATTAAGGCGGCCCAGGCCGGGGAAGAAGCCGCCCAAAATCTGCGAGATGAAATAGTTATCCTTAATCAACGAATGAACGCGATACTCGACATGTTGCTGGGAGGCCAGCTTACGCAGGACGAGTACGCTCGTAAAAAGCGTTCATTCGTTGAGAAGAAAATTGAAAATGAGATGAAACTCGCAGCTTTTGCGCGGCAGGGTGATTTGCGGTTCGAACCGCTTATAGGTTTCTACAGGACCGCAGTTCTCGCCGGAGAATCCTCAGTTTCTGGAAATCCGGCGGAAAACCTGCAAATATGGAAAAATATCGGTTCGAACTTTATTTTAGGCGGGAAACGCATTTCTTATAAACTTAAATCTCCGTGGGAGAAACTGCAAAAATTTAATTCGGCGGCAGCCGCCGAATCGGGCAAATCGGGATTTTTTAAATTTTGGGGTGGCTGAGGGGACTTGAACCCCCGACCTCTCGGGCCACAGCCGAGCGCTCTAACCACTGAGCTACAACCACCGTGATATCTATTTTAGTTTTTTATGACGGGGAAAACAAATGTATAATTCCCGGGGAGGGTAATTTATGATAAGAAAACCGGCTGTCGCGGGCAAGTTTTACGAGGCGCGCCCTGAGAAACTGCGCGCTGAGGTTAAAGGCTTTCTTAAGCCCGGGATCGTCCCGGCCGGCCGCGCTGTCGGCTTCCTGTCCCCCCATGCCGGGTATGCTTACTCCGGCGCGGCTGCCGGAGCGGCTTTCGCTCCCTTTAAGGATGTCCGCTTCGACACTCTGGTAATAATGGCCACGGGGCATACGATGGGCCTTTCAAAAGGCGCTTTGCTTGCTGAGGGCTCCTTTGAGACCCCGCTCGGGGTGGTAGAAATCGATTCCGATCTTTGTTCCGAGCTTCTTAAAGAAAAAAAGCTTTTCGAAAATCTGCCTCAGGCTCACGAAGCCGAGCATGCCGTCGAGGTGCAGCTGCCTTTCCTGCAGGCGCTAAAGGGAAACGCGGTTAAAATAGTTCCCCTTCTTTTTAACTCAACTGACGTCTCGATGCTTGAAGAAGCCGGGCGCGCGATAGGCCGCGCTATGAAAGGCCGCAAGGCGCTTTTCTGCGTCTCCTCCGACCTCTCGCATTACCCGCCCGGGAAGATCGCCGAGATCTCTGACCGTTCCGTGCTTCTGGCCCTGCGGCAGGCAATGCGCAATTCAAGTCCGGCATATTTTGAAATGGCTAATTCGCTGCTGCTCTCTAAAGCTTCTCAATACCTGGATACCACCGCCTGCGGCCAGGCCGCTATGACGGTGGGCGCTGCCGCCGCTCTTGAACTGGGCTGCAATGATTTCGAGCTTGCCCTTTATACGCATTCAGGAAAGGTTTCCGGAGACGAAAGCGCGGTAGTTGGTTACGGCGCGGGGTATTTTACCGAAGCTTCGCCGAAGCCCGCCGGGGCGCTCGACCTGTCCCCGGAGATGAAGAAAGAACTTCTCGCGCTCGCTCGGAAAAGCATAAGCGCAGGCATGAAAACAGGCAAGGCCCCGCAGCAGCCGCTAAGCCCAAGGCCTGAATTCAACCAGCCCGCCGCCATCTTCGTCACTCTTACCGTGGACGGAGACCTTCGCGGCTGCATTGGCAGTCTTGAGCCGCGCGCCGCGCTTTCAGACATGGTCGCTTCCTATGCCTGCTCGGCGGCTTTTGAGGACCCCAGGTTCGAACGCGTCTCGGAGGCCGAACTAAAGAAGATAAATATAGAGATCTCCGTGCTTTCGCCGCTGGAGCGGATTAAATCAGCCGACGCCGTAAAAGTTGGCGTCCACGGGGTTTATGTGAGAAGCGGCCGCCGTTCCGGAACTTATCTCCCCCAGGTCTGGGAACATTTCAAAAAGAAAGAAGATTTCCTCTCCTCTCTCTGCATGGAGAAAGCCGGACTGTCCGCCGACGCCTGGAAAGGTAAAGATATAGAGCTTTACACTTACACGGTAAACCCTTTCACCGAGAAATAAGTTTGGTATAATTACTTAGCGGACTTGATCCCCAAAGGACAGGTACCCACGGTATGAAAAGATCCTACGGCATCGCCGGCAACGGCCGCGCTTCCACCCATCTCCAGGCCTATTTCAGGCTTCTTAAAGTCCCGTATAAACTTTGGCACAGGTGCTCAGGGCTCAGGCCCGAAGCCGCCCTCGGCGGCTGCTCCGTGGTCTTCGTCCTTATTAAAGACGAGGCCATCGCCCCGTTCATCGCCGCCAATCCTTTCCTTAAAGGCAAAACGCTGATCCATTTCTCCGGCAGCCTGGACGTGAAAGGCGCTTACACGATGCATCCTTTCATGCCGCTGTCCGAAAACCCGCTCTCGCTCCCGGAATACCGCCGGCTCGCTTTCGCGCTGGAGCCCGGAGTTTCGCTTAAGAGGCTCGTGCCGGAATTCTTCAACCCGGTCATCAGGATAAAGAAAGGCCAGAGGAAACTTTACCACGCTCTCTGCGCGCTGGGCGCAAATCTTCCTGTGATCCTCTGGCAGAAAGCGATGAGGGACCTGAGCGGCAAGTTCGGCATACCCCGCGAGCAGGTACAGAGCTACTTCCAGGCTTCTCTCGATAATTTCGGGAGAGACCCGGCCCGCGCCCTGAGCGGCCCTATCGCCCGGCGCGACGCGCGGACGGTAGCGGCTGATATTAAAGCGCTGGGCGAAGATTCTTACGGGAAAATATACTCGGCCTTCGCGAAAACTTATGAAAATAACTGACTTCTACAGCTATAAAAAACCCGGGCGCAGGATCTCGATGATAACGGCCTACGATTCCACCCTGGCCGCGCTCGCCGCGGAATCGGCGGTGGACTGCGTCCTCGTCGGGGACAGTCTGGCCATGGTCATGCACGGGCAGGACTCGACGATAGCGGCCACGGTGGATATGATGGCGCTCCATACCGCGGCGGTGGCGCGCGCGGTAAAAGGGAAACTGATAGTCGCCGATATGCCTTTCCTTTCGGTGCGCAAAGGGCTGCTTCCCGCTATGGAGGCCGTAGAGAAACTTGCCAGGGCCGGCGCCCAGGCCGTTAAGATAGAAGGGCTGGAAGGTCATGAAGAAATAATCTCGCACATAGTTAAGTCGGATATGCCGGTGATGGGGCATCTCGGTCTCACGCCGCAGTCGATAAATAAATTCGGCGGCTACAAAGCGCAGGGCAAGGACCAGGCTTCGGCCGAACGGCTTGCCGCCCAGGCGCATGAGCTCGAGCGGCTCGGCTGCTTCGCGCTTGTGCTTGAATGCGTGCCGGAGCGGCTGGCCGGGCGGATAACCAATCTCCTTAAGATTCCTGTAATCGGCATAGGCGCCGGCCCTGCCACTGACGGCCAGGTTCTTGTGATGCAGGATATGCTGGGCCTTTACGGCGAACCCCCCTCCTTCGTTAAGAAATACCTCGACGGGCGCCGGCTGGTCGTGGACGCGCTTAATAATTTTAACAGCGAAGTTAAAAATTCAGTATTCCCGGAGACGAAACATGGTGATAGTGAAAGAAACGGCGAAGTGGCGGAAGCTCCGTACAAGTCCGCTCTTCGCCGGTAAAAGCATTGGTTTTGTTCCTACTATGGGAGCCCTGCACGAGGGGCATCTCTCGCTTTTGCGGCGGGCTAAAGAAGAGAATGAACTTGCCGTGGCCAGTATTTTCGTTAATCCCGCCCAGTTCAACGATAAGCGCGATCTTAAGATTTACCCCCGGACTCTCGACGCGGACATTGAACAACTTGAGTCCGAAAATACAGATTTCCTTCTGCTCCCATCGGCTAAGGACATGTACCCGGACGGCTACAGGTACAGGGTAAATGAAACGGCTGAAAGCGGCGTCCTCTGCGGCGCTCACAGGCCCGGCCATTTCGAAGGCGTTCTTACCGTGGTGATGAAACTGCTTAATCTGGTCCGCGCGGATAAAGCCTACTTCGGTGAGAAAGACTACCAGCAGTTGCATCTAATTAAAGGGATGGCGGAGGCTTTCTTCGTCGATACGAAAATCGTCCCTTGCGCGACCCTTCGCGAGAAGGACGGCCTGGCTATGAGCTCGCGCAATCTGCTTCTTGAGCCGGAACACAGGAAGCTGGCCCCCGCTCTTTATAAGGCGCTGCGCTCTAAAGCGCGTCCCGCCGCGATAAAGAAAGATCTGGCGGCACTCGGTTTCAGCCCTGATTACGTCGAGGAGCGCTGGGGCCGCAGGTTCGCGGCCGCCAAACTCGGGAAAGTGAGGCTTATAGACAATGTCAAACTTGCGTTTGTGCCGTAACAAACACGGTGTGCTCGGACGGCCAAGATCTAAAGGAAATATCCTGTTCCAGCTGACCGGCTCTATCGCCTGTTATAAAGCCTGCAATGTGATCTCGAAGCTCGTGCAGGAAGGCTGCGACGTTAAGACCGTCTGCTCCGTGAACGCCCTGAAGTTCATAGGAAAGTCGACGCTGGAAGGGCTTACCCATAATGCCGTTTATGTCGACACTTTCGAGGACAGGTCGGCGCTCGAGCATATAGAGCTCACTAAATGGATGGACCTGGCTATAATCTGCCCCGCTACCGCGAATATCATCAACAAAATGGCAGCCGGCATAGGCGACGATTATATTTCAACTATCTTCCTTGCTTTCGATTTCAAGAAGCCCTACCTTGTCGCCCCGGCTATGAACCAGAATATGTGGTCCCACCCGGCTACGAAGCGCTCGGTCGGCATACTTGAAGGCTGGGGCGTGAAAATGATCGGCCCGGGAACCGGCTACCAGGCCTGCGGCGACAAAGGCGCCGGCAGGCTGTCGGAGCCCGAGGCTATCTATAAGGAAATAAAGAAAAACTTATGAAAGTGCTCCTGACTCTCGGCGGGACGCGGGAATATATAGACGCCGCCCGCTTTATAACCAATTTGAGCACCGGCAGGACCGGGCGAATAATAGCGGAGCGCTTCGCCGCGTCCGGCTGCAAAACTGTCTGTCTTTGCGCGCAGGGCGCCGCGCGGCCCTCCGGCGTTAATATCACCGTAAAAGAATTTACGACCTTTAAGGACCTCGACCTCTTGCTTCGGCGGGTTTTAAAAAAGCAGGCCTTCGACGCGGTAGTGCATTTGGCGGCTGTCAGCGATTATTCCCCCGCATCTATAGAGGCCGGCGGGAAAACGTTCAAGCCCGGCCGGACGGCAAAGCTTGATTCGAAAGCGCCGGAGCTTAAGCTGGTCCTGAAAAAGAATTTCAAGATCATAGACCGGATCAAGAAATACGCGGCCGCCGGCGGCGGAACGGAACCGCTGCTGATCGGCTTCAAGCTCACTTCGGGCGCCGCTCCGGCGCGCGTTCTTGAAAAAGTGCGCGCCCTGGCTTCCGCGGACCTGGTAGCCCACAATGACCTGGAGGAGATGAAGAAGAAGCATCTTTTCCATCTCTACAGGGACGGCGGCAGGCTGGCCGACTGCGCCGGGCCTGAAGAACTGGCCGACCGGCTGCTTTCTGAAATTAAAAACAAGGCGGAGGCGATATGCTCTTAGCTCTAGACGTAGGCAATACCCAGATATACGGCGGCGTCTTCAAGGACGATAAATTGCTGGCCAGGTTCCGCGCGACGTCCGGAAGTTCCACCTCCGACGAGTTCGGAACCTTCTTCAAAAGCGCGCTGCGGGAGAACGGTATCGATCCTAAAGAGATAAAGGAACTGGCTATCTGCTCCGTGGTACCGGACCTGATCTACGCGCTCCACCAGGCCTCGCTTAAATATTTCGGGCTCGAGCCTTTCCTGCTCCAGGGCGGGATCAAGACCGGGTTGAACATCAAGTACAAGAACCCTCTTGAGGTCGGCGCCGACAGGATAGCGAACGCGATAGCGGCCTCCGGGATGTTCCCCGACAAGGACCTCGTGATAGTGGACCTTGGGACGGCCACGACTTTCTGCGCCGTTTCCAAAAAGAAGGAATACCTAGGCGGCGTGATAATGCCCGGCCTGCGCATTTCGATGGAAGCGCTGGCTTCCCGAACGGCCAAGCTGCCCCGGGTCGAAATAGCCAAACCCGCCGAGCTGGTCGGCAAGACCACGATAGACTCGATCCAGTCCGGCCTGTATTATTCCAGCCTGCTGGCCATAACCGGTATCTCTGCGAAGATAAAGAGCGATTACTTTTCCGACGAAGCGCTTGTGATAGGCACCGGCGGTTTCTCGAAACTCTTCGAGGACGCCGGGATTTTCGACCGCGTGATCCCCGACCTGGTGCTGCTTGGCATAGCCGCCGCCGTGCGGCTCAATAAAGAAAGGAGCTTGAAATGATCAGGACATTAATGAAGTCTAAAATCCACCGCGCGGCGGTGACGCAGACGGATATAAACTATAACGGCTCCATTACCATAGACCGGGAGCTCTGCCTTAAGGCCGACCTGCTCGAGAACGAGAAGGTCGACATCTATAATGTGAACACCGGCGCAAGGTTCTCCACTTATGTGCTGTACGGCAGGAAGGGCATCATAGGTGTGAACGGCGCTGCCGCCCGCCTGGTGCAGAAAGGCGACCTGGTAATAATAGTCTCCTACGCGCAATACGCGCCGGAGGAATGCATAGGACACGTTCCTACCGTAGTCTGCATGCAGAAAAGCGCCCCCGGCAAGACCGGTCACGCTGAAACCCTCATAGGCGCCGCGGCGTGACGCTCAAGGCGGACGGTAAAGCAGGCGGTATCCCGCTTGACGCCGTAGTGATAGGCGGCGGACCTTCGGGCCTGGCCGCCGGGACCCATCTCGCCCGGGCGGGCTATACTGCAGTATTAATAGAGAGAAAGGCCCTCGGCGGCCAGGCGCGCGGCTTGGAGCGGATAGAGAATTATCCCGGTTTCCCCCGCGGCGTCTCCGGCGTAAAACTGATGGAGCTTTGGCTCGAGCAGGCCTGGCGCTGGGGGCTGAAGACCAAAATAGACGAGGCTGTAACAGTATCCCGCGGAACCGACGGGATCTTCCTCGTCCGTCTAAGGAAGGGCGGCGTACTGCGCTCCCGCTCGGTGCTCTGGTGCGCCGGGGCCGGGTTCCGCAAGCTGGGCGTTCCAGGAGAGGACAGGCTGCTTGGCAAAGGGGTCTGGAACACCTGCGACGAGGCGCCTTCCTGCGCCGGCCTGGACGCGGCCGTGGTGGGCTCGGGAGAGACCGCCGTGCAGCAGGCGGAACTGCTCTCGCGGAAAGCCGCGAGGGTTTACCTTATAAGCAGGACGGAGAAGCTCAAGGCCCATAAACTTCTGCTGGAGAGATTCGCCCGCAGCTCCGCGGCGGCGCTCCCTGGCTACAGGGTCAACCGCCTGCTCGGCAAAAATAAGCTCGAGGCTTTGGAATTGATTTCAGTGTCGGGGCCGCGCGAAGTAAAAAAGATAAAGGTGGACGCTCTTTTTACTCTTATAGGCAAAGAGCCGGCTGAAGTTCCGGCCGGGTGGCGGCGCAAGCCCGCGGGTTTCTACGAAGCGGGAGACTTCTCCGCCGGGATCTTCAGGCAGGTAGCAGTGGCGGGCGGGGACGGTATTCGGGCGGCGATGCGCTGCATAAGATATCTGGAGGCAATGTGAAAGAGCTGAAGATAATAGAACGGCGCGAGGTTCCGGGCCTGGCGGGGCTTTACCTGGCCGAGCTCCCCGGCGAAGGGATGCGGATGATAGAGTTCGTGGATACCCTGGAGCCGGGCGTGCGCAAAGAAGATAAATGGGTCCTCATGATCTCCACGCAGTTCGGCTGCGCCGTCGGCTGCCGGATGTGCGACGCCGGGGCGATGGGCTTCCACGGCAATCTTACGGCCGGCGAGATGCTGGCCCAGGTGCGCAAAGTGATTTCCGAGAATCCCGGCCTCGATCCCCGCGCCCATCCTAAATTCAAGATCCACTTCGCCCGGATGGGCGAGCCGGCGCTCAATCCGGCCGTCCTCGAAGCGCTCGAGCGCCTTCCTTCGGAAATGCCTTTCCCGGGCCTTATGCCCAGCCTTTCCACCGTGGCGCCGAAAACGCCGGAAGCGGAAGCTTTCCTCGAGCGGCTTATAGGGATAAAGGACGCCCATTTCTCCGGCGGGAAATTCCAGCTTCAGTTCTCCGTGCATTCCACCGAAGCCGCGCTTAGAAAAAAGATAGTTCCGGTCCCGGTGTGGAGCCCAGCCGAAATAGCGGCTTACGGAAAACGTTTCGTCCGCCCCGGCGACAGGAAGATAACTCTTAACTTCGCTCTTCCCGAGGGGGAGCGCCTGGACGTTGAAGAACTTAAGAGCGTTTTTAACCCGGCTTTGTTCCTTATCAAAGTAACCCCGGTCAATCCTACCTATACGGCCGACCTGAGCGGCTCTTCCTATGTCTGGAGCAATCCCCCCGCCGGTCTCTCGGAAGACGCGGCCGCCCTCGAGAAAGGCGGCTTCACCGTAATAATCTCGCCCAGCTCCAGGGAAGAAATAGAAGGCGAGACCTCCTGCGGCCAGCTCTGGGCCTCGCGAATGAAGAAGCGCGCCGCGGACGGTACGCGGGCGGCGGCAAGGCGCGCCAGGGCTCTGCCCTTCAATTGGGAGCGCTCGGCCCTCCTCGTGGTGGATATGCAGGAGTTCTTCCTGAGCCCCGGCTCACCGGCTCATATGCCGCAGGCTTTGCCGGCGCTGGCCAATGCCGCGCGGCTGGCAGCTTCTTTCAGGGAAGCTGGGCGGCCGGTGCTTTTTACTTCGCACGCGCACGAAGACCCCGCCCTGGACGGCGGGTTAATGACGCAGTGGTGGAAAAAAGTCTGCCTGGCCGGTACGCCGGAGGCGGAGGTTTCCCCCGCCCTTGCGCCGCTCGGCGGAGAAGTTTTCAGGAAATGCCGCTACAGCGCTTTCGCCGACGGGAAGCTGGCTGAAAGGCTGAAGGAGCTGGGCGTGGATTCGCTGGTGGTCGCCGGGCTTAAGACCAATTTGTGCGTGGAGTCCACCGTGCGGGGCGCTTTCGACATGGGTTTTATGTGCATCGCCGCCGGAGACGCGATGGCCGCGCGCACTGAAGAACTGCACCGGGCTTCGCTAGCCGGCATGGCCGACGGTTTTGCTATGGTGCGGAGTACAGCAGAGATACTCGCCGAGGCCAAAGTTCCGGTATAAGGCGGCCTACCGTGCCGGCCGGCACGGTCTCCGCCAGTCTTCCCCCCTATACGGCGCTTCTAATTGAATGTACACCCCAGGGAAACCTTCAGCCACCGCCCGGGGGCGCCGGCGCCGGGTATTTCCTCGTAGTCGGTGTTCAAAAGGTTCGTCACCCCGGCCGTCGCCTCAAAAGTCCCGTATTTTTTGCTGAATTCCGTGTCCGTAAGTACATAGCCCTTTTCCTTCACTCTTTTCACCGCCGAGAAGTTAAGCGCGAACGCCGCCCCGCGCGGGAACAGGTATTTCAGCCCAAGCGCGCCTTTATGCCTGGCATAGCGCATTGAATATTTCGACAGGTAGTTGTCGCCCTGGCTGTCTTTGTAGATATAGGAATAATTAAGAGAGGCGCGCAGCGCGCCTATCGCGCTTACAAGGGTCTCCTCGGCGCCCCACACTTTCACTTTCCCGATATTGTTCGCCGTCCAGGGCCCGGAGGCGCCCGGCCTCGTCCAGTCAAGAAGGTTCGATTCGTTCCTCCGGTAAACGGCGGCGCGCAAGCTGAAGGTCTTGGCCGGCTTCCAGTCCAGCCCTGTTTCGTACGCTGCGCTTTTCTCGGGCTTAAGGGCTGAATTGCCGATATTCGACGGGTCGTGGTAATAAAGCTCGGTAAAGGAGGGCGCGCGGAACGACTTGCCCGCCGCCGCCCAGAGCCAGGCTTCTTCCGACAGGGTGAGGCCGAGCCGCAGGCCCGGAGAGGTCTGCCAGCCCCAGGAAGAATGCCTGTCATTGCGGATGCCGGCGTCGAGATCCAGCCCGAGGGGCAGCGAGACCGCGTACCGGGCGAAGACCGCTTTCCTTACGGTCCCGTGGCCGCCTATATTGCTGCTGTCTATCTTTTCTCCCGAATATTCCCCTCCCGCGCTCAGCACGCCGAGCCCTTCAATTTCTTTCTTCAGGCGCAGTTCTCCGCCCGAAACGTCGGTGATATGCCTGTTGGTGTACCTCGCGGAGCCATAGAGGTAGCTGAACC
>CAZUQT010000091.1:0-11295 GCA_964622585.1 uncultured Elusimicrobiaceae bacterium | reverse complement strand
GCCGGCCCGGTTTTCCGGGCAGGCAAAAACAGCGGCCGCCGTTAAAGATTTCCACGGCGCCGTCGATATATAATAGAATAAATAAATGCCCGTGCCTATAGCCCGTCTTTATATCTTAAGGGTGTTCGCCAAATTCCTTGGGCTTTCCCTTTTTGTCTTCATCTCTCTGCTGCTGATGCTCAACTTCGTGCAGGTGATAAACCAGGGCGTCCTCTCGGGCTTTTCTTTCTACTTCCTCGCCAAGAGCATGCTGTACCTGCTGCCGAACATCCTGGGCATGTCGCTGCCGCTCGCTTTCCTGCTGGCCATGCTGCTGAGCCTGGGGCAGATGTCGCAGGACGGGGAAATAATAGCGCTGCGCGCCGGCGGTTTCTCCTTCTATGAAATATTTTCTTTCGTCCTCTATTCCGCGCTGCTCTCCTCCCTGCTCCTCCTGGCGGTGAATAACTGGCTGGGGCCCGTGGCTTTCCAGCGCTCCACCGACTACACTATCTCGATGCTCAACAGGGTCACGAAGATAGAGCTGAAACCGCGCACCTTTCAGAATATCTCCGACTGGGTGCTTTATGCCGCGGAAGTCAATTCGCTTAGCGGGGAGATGCGGGGGGTAAAGCTGGCCAGGCGCATAAACAAGGGCGAAACGCCGGCTTTCGTCAACAAGATAAACGCCGCCTCGGGCCGCTACAGGATGGTGAACGATAGCGGCCTGGAGCTGGAGCTTCTGAACGGACAGCTCAGCCAGACGGACTGCAAGAACCAGGAGAAACTTCTTTACGGGAGGTTCGCCTCCTACAAGACCCTGCTGCCGTTCTTTTCGGAGAGCGCGGCCGGGCGCAAGCTGAACCAGAGGGAGATCTCGACCCCGGGCCTGCTCGCCAGGCTGGCGGCGGGGATAGCCGACCCGCAGATCGCCGCCAAATACCGCATCGAGATAGCTTCCCGCTTCGCGCTCGCGCTCGCGCCGCTGGTTTTCTTTCTGGTGGGGGCGCCGCTGGGGGTGGCGCTGGACAAGCGCGGCCGCTCGGCCGGTTTCGGGCTGAGCCTGCTTATAATTTTCTTTTACTACGGCCTTACAATAAGCGGCATGGTGCTTTCCCGAAAATACGAGGGGCTCTTCCCCTGGGCTATCTTCGCTCCCGCGCTGCTGACCGGCGGCGCCGGTCTCTGGCTGTGGAAGCGGAAGCTCTACGCTAAATAATTTCATGGGCAAAATATTTTACAGGTACATCGCGCGCAGCTTCTGGGGCCCCTTCGGCTTCGGGCTGGGCGTTTTCTGCCTCCTGCTTATCTTCGGCAGCCTTTTCGACAAGCTCAATTTTTTCATGAAGAGCGGCGCGGGCGCCGGGCTTTTCTTCAGGTATATCCTTTACCAGGCGCCATATTTCATAGTCAAGATGACGCCCATGGCTACCTTGCTGGCCGTGCTGTTCACCTTGGGGGGCATGATGTCGAAGGGAGAATGGAAGGCCGGGCTCGCCGGGGGCTGGCGTCCTTTCGACATGCTCAAACCGCTGCTGGCCTGCGCTATGCTGGCCGGGTTCGGCCAGCTCATCCTGCAGGAAACCGCCGCGCCGGACCTCTATATGCGCGCGGAATATCTTTTCGAGGGCAAGCTGCGCGGCCGCGACGACTGGCAGCGGCTGGTGAGGAAAGACGTTTCTTTTTCCGCCGGGGACGAGGTTTTCGTGACGGCCCACCTTTTCGACGGGCGCCACAAGACGATGGAGAGGGTGATAGCCAATATCTATAAGGACGGGCGCCTTTCGCTGGAGATAAACGCCGCCGCCGCCGGCTGGCGGCCGGACACGGGTCAGTGGACTTTTCTGGACGGGGTCACGATACAGTACGACGGCGACCAGAAGCCCTCCGTCAAGCGCTTCGCGAGCTACCGGTCGGCTATCTCGGTGCGGCCTGAAAACCTGGTGCTCGAGAAACTCGTGCCGGACGGAGTTTCAACTTCACAGGTGTTCGACCGCCTGCGCCGCCTGGAGGCGGTGGGCGCCCCGGCCTCGGCGGAGCGGACCCTGCTTTGGGTGAAGCTCGCCGCGCCGCTGGCCAACCCCGCTATGGCCCTGATCGGCGCCGCTATGGTGCTGCTCGCGCGGAAGAATAACCGCTATTTCAGTTTCGGGCTGGCCGTCGGCCTCGGCTTTTTCTTCTGGGCGGTAGTGATAATGGTTCAGGAAGCCGGCAATGCCGAGCTGCTGCCCCCGTACGTGGCCGGCCTGGGCCCGGCCGCGCTGTTCGCGATAGTCTCTTTGTGGGGCCTGCGGCGCGCCAGGGCTATTTGATAGTGCAGGCGGTTTTCTGAAGAATATAGCGGCTATTCGTTTCGGGGGGATATTTTGAAAATTAATAAAACAATTATTTTGATGCTCGTGGCCGTTTTCTTGACGTCATTTTCAAAGGCATTTGCCCTTGACCAGACCTCAATGAGGATCAAGGGTTTGGGCACGAGTATGCAGGGGATTATCTCTGACGATTATACGGACACGATTGCTAATCCTGCCAGGGAAAGATTCTGGCGCCAAAAAAAGGTGATTGCCAAATTTGGATCGTGGAGCAGACCTGTAAACATTGGTTATGCCGCAGGAACAATTCCTCTTTTTCTTATGGCAGAAGGTGCGATAAATAAAAGTGGTTATGCAAGCAACTATTATTCCAGTAACCTAAATTATTCTGTACCTGCCAATACTAGTGCTGATCAATCTGTCTACTCCAGTAATAATGATACAAGGAATTATGGTTTGGTTGCCCTGTCTGGATTTGGGTCAAATGCTTTTGGCTTTGGATTTGGCCTTTACTATGACGAATCAAAGTATTCCAACGTATACGATTCGTTGTACGAAAGCAAATACATCCGCGGAACTAATGGGGAGACTGTTTACCAAAATGCCAGCAAACGAAAGACGCGGTCGGTAAGTTGTATGCAGAATTCACAAGCAGTCTTAGGTTTTCACTGGAGGAACGAAAGCGATGTGCAGAAAGATAAAGATCTGATTTTGAGGCTACCTTTTTCCAGGAACAAGGCGCGCACGTCCACAAACTATATCTCAAAGACCGATTATGACCCTGACGGCGACGGAAACAACGATTATTACGGGCCTGGGAATGCAATTTCGACTCCAAACAAAACTTCCTCTCTTGATTCCTCTGTAGACAAGCAAAATCCCGATTATCGTGCCGGGGCGGGGGTTGAGTGGAGAGGAAAGAAAATATCCAAAGATGCTAAAACGGGATATCTTCTGTCATTTTTGTGGCAGCCTGCCACACTTAAAGCCAGTACAAATGTCCGTAGGGAATATCAAACTGTCATAGGCGTAACAACCACTACCATCATAAACACTGATGCGCTAAAACTACTTGGCGGGGAAAAAAATTATTATTCTGGTGTCCTGGGTTTTGGCGGATTATGGCAAGTTCAGGAGAAGGTATGGTTGGGGTTAGGGTTGAGGGCTGAAGGAATGGTCACAAATACGAAGCAAACCACTTTAAATATTTTTTCTGGAACCCCAACCGATAGTTTTAGGTTTATGCTGGATAGCTTTTCATCTACGATCAGTTTTCCATTGCTATTCGAATTGCCGCTTACAACTAATTTTATGGTGAGAGGAAATATTACCAATCAATGGTATTATTCTGAAACAGAACAGGTTCTTACGAATCTCTACTTCGCTCCCTTAAAACAGACCGCAATAACTTCTAATACGTCAGTAACTTACGGAATCGGAGCGGGTTATCAATGGAAAGACCTTACGGTGGATATCTTTACTGACTACAATCTTTTTACTGTCTCTCTGTATCAAATGCTATTGCAATGCAGTTATAAATTTTAGATTTCCCCAAAAGTCTTTCGTTTTAGCCTTAATCCTTGTTTTCTGGTTGCTCGCAGTTGTCGTGACGGTTTCTTACTTCACCATCTTCTTCGCCGCTTCGGCGACTTTCTCCGCCGTCAGGCCCAGCGCGGCGTATACCTGTCCCGCCGGGGCCGATTTGCCGAAAGTGTCGATGCCGATAGCCTCGGAATCGGGCCCGGCGAGATCGCTCCAGCCGACGGTGCGGCCGGCCTCGAGGCACAGTTTCGGCAGACCGGGGATCATCACCGAGTTGCGGTAGGCCTGGTCCTGCTCGCGGAAAAGCTCGAAGGAAGGAACGGAGATTATCCTGGCCGCGATGCCCTGCTTCTCAAGGATAGCCGCGGCTTCGAAAGCCAGCGGAACCTCGGAGCCGGAGGCTATCAGCTCCAGCGTAGGGACGGTCGAAGGGCCGCGCAGGAGGTAGGCTCCGCGCTTCACGCCTTCGGCTATTTTCTCCCGGTACTGGGTGTAAAGCGGCAGCTTTTGCCGCGTAAGCGCGAGGCAAGCCGGGCGCTTGGAACGCACCGCGGCCTCCCAGGCGTAAAGCGTTTCCCAGGCGTCGGCCGGGCGCAGGACCAGCAGGCCCGGGATCAGGCGCAGGCTCATCAGCTGCTCCACCGGCTGGTGGGTCGGGCCGTCCTCTCCCACGCCGATGCTGTCGTGTGTGAACACGAAGATGGAGGGGGTCTGCATCACCGCCGCCAGGCGTATGGAGGGGCGCATATAATCCGAGAAGATCAGGAAGGTGGCGCCGAAGGGTATGAGCCCGCCGTGCAGGGCGAGGCCGTTCACGATGGCGGCCATCCCGTGCTCGCGGATGCCGAAGTGCAGGGTGCGCTCGGGTTCTTTTGTGAAATCCGTCTTGTTGGACGGGCCCAGGTCCGCCGAGCCGCCGGTGAAGCCGGGCAGCGCGTCCGCTATCAAATTGATCACCTTGCCCGAGGCCTCCCGCGTGGCCATCGGCTTGTCGAAGAAAGAATCCTCCGGTTTGAAAAGTCCCTCGGGTATCTCGCGGCCCAGCATGGCCTTTGCAAGCTCGGCCTTCTCCGGCATGGCCGCGGTGTAATTCTTCCACAGTTTCAGCCAGCGTTTCCGGTCCTTCTCCCCGGCTTCGGCCTGTTCGGCGAACCGCGCGCGCGCCTCTTCCGGCACGAAGAAAGGTTCCGTGGAGGGCCAGTTCAGCGCTTTCTTGGTGGCGAGGATCTCGGCGGGCTTGAGCGGCTCGCCGTGGACGCAGCTGCTGTCCTGCTTCGGGCTGCCGAAGCCGATATGGGTCTTCACGATTATCATCGACGGCTTTTCGGTTTCGCGCTTCGCTTTCTTGATCGCCGCGTCGATCTCGTCGAGGTTATTGCCGTCCTCCACTTCCACCACCTGCCAGTCCTGGGACTGGAAGCGCTTTTTCATATCCTCATTGAAGGACAGGCTGGTGGAGCCTTCTATCGTGATGCTGTTGGAATCGAAAAGGCAGATGAGCTTGCCGAGCTTGAGATGCCCGGCGAGGGAAGCCGCCTCGTAAGAGACGCCTTCCATAAGGTCCCCGTCGCCGCAGAGCACGTAGGTGAAGTGGTCTACGAGGGAGAACTCGGGGGTGTTAAGTTTTTTCGCCATCATCTGTTCGGCCCAGGCCATGCCCACGGCGTTGGTGATGCCCTGGCCGAGCGGGCCGGTGGTGGTTTCCACGCCCTTGGTGTGGCCGTGTTCGGGATGGCCGGGGGTGAGGCTGTCGAGCTGGCGGAACTTTTTAAGGTCGTCCATCGTCAGGCCATAGCCGTAGAGGTGGAGCATCGAATAGAGCATGGCCGAACCGTGCCCGGCGGAGAGCACGAAGCGGTCCCGGTCGAACCAGTCGGGGTCGGAGGGGACGAATTTCAGGTGGCCGGCCCAGATGGCGTAGGCCATCGGTGAAGCTCCGAGCGGCAGGCCCGGGTGGCCGGAATCGGCCTGCCCTACCATGTCTATGGAAAGTGTCCTGAGGGTGTTCACGCACAGTGTATCGGTAGCGTCGAATTTCATTTTTTCTCCAGTAATTTAATTTTCCACGCCTGCAAAGCTATTATGGTCTTTGCGTCCCTGATGACGCCTTTCTTCAGAAGTTCCCAGGCCTTTTCGAACGGCATTATCTCGACGTTGACGAACTCGTCTTCGTCCAGGTTCTGCTGCGCTCCGCCGCTCAGCCCGGAAGCCGTATAAATATGTAAAACCTCATTGGAAAAAGCAGTGGTAGGCCAAAAAGAAATAAGCGGCTTGATGCTTGCCGCGGTATAACCCGTTTCTTCTTTCAGCTCCGCTTTGACCCGCCCAAGCGGCTTATCCGAAATCGAATTTAACTTGCCCGCCGGTATCTCCAGCGTAGCTTCCGCTACAGGATACCTGTACTGCCGCACCAGGACGATCCGCCCGTCGTCCAGCACCGGCAGCACGGCCACGGCTCCCGGATGCGCCATGAAAGCCCGCGTCGCCTTCTTCCCGTTCGGCAGCGTCACCGTATCCGCCCTGAAATCCACCACCCCGGAATAAACAACCCGCTTCGTATGAAATTTTTCTTTCAGTCCCGCATGCCCTCTAACTTTATTAACCATACTCCAATTATATAATTTCCACAAAACCCCCCGGCTCAATATTTCATCAATTCGTGGTTTGCACGAAGTCTGGCGCGGGCGCCACGGGGACCGGAACGCAAAATCGGCGTTGCGCACACCGTGCGCGCGCCTGCCGCTCTCGGCCTCGGCGCTTACGCAAGCCTCGGCCTCCGAGGGGCTTTTGCTTATCCGGTCCCCGCGTCACCCGCGCTGTCTTGCGCACCCCCGATATCTCTGCTATAAACTATGCAGGGGACAATCTACACAAATTTCCATGAAAAAGACTCTCTCGCTCGTTTTTCTCGCCCTTTCCTTCGCTCTCTCCGCGAACGCCGAAATTTCAACTTCTGCGATTTCCGGTATGAAAATCTCCACCACCAACATAGCCGATCTGGAAAAACTAGTTGCGGAAGGAAAAGCGAGGAAAGAAGCTGAAGGGGCATATGTCCTCACCGATAAATTCATCCTTAATGGTAAAGAGCATCCAAAAACAGAATATGGCTGGGTGACATCCTCTCAGAATTCAGAGTACTTCCTGTTCTATGACTCGAATTTTGTTCTTTCGTCCCTAGATACGATCAAATTATTTGATAAAACAGCTCACTTATTATGGGAGGAGAAAATACCCGGCGGCGATAAAGAAGCTAGTCTGGGAGTCTTAGTTTCAGATAAGGGGAATGTTTTCTTTTTAGCTGGGCCATGGGGTAATGTTTCTGCATTGGAAATTGTTGATAAAAGCGGTCAATATATAGATGCGTTCCCGAAAGAGAATTTTATCCCCGGAGTCACTATTGAAAGTTTATACCGGGACCAGGACGCTCAATTCGCAAAAAACAGCGAGATACTATTTATCCTTGCATATATGCCGCTGCCTCAGGAGCAATTGGCGCTATTGGGGATAGATGTAACCGGTGAAATAAAATTCTTCGAGAAAGTAACCGGCGCTCCGATGAAAGATGTCGATAATTGGTATGCGCGGGTGTATTTTAATTCAATCCGGAATCAGGTTTTGATAGACAGTAACGGCATTGGAGAGGCCCCGCCGATGTTGAGCTATTGGTCTTTTCCGCAAAAAAAGATCTTTGACAAAAAAACAGCGAAAGACGAAATAATATATAACGCTTCCTTCGCCCGCAATGACGATATTCTGTTGCTTGTAAAAAAGAATGATGGCTCGAAAGTAGTCAGAAGGTTGAGCCCTGCAGGAAAAGAAAAAGTCGACAAGTCAGATATTTCTAAAATGGATGCCGAAGAACATCAGTTGTTTATGGAAAAACCGGCCGATGTCCGGTCATTAAGTGGATGTGAGAATGGGGATAAGTATTCATGCAGATAAATGGTTTATCCGGATTGACCTGCAACCGCCGGGAAACCGGCAGTTTTCTTTTGGGGGCTTTAACGCTACGGAGGGGGAGACCGCGGGGGCAGGAAAAGAAAAACCGGGTTGCGTGGAGCGAAGTTCCACTTTCTTGCCCGACGCTTGCGTAAGCGCGGAGGGCGAATACCGAGTGAGGGCACGGTGTGCCCGAACGCGTTTTTCGTTCCTGCCCCTGCGGTAGGCCCCCGACTTCGCATCTCGCGGATTAGACCAAGATGCACTACAATGCATAAAAGTCTTGACTAAACGGCAAAAATCTGCATAATATACTATATGGAACGTTATATACATGACCGGGTGGTTAAGGACCTGCGCAAGAAAATGGTCTTTGTAACAGGCCCGCGCCAGGTGGGGAAGACCTTTTTTTCGAAAGGACTGCAAAGCTCGTTCAAGAATCCCGTTTACCTCAACAATGATGACGTGTCCGATATTAAGATCATCCGTAAGCGCTCCTGGTCTTTGAGCGCGGACCTGATAATTCTCGACGAAATACACAAGATGGCGGGTTGGAAGCCCTTTCTTAAAGGGACTTTCGACACCCGCGGCGCCTCGCAGGCTTTTCTGGTCACGGGCAGTGCCAGACTGGACACTTTCAGGCAGTCTGGGGACTCGCTGGCCGGGCGATACTTCCTTTACCGCTTGAACCCGCTTTCTGTAAAAGAACTTTCCGGTACCATGACCCCGTACGAAGCCCTTTCCGCCCTGAACCGCCTGGGCGGTTTTCCGGAGCCGTTCCTTTCGGGCTCGGACGAAGAAGCCGCGCGCTGGCGCAGGCAGTACTATACCGACCTGGTGCGCGAAGATATCATGGACTTCAGCCGCATCAGCGAGATACGCGTCATCCGGCTCCTGTTGGAAATGCTCCGCAAGCGGGTGGGTTCCCCGCTGTCTTTCACTTCGCTGGCAGAAGACCTGCAAGCGGCGCCCAACACCATACGCAAGTACGTGGAGATCCTGGAAAGCCTTCACATCATCTTCCTCGTCCGCCCGTTCCACAAAAATATCGCCAGGTCCCTGCTCAAAGAGCCGAAAGCCTACTTTTACGACAGCGGCTACGTAGACGGTGACGAGGGCGTCCGCCTGGAAAACACCGTCGCGGTCTCTCTTTTAAAACACACTCAGTACCTCCAGGATACCAAGGGCGAGGATATTTCCCTGAACTATATCCGCACAAAAGACGGCAAAGAAGTGGATTTCAGCCTGGCGCAAAACGGTTTGCTTACGCATTTCATCGAAGTGAAACTTTCGGACACGGACCTGAGCCGCAGCCTGGCCTATTTCAAAGCTCGCCATAAAGAAGTCAAAGCTGTGCAACTGGTGCACAACGCCCGCAACGACCAGGAAACCGGCGGAGCCTCGATAGTTCGTGCCGCCCCCTGGCTGGCTGACCTCTCCGCGTAACCTCTCCGCCTCAATAAGCCGAGGGTTGCACGCAAATTTCCTGTAATCTGCGCATAGGGAACCTAGAGGGGGAGACCGCGGGGGCAGGATAAGAAAAACCGTCGTTGAGCCTGCCGGTTGCATAGCCCGGCAGGCGAATACCGAGTGAGGGCACGGTGTGCCCGAACGTGTTTTTCGTTCCTGCCCTCGCGGTAGGCCCCCGACTTCGCATCCTGTTAGATACAGTTGAATTGTGTCGCTTCGCTCCACCCGCGGTCCCCAACTCCCCTTTTTCTCCCTGTAATTCCTTAGTAGCCCTAATTATTTATATAATTAAGGCCGGTGGTTCTGTTTGGCCACGGGGATTTGCTTTGTTTTTATATATTAATGCAACCTAGCTTTATTCATCTTCATAATCACTCCGAGTACTCGCTGCTTGACGGGATGCTGCGCATTACCGACGGGCACGGGAATCCCTCGGATTTCCTCAAGGGACTGGCCGCCCATCCCGGGAACGCCCTCGCCATCACCGACCACGGCAATATGTACGGCGCGATGGAATTCTATTTCATGGCCAAGAACCTCGGCCTCAAGTCCATCCTCGGCTGCGAATGCTACGTCACCCGCGGCTCCAGGAAAGACAGGGACAAGAGCCAGGGCCGCCGCGAGAACGGGCATATGACCGTCCTCGCCAAGAACGCCGCCGGCTACCACAACCTCATCAAGATGGTCTCCGCCGCCTACCTCGAAGGCTTCTACCACGACCCCCGCATAGACGCCGAGCTCCTCGCCAAGCACTCAGAAGGCCTCGTCTGCCTCTCAGGCTGCCTCAAGTCCCATATCGCACGGAACTGCGCCGAAGGCCATCTAGACGAAGCCGCAAAGATGGCAATGGAGTACCAGGACATCCTCGGGAAAGGCAATTTCTACCTCGAGCTCATGGACCACGGCATCCCCGAAGAAACGGCCGCGATGGCCGGTCTCATCGAGATCTCCAAGCGCACCGGCATCCCCATGGTGGCCACCAACGACTGCCATTACCAGAAAAAAGAGGACTGGGAAGCCCACGAAGCCCACGTCTGCATCTCCACCGGCAAAACGCTGGACGACCCCGACCGGATGAAGCAGACCCAGCACGAGCTTTACTACAAATCCCCGGAAGAGATGATAAAGCTCTTTTCCCACACCCCCGAGGCCATAAAGAACACCCTGCACATCGCCTCCATGTGCGACCTCAAGCTTGAGACCGACAAGCTCTACCTGCCCTCTTTCGACGTCCCGCCCGAGTTCAAGGCGAAGAACCCCGACGCCCCGGATTTTTATTACCTCAAAGAGCTTTGCGAAGCGGGCCTCAAGAAGAAAATCCCCAATGCCGGGGAAGAGTACCGCAAGCGCCTCGAGTTCGAGCTCGGCGTCATCAGGAACATGGGCTTCTCCAGCTACTTCCTGATCGTCATGGATTTCATAAACCACGGGCGCAGCATCGGCGTGCCCGTCGGGCCCGGCCGCGGCTCCGGCGCCGGCGCGCTGGTGGCCTACACGCTGGACATCACCAGGGTGGACCCGCTGCCCAACGGCCTGCTCTTCGAGCGCTTCCTGAATCCCGGCCGCAAGAGCATGCCCGACCTCGACATCGACTTTTCCGACGAAGGCCGCGAGAAAGTCGTCCAATATGTGAGGGAAAAGTACGGCTCGGCGCGCGTGGCCAATATCATCACCTACGGAACAATCAAGGCCAAGAGCGCCATCCGCGACGTGGGCCGCGTGATGAACATACCCCTCACCGAGATCAACGCTATAGCCAAACTGGTCCCCGCCGATCCCAAGGCCACGCTTTATAAAGCCCTCAACGAGGTCAACGAGCTGAAGGAGTACGGCCGCGACCCGAAGATCAAGAAGCTGTTCGACATAGCGCTGAAGGTGGAAGGCCTCAGGCGCCACACAGGGGTGCACGCGGCCGGCGTCGTGATCTCCAAGGAGGAGATCACCAATTACGTGCCCCTCTCCAACCGCAACACCAAGGAAATAGTCACGACGCAGTATGACGGGAACATGCTGGGCAGCCTCGGCATGCTCAAGGTGGACTTCCTGGGCCTGC
>CAZUQT010000090.1:0-11323 GCA_964622585.1 uncultured Elusimicrobiaceae bacterium | reverse complement strand
AAGCTGCGGTGCGGTGTAAGGGGAAGGACCTTACCATAGTGGCCTGCTCTTATCTTGCCAGGGAAGCCGTTAAAGCCGCTGCCGAGCTTAAAAAAGAGGGCATAGACGCCGAAGTAATTGATCTGCGCACGATCAAACCACTCGATACTGCGGCTATATTGCGCTCGGTGCGCAAGACGGGGCGGCTGCTTATCGCCGACGGCGGCTGGCGCTCTTTCGGGGTTTCGGCGGAGATTGCGGCCGTAGTGGCTGAGGCCGGAGTTAAACTTAAAAAACCGCTTGTGCGCCTAACGCTACCGGACTGCCCTGCGCCTGCCAGTATTTCACTTGAGAAGGTGTATTATCTGCATTGCGCGGATATAGTAAAAGCCGCGAAGAGGTTGGTCTAAATACTAATTAGGACGGTTTTTAACCCGTCACGCCCTTGGCCGTCTGATGCGCATAGCGCTTGATACGGCAGGGCCATAGGCCACTCGGGTTCGTCTGCTATACTATTACGACAATAGATGCTGTCTGAAGTTTACAAAAGGTATTGACGGACAATATGGCAAGTGTTATACTATATATAGCGTCTGGGAGGAGTCGCCTAGCGTCTCCTAAGAAAGGCCGTCAGGCCTTATCCCCAGTCGCTACTTTTTTGGGGGGGCAATCCAATGTATTTTTGCTACATTGACGAATCCGGCACCCCTGATATCCCAGGAACAACAAGCCACTATATCCTTGCGGGGGTATCTATTCCTGTGTTCTGCTGGAAAGAATTCGACGCCCAGGTTACGGCTTTGAAAAACAGGTGGGAGCTTGCTGATTCTGAAATACATGTGGCATGGCTGCTGCGCTCCCTGATTCAACAAAACCAGATACCTGATTTTGAAACTCTGTCTTACGCGGACAGGCGTTCCAAAATGCTGTATCTTAGGAATACTGAAATTCTGCGCTTGCAGAAAGAAAACCCAAAAGCGTTGGCTCAGGTGCGGAAGAATTATAATAATACCGCGCCCTATATCCATCTCACTCAGAAAGAAAGAAGGGCTATTGTCTTCCAGTTTGCGGAACTAATCGGGCGTTGGTCGCATGCCAGACTGTTCGCTGAATGTGTTGATAAATGCTATTTTGCCGCTAAGCATCCAGGGGTGTCTATTGCCGAAAAGGCTTTTGAGCAACTTGTGTCGAGATTCGATTCTTATCTTCAAATAACTTCGACAGGGCAGGATTCCCGGAATATGGGGCTGCTCATCCACGATCATAATCAGACAGTGGCAAAAAAACTTCGGGAACTGATGCTGCGTTTTCACAAGAGCGGGACCGCCTGGCGGGAAATTGAACATATAATTGAAACGCCGTTGTTTGTAGACAGTAAACTGACAAGCATGGTACAGGTTGCCGATATGTGTAGTTATGCCCTTAGGCGCTATCTTGAGAATGGCGAAATGGAATTATTTGATAAGGTTTATTCCCGCGCGGATAGAAAGGACGGCAAAGTAGTAGGCGTACGACATTACACAGATACTTCAAAACCCTGCACGTGCAGAATATGCTCATCCCGGATATTTCCTCCGGCGGCAGGTAGAAATTAGAACTGGGTAAAAGTACATTTATAAGCAATGAGGAGTTTTAAATATGATCGAAAATACTGTATCTGGAAAGGTTAAATTTGTTTCGCCGGCGAAGCTGTATTCGACGATAAAAGACGAAATTGACGCGGCTTATTTTGATGTTATGAATAAGGGCGCGCTCATCGACCAGCAGCACTTGAAAGATTTTGAAACCAACCTGGCCAAGTTTGTGGGAACTAAATACGCCGTGGGCGTAAACAGCGGCTACGACGCGCTGATGCTTTGCGTTAAATACCGTGTTAAAAGCGCTGAGGACGAGGTTATAGTGCCCGCGCACACGTTCGTGGCCAGCTGCTCCGCTATTGTTAATGCCGGGGCCAAACCGGTGCTGGTGGATGTTGCAAAAGACTTCAATATTGATTGCTCAAGGATAGAAGCCGCAATTACCCCGCGCACGCGCGGAATCATGGCCGTGCATTTAAGCGGCTGGATGGCTGATATGCCGCGCATACTTGAAATCGCCAAGAAGCATAACCTATGGGTTATAGAGGACGCCTGCCAGAGCCTGGGGGCTTCCATTAACGGTCAGGGAGCTGGCAGCTGGAGTGCGGCTGGCTGCTGGAGTTTTTATCCTTTCAAAATACTGGGAGGTTACGGCGATGGGGGCGGCATAACCACAAATGACGCTGATTTCGCGGCTTGGTGCCGGCGCATGCGTTATAATGGAGAAGACCGTGCCACCGGGGAATATTTTGGCCACGGCATGACCTGTCTTCTGGATAATCTGCAGGCGGCCTTCCTTGACGTGAAACTCCGGCACCTTCCCTCCTGGATAGTGAGCCGGAAAGCTATTGCAGCCCGTTACAAAGATGAGCTGGGTGACCTGACTAATTTGCTTTTGCCGCATTATGATCGCCCGGGCTTTGATCATATCTACCAGAACTATACTCTGCGCGCCAAGGAGGGGGATAAGTTCTCTTCGTGGATGAAAGAGCATGGGGTAGAAGTGTTGACCCAGTTCCGCAAGCCGTATTATAAACATGCCGGACTTGGGCTTAAGGATACCGGCTTTCCCGAGACCGAAGCTCTTAGCCGCGAGGTCTGCAGTCTGCCCATGTGTGTTGAGATAACAGATGAAGAAGTGGGCTATGTAATTAAAACCGTTCGCGCTTTCTACGGGAAATAAAATGTCTAAACTCAGCCCGCGTTCCGCCTTTATTGAGAAAGCCGAGATCCGCAATATGTCGGTGGAGTGCGACAAGGTGGGCGGTATTAACCTTGCGCAGGGTGTTTGCGACACGGATGTGCCCGAAGTCGTAGCCGCCGCCGTGGATATTGCCGTGCGTGCCGGCGCTAATTCATATACCCGCCACGATGGGGTAGCCCGCCTCCGCAATGCCCTGGCCGTAAAGCTTGAGCGCGATAATGGACTGAAGTTTAACCCGGAGAATCAGATAGTGGTTTCGGCTGGTTCTACCGGCGCTTTCTACTGCGCCGCTATGGCACTGCTCTCACCGGGCGACGAGGTAATTCTTTTTGAGCCTTATTACGGCTACCATTTAAGCACTCTGCAGGCGGTTGAGGCTAAAGCGGTTTACGCAACGCTGCGGCCGCCGGACTGGAATTTTGATCCCGCTGAACTTGAAAGGCTTATTACTCCGCGTACGCGCGCCATTATGGTCTGCACCCCGGCAAACCCCTGCGGCAAGGTCTGGACCCGCGCTGAGCTGGAATGGCTGGCTGGCTTTGCCGAAAAACACGACCTGGTTGTATTCACCGACGAGATTTACGAATACATAACTTACGATGGGCATAAGCATATTAGCCCCGCTACCATCCCCGGCCTTGCCGAGCGGTCTGTAACTATTGGCGGCTACTCCAAGACTTACGCTGTTACTGGTTGGCGTATAGGCTACGCCGCCAGTCGCGCTGATTGGGCTGAGCGCATAGGCCAGTTAAACGACCTTTATTATGTCTGTGCCCCATCGCCACTCCAAGAGGCTGTTGCTGCGGGGATCGAGACGCTTCCACCTGAATTTTATACTGGGCTTTCCGCAGAATACCAAGCTAAACGTGATAAGTTCTGTGCCGCCTTGGTCAAAGCCGGTCTTAAGCCTTTTATTCCGCAGGGTGCGTATTATGTGCTGGCAGATGCCAGCGGTCTGCCGGGGGCGACCGGCAAGGATAAGGCGATGGAGCTGCTGCGCCGGACAGGTGTGGCTTCAGTCCCAGGAGAGTCTTTTTATCGGGACGGCTCTAAAGAGGCGGATAGTATAATCCGTTTCTGCTACGCTAAGCGTGATAAAGACATAAACGAGGCGTGTCGGCGGTTAGGGGCCTAAATAAAAGTCCTCGGGTGCGGGAATGTAACGGGTGTTACATTGCTTTTTGGGGTCTATTTTGGAATACTATTTATATGCGGAAACATATAGAAAAACATGGCAGGCTGCTGCTGCTGTTATTGGACGCCGGCGCCGTCTCTTTGGCTTATTTCCTGGCCTTTCTCTTAAGGTTTGATTTCCATCTGCCGCCAGAATTCGCTTATAGCTTTATGGTGACGCTGCCCGTGGTTTTAATGTTGCGGCTGGCGGCCTTTTATTACTTTGGCCTTTATAACGGCATTTGGCGATACGCAAGCCTAGCCGATCTTACCGCCATCTTTAAAGGAATAATGGTAAGCCAGGTCTTTATCATGGCTGCCGTGCTGTTTATGAGGCATGGGCAATTCCCCCGCTCAGTGCTTCTTATAAGTCCGTTTATCGCACTGTTCCTGGTGGGCGGTATCAGGTTTGCCATAAGGATGACCCGCCATCTGCGTTATAGCGAGAAGGATGAGAACCAATCCCGTATGCTCATCTATGGCGCTGGTGATTTGGGCGAGGCCGTCCTCAGGGATCTCCAGCGTTCAAAACTTGCGACCCGTAAAGCGATCTGCTTTTTGGATGACAACGCTTTAAAGCATGGCCGCAGCATACACGGCGTGCCGGTGCTGGGCGGCAGGGACCGCATTGCCAGGGTTATTGAGGATAAGGAAATTGACGAGGTTCTGGTGGCGGTGAATCATAGCCGCGGCAAGTTGATAACCGATCTAATGCAGGTTTACGCGGCTTCGGGCATCGAGCGCAAGGTGGAGTTCAAAACCCTGCCCACCATGGACGAGCTTATCAGCAAGACCCGCCTGGTGCCCGATATTCGCAAAATTGACGTGTCCGACCTTATGCACCGCCGCATTGTGGATATAAACATGGGCTTGGTGAAGGCCAGCATAAAGGGCAAGACCCTGCTGGTTACCGGGGCGGGCGGCACTATTGGCGGCGAGCTCTGCCGGCAGGTGCTGGCGCTGGGGCCTAAGAAAGTGGTGCTGCTTGAAAACCACAATACCGCGCTGTTCTATATAGACAAGGAACTGCGCGAGAAGGGCTTTGCCGGGCATATAGTTTCCGTGCCCGGGGATGTGCGGGACGAAAGCCTGCTGAAGAATCTTTTTGAAACGCATAAACCGGCCTGGGTGCTGCACGCGGCCGCGCATAAGCACGTGGCGCTTATGGAGGACAATCCGCAGGAGGCCGTTAAGAACAATACCCTGGGCACCTATATCCTGGCGAAGACCGCCGCGGCCTACAATGTGGAGCGCTTCCTGTTCATCTCTACGGACAAGGCCGTGCGGCCCACCAGCGTGATGGGGGCTTCGAAGCGCCTGGGCGAGATGGTGCTGCGCTCGCTTGCGGGCAAGAGTTCTACCAAGTTCATGTCGGTGCGGTTCGGCAATGTGCTGGGGAGCTCCGGCAGCGTGGTTAAGATCTTCCAGGAGCAGATAATTGCCGGCGGGCCTTTGACGGTGACGCACCGCGACGTGATACGCTATTTTATGACCACGGAAGAGGCTGTGTCCCTGGTCCTGAACGCCTGCGCGCTGGGCGAGGGCGGCGAGATCTTCGTTCTTAATATGGGCGATCCGGTTAAGATCCTGGACTTGGCCCGCAATATGATAGTTCTTAACGGCCTGGTTCCGGATAAGGATATCGAGATCAAGTTTACCGGGCTTAAGCCTGGCGAGAAGATGTATGAAGAGCTGTTCAGGGACGGGGATATACGCAAGGATACGGGGCATAGCGATATTTTTGCGGCCGTTCCCGGCGAGGCGGATTCCGCGCTTAGCGAAGAGCAGCTGCAGGGGTTGAAGCATCTTTCTACGGACGGGGATATTACGATGATGCTGGGGAAGATCAAAGAGTTGATCCCTGCTTATACGGGGTGGCCTAGGAAGAAGAAGTCGGGAGTCGAGAGTCGGGAGTCGGGAAGCGAGAAAGAGGGAAGTGAGGCTGAGCCTCGGAAGACGAAGGGGGAATTGGGGGAAGAGGCGGCGTAAGAGGGGACAGGCTGGTTTAATTGTCCCCGGCGGCGGAATTGAAGGCTCCTTGCGGAGCCTTCTTGTCATATAAAGCTTGACAATATCTGTCTAAAATAAGATTATATACCTTCAAGTCTTGTTTACGACATATGTCGTAACGATGACTGTCGTAATGCTGGAGGGCTTATGAATCCTTTTAAATTCGGTGCGATAGTAGAGGGCGAATATTTCACAAATAGGCGCCAGGAAATAAAAGAGCTTATCTCGGATATTGAATCCGGGCAGAGTGTGGTGCTTATTAGCCCCAGGCGCTACGGCAAAAGCAGTATGGTCAATAAAGCGCTTGCCGGCATGGATATTAAATCCATCCGCCTGGATCTGGAGATAATTTCAGATGAAATAGACCTGGCCAACGCCTATGTAAAAAAAGCGCTGGCTTTAAGTCCCTTTGAAAAACTAAAAACCTACTTGAAAGCCTTTAAAATACAGCCGGCTATGGAATACAATCCTGCCACAGGCGAGATGAACGTTTCTTTTTCGCCAGGGGCGGCGGGCAAAGCCGCGGTTATTTCTGAAAGCCTTGAACTGCCCGAGATAATAGCCGCAAAGCTGAAGAAGCGCGTTGTGGTGGTGTTTGATGAGTTCCAGGAGATACGCCGCATCTCCCCTGATCTTGAAAAAAAGATGCGGGGGATCTTCCAGGCCCACCAGAATGTGTCTTACATATTCATAGGCAGCCAGGAGAGCATGATCCGGGACATCTTCCAGGAAAAAAAGAATCCCTTTTACAAATTCGGCCGGCAGAAGGTTTTAGGGTCGATCCCGGAAAACGAAATGGAGGCTTTTGTGCTTAAGAGGTTCGCCTCTGCGGACATAGATGCTGCTGGGATAGTGAAGGATATCCTGGCGTTTACCGGGTGTCACCCTTACTACACACAGCAGCTTTGCCACGAACTTTATATCGCGCGGGAAAAAGGACAGTTCCGGCGCGAACTGATAAAAGAGGCCGTAGGGAATATCGTAGTTCAGCATAATGCTGACTATAAAAGGTGGTGGAACGGCCTGGATAACACCGAGCGCAAGATCGTTATAGGATTAGCCGAGGGCGGCAGCGCCGTAACTTCACAGCAGTTCATTCAGAAATATGGGATTAAGACCGCCAGCACCTCGGGCAGTGCCATCGGACGGCTGATCGACAAAGGTATAGTTATCAGGCGTGAGAACAACGCCTATGAGATAGAAGATCCGTTCTGGAAAGAGTGGATAATTCTAAACAGGAATTAGGGTCTAATACTGGCGAAGACCGCCGCGGCCTACAATGTAGAGCGCTTCCTTTTTTATGACCACGGAAGAAGCTGTGTCCCTGGTCCTGAACGCCTGCGCGCTGGGCGAGGGCGGCGAGATCTTCGTTCTTAATATGGGCGGGCCGGTTAAGATACTGGACCTTGCTTTAATAGACGGGTCAAATAACCCGGCTTCAATTCCCCCGGATTCGAGGGAATTAAAAAGCAAGCCAAGTCGCTTTAAGCTTATGTATCCTGATGTATATTGCGGGGAATGTAATATTATGGGATACTACTTATACTGCGCGGTTGACTGGTAATTTGCGATATTTAACTTGTAGAATATTAAGACAGGGTTTTAAGGAGGATACATGAAATATTTATTGATGGTTTGTTTGATGACGATGGGCTCGGTGTCCGCTTTTGCCGCGGAACAGGTTGAGAATTTTACCGCCAAGCTGTTCACCGCCAAGGGGACAGTGGAATGCCAGAAGAAAGGGACCGCCGCCTGGGTGGCCGTTGAGGCGCCCTATTTTCTCGAGGTCGGCGACCAGATCAGGACCGGCGCTAAGAGCAAGGCTGAAATTTATATTAAGTACGGCTCCAAAGTAAGGCTGGGCGCCGATACCACCTTCGCTATCGACAAAGTGTCCCCGACCGAAAACTCCGTACAGGTTGTGCGTGGAAAGATGCAGGCCTGGATACGCAAGTTCGTGGGCCGCGGCTTCTCCGTGCGCACTCCGGCCGCAGTCTGCGCCGTGCGCGGCACTGTGTTCGGCGTGGAAGTGTCCGAAGCCGGCCAGACCACCTGGGACTTGTTCTCCGGCTCGATACAGATAGCCGACAACAGGAACCGCACCGTGGACCTGGTTCCCAACCAGCGCCTCGAGGTCAGCCAGGCCGAAGGCGCCGCCGCCGCACCTGTCGCAATTCCTCCCACCGTAGAGGTTCCTTCGGAACCCGCCAAGATCAAAGAAGAAAAGGCTGAAATAAAGGCCGAGCTGGTCATTGTTGAAGCCAAGGCCAAAGAAGAAGCCGCTGTCGCCGAGCCCGAGGCTAAGGAAGAAGCGGTGGAAGAAGCCGCCCCGGCCATTGTAGAGCCCGTGACCACCGTTATCGCTACCCAGGAAATAGTGCAGGCCGTCTGCGAAGTCAGCGCTTCTTCCCCGGATTGCGTCAGCAAGTAAAGAAAGCTTAAATATCAAAAACAGGCTGCTTTAACCGGCAGCCTGTTCTTTTTAATGTGTCTTGCAATTTAGGTATAACTAAATTAAAATACATGATATGTATGATCAGCTGCAGCTAAGAGAGATTTTTCACATTGAATTCCTGCGGAGCTTCTCCCGGGAAATGCCGGCCGCCTTCTATGCGCTGAAAGGAGGGGTCAACCTGCGTCTTTTCTTTAAGAGTTTTCGCTATTCCGAGGATATGGATATTGACGTAGAAGGCCTCCCGGTGGCCTCGCTGCAAAAAAAAGTGCTGCGCGTACTCGAGTCCCGGGCTTTTATTGAAAATCTTAGAACTTTCGGCATAGCGGAGTTAAAGCTGCCGGATATGGAGAAAGCCAAACAGACCGCTACCACGCAGCGCTTTAAATTGCACCTTATCACGACCGCGGGGGAGGACTATTTTACCAAGGTGGAATTCTCAAGGCGGGGAATAGGCCCAGGCGCCGAACCCGGGGCGGTGGCGGGGGGGATACTGCGCGCTTATAATATGGCGCCGCTTATTGTCCCTCACTATACCGCCGGGGCGGCAGCTTTGCAGAAGATTTCCGCGGTTCTATCCCGCTCGGTACTGCAGGCCAGGGATGTTTTTGACCTTTACCTGCTTAGTTCGCAGTACTCGCCTGGCACAGCAACTGCCGCGGGGTTCGACCCTGAAGCCTATAGTAAAGCCAGGGAAAATATCTTGTCCGTGGATTTCAACCAGTTCAGCGGTATGGTTCTGGCTTTTTTATCTCCGGCGGACCGGCTTGCCTATGATTCTCCGCGTGCCTGGGATGAGGTAAAGCTTAAAGCCGCCGAGTTCGTTTCGGAACTGGAAAATAAGAATGACTGAATCATCGCTGCTGCATTTTGTCGAGAAAATGGACGCCAGCGTGTTTACCACCGGCGGTTTGTCCGCGTTTTCCGGGAAGTCCCCTTCCGTGGTCACCCAGGGGCTGAAGTTCCTGCAGCGGCAGGGCACGGTGCAGAATATCTGCCGGGGCGTCTGGGCGAAGGATAAGAACCTTAGCCCCTATGCGGTTATTCCGCAGCTCTTCCCCAGGCACCGGGCCTATGTGTCGTTCGTGAGCGCTTTGCACCTGCACGGGATAATAAGCCAGATCCCGCGGACAATAACGCTGGCTTCCACCGCGCATACTAAGGAAATAACTACGCGGGTGGGAGTCTTTTCCGTCCACCGGCTGGCCCCCTATTTCTTCGACGGTTTTGGCTGGTACAAAGGGAGCGGTAATTTCCTCATAGCCGAGCCGGAAAAGGCGCTGCTGGACTGCCTGTATCTGGCCGCCTATGGCGGGAAACCGTTCTCCCGCTTCCCTGAACTGGATCTTAGCGGCGGATTCAGCTTTAAAAAAGCTTTTGCCTGGGCCGGGCGCATACGCGGCCGCGCCGCGGCGCATGTTTTAGCGCAGCTTAAAGTTATCGAGGCTCAACCTCAATAGGAGAAGATATGAAAGGTATTATTCTTGCGGGCGGGTCGGGGACGCGGCTTTATCCTATTACCAGCGTGGTATGCAAGCAGCTTCTGCCTGTTTACGATAAGCCGATGATCTATTATCCGCTTTCGGTGCTTATGCTTGCGGGGATAAGGGAGATACTGATAATATCCACGCCGAACGACCTCCCGCGGTTCCGGGAGATCTTCGGGGACGGCTCGGCGTGGGGGCTGAAGCTTTCTTATAAAGAGCAGCCCCGGCCCGAGGGCCTGGCCCAGGCTTTTATACTCGGTGAGGAATTCGTAGGCAAGGACGATGTCTGCCTTGTTCTGGGCGATAATATTTTTTACGGTAACGCCCTGCCGGAGGCTTTCCACCGTGCCGTAAAGGCCGCGAAGCAGAAGCGCGCTACGGTTTTCGGTTATTATGTGAACGACCCCGAGAGGTATGGCGTGGTTGAGTTCAATAAAGCCGGGAAGGCGCTTTCTATTGAAGAGAAGCCGGAAAAGCCCAAGTCCAATTACGCGGTTACCGGGCTTTATTTCTATCCTAATGATGTAGTGAAAGTCGCCAAGGCGATCAAGCCCAGCGCCCGTGGAGAGCTCGAGATCACCGACGTGAACAGGGTTTATTTGAAGCGCGGTGCTCTTAATGTTGAACTGCTTGGCCGCGGCTACGCCTGGCTGGATACAGGGACTTTTGAAAGCCTGCTTGAAGCCGGGGAATTTATTGCCACGGTAGAGCGCCGCCAGGGGCTGAAGATAGCCTGTATAGAAGAGATAGCTTACTCCCTTGGCTTCATAAACAAAGCGGCTTTGCTCCGCCTTGCCGAGGGCCTGAGTAAGAACAGTTACGGGAAATATCTTAAGAAAATCGCGGCGGAATAGAGGAAATATGCCTTTTGATTTTGAAAAATTGAAACTGGACGGTTTAGTTTTGATAAAACCGCGGATCTTCAAGGACGACCGGGGTTTCTTTATAGAGTCCTATAAAAAACGCGAGTTCGCCCAGGCGGGGATACCGTATGATTTTATACAGGATAATCACTCCAAATCCTCTAAAGGGGTCCTGAGGGGCCTACATTACCAGCGTGGCAAGGCGGCGCAGGGCAAGTTGGTGCGCTGTATCGCCGGGGCCATGCTCGACGTTGGCGTAGATATACGGCCTAAATCGCCTACTTTCGGTAAATGGATTTCTGTCGAGCTTACGGCGGAGAATTCCCATATGCTTTATTTGCCGCCGGGTTTCGCTCACGGTTTTCTCGTGCTCAGCAAGACCGCCGAGATCATGTATAAATGCACTTTCGAATATTCCCCTAACGAAGAGGGGGGGATTCTTTGGAACGATCCGGCAATAGGGATTAAATGGCCGATCAAAACCCCTCTGCTGTCCGGCAGGGACGCCGCTCTTCCGCTCTTAAAGGACGCGAAATTATGAAAACAATTCTTGTGACCGGCGGGGCCGGTTTTATCGG
>CAZUQT010000089.1:0-11442 GCA_964622585.1 uncultured Elusimicrobiaceae bacterium | reverse complement strand
GACACATAACTTACCCCGGCTTGTGTGACTTTGCCTGGCCTTGGTGCAGTCCGCCCTTCCCCGTGAAAGGGCGGTGGCAGGCCAGTTCTACCCGGCCGATAAAGCGGGGCTGCCCGCCTTTGTCGACGCCAGCCTCGTGCCAGGCAAAGAAAAGAGGCCGGAAGGGGAAATAGTTGCCGTGCTGGCGCCGCATGCCGGGTACGAGTTCTCGGGGAAGATGGCCGGCCAGGCCTATAGCTTTCTTTCCGGCAGCTATGACACGGTCATCATTTTGGCTACGGGCCATACGGAAAGCGTCAAGGGCGCGGCTTTGCTCGCCTCAGATTTCTACCGGACGCCGCTGGGGAAGGTCCTGCCGGACCGCGAGCTGGCCGCGGCCCTGATGAAAGCCAGCCCGCTCTTCGAAGACAGGCCTTCCGCCCACGCGCGCGAGCACGCCGTGGAAGTGCAGCTGCCTTTCCTGCAGCGCAAACTGAAAAAGCCTTTCAAGCTCCTTGCGGCAGTGCTGAACACCGAAGATCTCAAGTCGCTGAAAACAATAGGCGCCGCGCTGGCCGCGGCTGTCAAAGGCAAAAAAATCCTGATCGTGATCTCCACGGATTTTTCCCATTACCCCGGCAAAGCCGACGCGGCCGCCGCCGACGGCGCGATGCGCCTGGCTATTGAAAGCATGGACCCGGAGCTCGTCCGGGAAACTTCTTTTTTCTTGTTAAGCAAAAAAATACCCGGCCTGGACACCTGCGCCTGCGGCGAAGCCGCTTTGGAGGCCGGCATGGAGGCCGCGCGCCTGCTTGGCGCCCGGTCTTTCCAGACCTTGAAGGTTTCCGACTCCTCCGCCGAAAGCCCGCGCTCCGGGCCGGACCGGGTCGTCGGTTATATCTCCGGGCTTTTTTTAAAGTCGGGAAAGCCTTCGGACCTTAAGCTTTCAAAGGACCAGGGCGGGCTGCTGCTAAAAGAGGCCCGCCTTACCCTGGAGAAGCATTTCGCTGAGAAGGAACAGCCGGGCGGCCTGGAGGCCGATCCAAGGTTAAACCTTCCAGGGGCGGTTTTTGTCACGCTTACAAAAGGCGGGCAATTAAGAGGCTGCGTCGGAACCGTCGAGCCGGCCATGACGCTGATGGACGCCGTGCGCTACGGAGCTTTCAGCGCCGCTTTCCGCGACGGGCGGTTCCAGCCGCTGAAGAAAGAGGAACTCCCCGAAATTAAGCTCGAAGTCTCGGTGCTTTCGCCTCTTAAGCCCGCGGCGGCAGAAGAAATAAAGCCGGGCTTGCACGGCGCCGTCATAGTAAAGGACGGAAGATCCGGCCTCTTCCTCCCGCAGGTCTGGGAGCAGATACCCGGCAAAGAAGATTTTATGGGGGAAATGTGCGAACAGAAAGCGGGGCTGCCCCGCGATTGCTGGAAAGACCAGAAGACGCGGATCTACTCTTTCACCGTGGACTCTTTCAAGGAATAAGACCGGCGAGCTTCTCTCTTCCGGACCACTAACCCTCCGCCCAGCGCCGCAAGCGCGGCCAGGCCGGCGAAATACAGCGCTCCCGCGATCCCGGCTATAGGCGCCGTGAAAGCCGCGGTAGCCAGGCCGCCGGCGGCCCCGCCGACCAGGTCCCAGGCGTAAACCTCCCCAGCGGTCTTTAAAGCCGCCGCCGCAAAAAATGCCCCCGACAGGACCCCGCTGCAAAGGATCAAAGCCCTTGCCGAGCCCGCTCCCTGCGCCAGCTCGGGGCGCAAAGCGCAGATCAGCGCAAGCGCCGCGGCCGCCGCCTCGAACAGAAGGATATATTTAGGCGGGCTGTTCTTCGCGGCCCAGGCGCCCCCGGCGGCGCCCGCCATGAACAGGGCGAACATCGCGCCCAGCTCCGGGCTCAGCCTGCCGGTCTTCGCCTGGAAAGCAAGCATGACCGACGTCTCGAAGGCCAGTCCCCAGAATCCAATAAAAAAAGCCTCGCCGGTGCGCTCCTCCGGAATAAATTTAACCGCGCTTTTCAGCCGCCAAGCCGCGAAGAGCCCGGCCGCCGACAGCCCGGCCAGCCCCAGGAGGGCGGCGGGCGACATGACCATAGAAAGCCAGGCCCGCCAGAACCTGAAATAGGCCAGCGGATTCAGGTCGGTGTTAAGCGGCGGGCGCCTGACCTTTTCGATCTCGCCCGCGGCCCAGGCGCGCCTGTAGGGGTCCAGCAGGAAAGGGAAGGCGGACGGGACGACGGTTTTAGTTTTGAGCCCGCGGCGCGCATAGGCGGCGGCCAGGGACGCGGGGTCGAGGTCCAGCGGTACGGCGGAGGCCAGAACCGTGAGCCTGGCGCCGGGTATCAGCTCCAGGCGGGGGAAGACCGCGCGGGCCGAAGCAAGCACGCAGGCCGCGGCGTAAGCCGCGGGCGGGGGGACATAATTCTCGGCGAAAGGAAGCTGGAAAACCAGGACCCCGCCGGGCTTAAGCATCGCGGCGGCCGTCCTGAAATACTCCAGCGTGAAGAACCTGTTCTGGGCGGCGTTCTCCGGCGAGACGCCCGCCTGGAGGATAGCGCTGTAATAGCCTTCCCTGTCCTTCAGTCCGCGCGGATCGCCGCGAAGCAGCGTGAAAGTTCCGGCGGCCGCCCGGGTACGTTCCGCCAGGGCTTCCGCTTTGAACCGGTCCGGCTCCGCGATCTCGACGGCCGCCGGCTTATGTTTCAGGACCTCGGGGAGGGCGAAAAAGGCTCCTCCGCCGTGCAGCAGGATCTTTCCCGGCTTCTTCAGGGCCAGCAGGGCCGGATGCACCAGTTCCTCCGGAGCTGTTTCCTCCGGAGCGTAAAGAAGGCGCCCGTCCTCGTAATAAGAAAGGGCTTCCCGCCCTGTTAAGGCCAGGCGGCCGTTTTCGGTCTGGATAACAAGCTCCGGCCTGGCCGCCGGGGGCTTCAGGGTCCAGCTTCGCGGCGCCGCGAAGTTTACCGCGCCAAGCGCAAGCGCTGCGGCCAGCCCCGCCGCTAGCCTCCTGTATGAAAAAGGACCAAATGCGAAGGCCGCGCAAAGGGCCAGGCCAGGCACGGCCAGGACTGCCGCCGCCTCGAGGGAAGGAAAGCTCCTGTAATAAAAAAGAGTGAAAAGCCCGGCGGCCGCCGCTCCGGCGGCTTCGGCAGCGTAGAAAAAAGCCGGGGCGCCGCGCAGGGCCGCGCCGGCGGCATAGCCGTTGGCCAGGCCTGCGGGCAGGCAGAGAAAGGCGGAGCCCGCAAGTATTGTGAAAAGTCCCGGCTGGGACATGGCGGGAAGCAGGCCCGGGGCCGCCCGCGCCAGGAGCAAATTCAAAGGCGCGGCCACCGAAAAAATAAGGCAGCCCCGGAGGAAAATACCGGTACCGGGGGACCTGGCTCCAAGGCGCACTCCGGCGGCGGTCCACAAAAGCCAGCAGGCGAGGGCCGCGGCCAGGGAGAGCTCATGCGCGGTAAAGACCTGCGCTATTTCCCTTAGCAGCAGCGCCTGGGCAAGCAGAGAATAAAATCCGAATAACAGGAACAGCCTCATTTTGATATTATTGTACTAAATGGGACTAAATCCCTCAGCCCGGAAGAAAGCGGCCGCCGCCGGCGTCTTCGCCGCCCTGGTTTTTATGCCGGCGCTGCTTTTTTCTACCATGATAGCCGGCCGCGAGATAAGCCGCCTTTACGGCCTGGCCTGGGCCTTTTTCGCGGCGGGCACCGCTTTTGCCATCTCCTACACCGGCAGGGTTTCATTCTACCGCAGGATATTTTTCTCCGTTTCGGCGCTTGCTTTTTTGCTCCACTTCAAGCTCAGCCTCTTCGGCAAAGCCTTCGACCCCTCCTGTTTTAAAGACACCCCTTTCTGCCATATCGCGATGGCGCCGTATTTCCTTAACTACCTTTACCAGCAATACCTCGCGCTGATGAGCGGGGGCTGGAAGCTCTGGGGCCCGATCACGCTCGGAGCGGCCTGGCTTTTCGTGACCATTGGCCTGGGGCGCGGCTGGTGCTCCTGGGCCTGCTTCTACGGCGGCATAGACGACGGGCTAAGCGCTCTGCCGGGCCGCCCGCTCCTTAAAACCGGCCGCTGGGCCCTTAAGGCCAGGGACCTGCCCGCCGCGCTCCTGATCTTCGCGATGCTGGCTTCGCTGGCCACGATGCTGCCCGTTTACTGCCTTTGGCTCTGCCCTTTCAAGCTTACCGGAAGTTTCCTCGACCAGCAGGGCTACCTGAGAGGGCTTCAATACGCCCTGATGTTCTTCGCCCTCGCCGCGCTGCTCCTCGCCCCGCTTCTTACGAAGAAAAGGATCTTCTGCTCCTTCCTGTGCCCCTTCGCCGCCTGGCAGGCTTTCTGGGGCCGGCTTAACCCTTTCCGGATCTCTATAGAAGAGGGGAAGTGCACCGGCTGCCGCAGATGCGTAGCGGTCTGCCCGACGCTGGCCATAAGCTGCGCGCCGGGAGGCAAAGCGGAGATCCTGCCTTATTGCAATCTGTGCGGCCAATGCCTCGAGGCCTGCCCCGCCCGCCTGCATAGATACACGGCTTTCGGCCTGAAGCTGCCTGCCGTCGAGGGCGCGCTCGGCCGCCTTGTTTCGGCCGAGCATATTTTTGTTTTTTCGGCGCTGCTCCTTGGGTCCGCCTTCTCTTCGCTCTGGGCCCCGGCCGCGCTGCGCGACCTGGTAAAGATATTCGGAACGCATTGACCGGAGGACCTATGAAAGACGGAAGATGGCTCGCCCCGCGCTATACGAACAAAGAGATCTTCGAAAAAGATTTCTCCAAGATGGACCTGTCTGGGCTGGACGTTAAATGTCCCGGCTGCAAAGACGCCGTCTCGCTTAACCGCAAGAATAATGCCGGCAGGAGCGCCGGTTGGTGCAAGCGCTGCAACCGCGCCGTGGATATTTAAAAGTGCCGGCTATCTTCTCGGAAGGTTTCCTCCTGGGCCTTTCCACCGGCTTCTACTGCCTCTCCGCCTGCCTGCCCCTGCTGGCCCCTTACCTCCTGGCGGAGGGGAAAGCCGTGTGGAAATTCAACTTTTATATTTTTATCCAGTTCCTGGGCGGGCGCTTCGCCGCCTATATGCTCTTCGCTCTCCTGGCTTCCCTCGCCGGCAAAGCCGGGCAGTACTCCCTCCCGGCCTGGCTGCTTCCCGCCTCCATGGCGGTCTGCGGCCTGATCATGGTCGCCCTGGCGGCCGGCAGGGTTTCAGGCGGGCCCGGACACTGCCTGCTCAATAAAGACCTGAACCCGTTCTTCAAGCGCCTGCCGCTGGCCCTCGGTTTCGCGACCGGCATCAGTATCTGCCCGCCTTTCGCCGCCGGCTTCATACGCCTCCTGGAGATGGCCGATATAGCGAAGGGCTTCGTCTATTTCGGCGGCTTTTTCAGCGCGACTTCCTTGTTCATCTCGCCTGTGCTGCTCGGAACCCCCTGGCTGGGGGGGCGCGTTAACGAGATAGGCCGCCTGACCCTCCTGGTAACCGGGCTTTGGTACTCGGTATTGGGGATAACGGGGCTCCTGCGCTAATCTATCTATATTGACATTAGTCATAGGCCCTAGGGCCTAGAGAGGCATAGGCCTTTTGGCCTTGTTGTTTCTTGCTTTTCAGACCTATACTTAATATGGATTGATTATAGTCAACAAGGAAATCATCAATGAAGCAACTTATACTTTCCCTCGCTTTGCTCAGCTTCCTCTCTTTCCGCGCCGGCGCCGAAGAAGGAAATACTTCTTTCAACCAGCTCCTGAAACATATTACCACGGTCGCTCCCGAGGCCCTGCCGGCCCCGGAGCCCTCCATGGATAAAAGTTTATCCCAGAACGCCGACGGCCGCTTTTGGGTAACGGTGAAAGCCGCCGACGCCCGCGCGCGCACCCGCCTGCTGGAGGCCGGGATGGATATAGTGGAAATAGACGGGGAGAACTCCTCCGGCTTCGCCGGCCCGCATACCATGAACATCCTTTCCTCCAAGGCTTTTCTCGTCACGAACAGGATGACTATCGCGGAATACGCCGCGTCCCAGGGCAAGGATTTCCCGTCCGCCGACGCCGCTTATCATAACTTCAAGGAAACCACCGACCTGCTTAAGCAGATGGCCGCCGCGAACCCGGACATAGCGTCTTTATTCTCCATCGGCAAAACCGTGGAAGGCCGCGATATCTGGTGCCTGCGCATCAATTCCAGCGCGAAGGGCGAGGCCGCCAGCTCCAAGCCCGGCTCTCTTTATATCGGGAACCACCACGCCCGCGAGCACCTTTCCAACGAGGTTCCCCTGCTGTTCGCCGCCTGGCTGTTCGACCACAAGAACGACGCCGACATAAAGAAATATATCAATACTCTCGATATCTATATCATCCCGATGCTCAACCCGGACGGCGCGGAGTTCGACATAAAGACCGGCAGCTACCAGTACCACCGCAAGAACATGAGCACCAACTCCGACAAGTCCCGCGGCGTGGACCTTAACCGGAACTACGATTCCTGGTTCTGCGAGGCGGGCGCTTCCACCTACCCCGGCTCGGACACTTACTGCGGCCCCAAAGCTTTCTCGGAGCCCGAGACCCAGGCCGTGAAGAGATTCATCGAGGCCCGCAAGAACCTGAAGACCCATATCAGCTACCACACCTACGCCAGCGAGATCCTCTACCCCTGGGGCGGCAGCGACGCGGACGTCCCGGCCAAAGATAAAGCTATCTTTGAAAAAGTCGGCGCGGAGATGGGCAAGCTGACCGGCTACCTGTCCCATAAATCAAGCGAAATGTATATCGCCACCGGAGACAGCTGCGACTGGGCTTACGCTTCGGGCGGGATCTTCGCCTTTACCTTCGAGCTCGACGGCAGGGGCTTCTACCCCGGCGCCGCCATCATAACGTCCACCGTCAACAAGAATATCAAGGCCGCCGTTTACCTGCTTAGCGTCACCGACAATCCGTATAAAGCGATCTAGAAAGCTTAGCCAGAAATAAAAGAAGCCCGGTTTCCCGGGCTTCTTTTTTTGCGGCCTCCGGCCTTTATTTAAGCGTAAGAGTGTAGGACTTGGTTTTGAAAGCCGGGTAATAGGATTCCTTGGTCTTGGCCAGGCCGGGCTTGCAGAGGTCGCTTTCCTTGTTGACGAAGGAATACCGGTGGGGCAGGCTAAGCGCCAGCTCTTTGTCCAGGAACTGGTAGATCCCTTTATAGCTCTCCAGCGCTTTTTCGAAGTTCAGCACAAAAACTCCGTCGGAAAGCCGGGAGCCGAAAGCGAAGCCGGCGATCTCGCCGTCCACCTTCACCAACACGCCGCCAAGCTCAAGGAGCTCGAAATGCTTCAGGCCGTTCACTATGGCTTTGCGCTCGCAGTTGAGCATATCCAGCTGCGCCCCGGCCTCCGGGTCATGCGCCCAGCTGTCCAGCAGCGAAAGGCAGGCGGCGTTGTTCGCCGGCTTGAGCGTTTCAACTTCCACTTTCCTGACGGCCGCAGTCTGCTTGCAGAACTGGGCGACGAGGTTGCGCTTCTTCGCGTACTTATGCCCGGGAAGCGCCGCCAGGTCGCCGGTATTGTAAAGATAGTCCATATAGCCGGGCTGCTCGGCGGCCGTGAAGAATTCCTCGAGGCCGGCTTTGTTCTTCTCGTAGTAATCCTGGGGCACGTAGTAGTAGCGCGTGTGGCGGTTCCGCTTCGCGATATCCGCAAGTTCCGCCGGCGGGACATCGCGGAAGGGGCAGGGGACGGGCATGAGCAGGCGTTTTGCGGCGGGGGGCTCTATGTCGGTCTCGGCTATCAGCAGCAGGTCGCCGTCCAGCTTCCAGCTTACCTCGTAAAGGCAGCGGTTCCAGACTATGATGGAGGCCAGCGAATATTCGCAGAGCGGGTAGCGGTGCTTTTCGAAATATTTTTTAAGGGCCGGATAATCTTCCGGCTTAAGGCGGTTAAACATAGCTCTCTTTTGAAAGCATCGGGCGGGCTTTCGCGAGGGTTTTAAAGCCGGATTTAGCGTAAAAATACTCGGAATTATCCTGGGCTATCAGCGCGACCCATTTTACCCCGTCTTTTTTCAGCCGTTTCATGATCGCTTTCAGGATAGCGCTCCCCGCCCCCGAGCCGCGCTCGGTCTCGAGCACGGCCATGTCCTGGATATAAGCGTCGCTGACCCCGTCGCTTATGGCCCGCCCTATGCCGACGATGCGGCCTCCGGCTTCGGCGACGGCGAAGCAGTGACTGCCTTTGATCAGCTTTTTAAGCAGGGAGGGTTTATCGGCGGGCTTCCACCAGCCGTGGGCGCGGTAAATTGCTAAAATTCCGCTCAGGGCAGCGGCGTCCGGGGTTTCGATGAATTTTACTCTTGCTCGGGCAGGCATAAGGTTATAATATAAACTTAAAGCCACGGAACGCTACTGAAGGGGGGCACACAATGAATATCGAAGAGAAAAACGGCCTGAAATTGCTGCGGTTCGACAGTTTCAAAGGGCTTGCGGGCCTTGAATGCGCCGTTTCAACGCGCCAGGGCGGAGTAAGCCCCGGACCATACGCGGGGCTTAACCTCGGCAGCGGCACCGGGGACAAGATAGAAAATGTGGAGGAGAACCTCGGCCTCCTCTGCGCCGCGCTGGGGGCGGAGCCTGCCCGCCTGGAGCGCATGCGCCAGCGGCATACCGCCAATGTAGCCGTGATGACGGCAGGCGGCGGAGTTCCGCCCGAGAATACCGACGCGCTCGTCACGGCTCTGCCAGGCATCCCGCTGCTGGCCCTTTCGGCCGACTGCGCGCTTACCGCTTTTTACGATCCCGCGCGCAAGGTCCTCGCCGTCATACACCGCGGCTGGCGGGGGGCTTTCCTGGATATTTACGGCGCGACCCTGGCAGTGATGAAGATGCAGTTCGGGAGCGAGCCGGGGGATATAATAGCCGGCGTTTCACCCATGATCTCCGCCGCGAATTACCCGGTCCGGGAGGATTTCATGGAAAAGCTTAAGGCTTTTTACCCCGGCGGCGCCGATAAGAGGTTTCTCGCCTTGAAGGAAGGGCGCCATTTCTTCAATGTGCGCGAACTCCTGCGGCTGCGCCTGGAGGCGCTGGGGGTCAGGAAGCACGAGTTCATGCACCTGTGCACCTACGCCGAGAAGGAAATGTTCTATTCGTGGCGGCGGGACGGCGAGAAAACCGGCCGCTTCGGCCTGATGGCGATGCTTAAAGAGTAAAAACTTACTTAAGCATGTCCCACGCTATTTTAATCAGCAGCGCGGTCGAGACGGTGAAAAGCATCGGGCGTATGATCCAGGTGCCTTTCTTAAGCGCGAGGTGGGAGCCGGCGTAATTCCCGGCCATGCCCGCCACGCCCATCGCGAGCCCCAGTTTTATATCGACCCTGCCCAGGTAGAGGAAAGTCGCCAGGGCCCCGAGGTTGGACACCAGATTGAGCAGCTTGGCCAGCGCCGTGGAGCGCAGCAGGTCGAAGCCGCAAAGCCGGGCGAAGCCGACCGCGAGGAAGGTTCCCGTCCCCGGCCCGAGCAGCCCGTCGTAAAAACCGATAAATAAAGAGAGCGACCCCGAGCGCCGCAGCAGCGATTGCTCGGTGTGCGCCTTGCTGGTATCGACCAGCCCGAAACTTTTTTTCGCGGCGAGGAAGATAGCGACCGGCGGCAGGAGAACTATCAGGAGATAGCGTATCGCTTCCGGCGGGACCATCGAAATAGCCCTGGCTCCAAGGAAGGCGCCGCCCGCGCCCAGGACCGCGAGTATAAAAAGGAAATCCGCGCCGAACCGCGTTTCTTTGATGAACTTCGCGGCCGCCACGGTGGTGCCCAGCGAGGACGAAAGCTTGTTGGTCCCCAGCAGGACCGCGGGGCTCAGGCCGAAGGCGAGATAGGCCGGCAGGGTTATCAGCCCGCCGCCGCCGGCGATGGAATCCACGAAGCCGGCGAGGAAGACCAGGAAAGAGAGGGGGAGGTAAGGCTGGGCCGCTTGAAGTAGATCCATTGTGAGATTATAACAGTTCGGCCCCGCCGCCGGCCTAAGCCTGGTTTCCCTGCGGCCTGCCCGGGCCCCTGCGCAGACTTTCCATGGCCGCGCTTGTGTCGGCCATTTCTTTTTCCAGGGCTTCAAGGTGTTCGGCCGCGCCTTCGACGGACCCCGAAATCCCTATCAATTCAAGGAGGCGGCAGATCCTCTGGACGCGCTGCGCCCCCGCGTTCCCGCTGCTGCCTTTCAGAGCGTGGGCCGCCAGCCGCAGCGCTTCGGCGTCGCGGGCGCGGATACCGGCGCGGATGGCTTCCATGCGCGAGGGGACGTCCTTCATATAAGCTGTTACCAGTTCGTCCATGAAGCCGGGGTTTTCCGGCCCCGCAAGCGCCATCAGTTCCTTGACGGCCGCCGCGTCCAGCGGGGTATCCCATTTTTCCAATACTTCCGCCATTTTTTCCAGCCTTACCGGTTTCGAGATATAGCCGTCCATGCCGGTCGCCAGGCATTTTTCCCTGTCGCCTTGAAGGGCGTTGGCGGTCATCGCGACTATAGGCGTATGCCTCTGGTCTTCTTCCAGCTTGCGGATCTCCGCGGTCGCCTGGAAGCCGTCCATTTCCGGCATCTGGCAGTCCATCAGCACCAGCTCGTACGGCCGCCGCTTGAGGGCCTCCAGGACTTCCAGGCCGTTAGCGGCTACGTCAGAACCGTAACCCAGTTTCTCAAGCTGCTTGACAGCCACTTTCTGGTTCACGATATTGTCCTCGGCGACCAGGACCCTGAAGTATTTCTTCGCCGGCTTGTCCGAAGTTTGGGCGGCGGGTTCTGACGCGGCGGCCGCGGCTCCATGCCCGCCCAGCGCGGAGCTTAGGGTTTTGAGCAGGGCCGAGGGCCGCACCGGCTTGGTCAGGCAGGCCGAGATCCCGGCCGCGGCCAGTTCCTCCGGCTTGATCACGTGCCCGAGCGAGGTCATCATCACTTTCCTTACGGAGGCGATGGCCGGGTCGCCGCGCATCTCGCGGGCCAGCATGAGCCCGTCCATGCCCGGCATCTGCATATCCAGGAGCGCCAGCCCGAACGGATCTTTTCCGGAAGCTTCCCGCCTGAGGGCTTTAAGAGCCTCGTCTCCCGAGGAGGCGGTCTCGAAGCGCATTTTCCAGGCCTCGAGGTAACGGCTCATTATTTCCCGGTTAGCAGAGTTGTCGTCGATGATAAGCGCCCTGATCCCGGCGACTTCGGCCACGGCCGGCGGCGGCGCCGCGGGGCCGCTCTGTTTTTCGAACGGCAGGGTGAACCAGAAAGTAGAGCCCTTGCCGGGGGCGCTCTCGACCCCTATCTCGCCGCCCATCAGCTCTACCAGCTTTTTAGAGATGGAAAGGCCCAGCCCGGTGCCTCCGTACTTGCGGGTGGTGGAAGCGTCCGCCTGCATGAACACCTGGAAAAGATTCCTTTGCGTTTCCGGGGCTATCCCTATCCCCGTGTCCTTCACGGAGAAGCGAAGGACGGCGCTGTCCGCGGTTTCCCTTTCCTTTGACACCCTCAGCACTA
>CAZUQT010000088.1:0-11456 GCA_964622585.1 uncultured Elusimicrobiaceae bacterium | reverse complement strand
TCTCCAAAGCCCGCCTCATCATAGAGGGCTTCGAAGAAATAAAGAAATTCGTGGCGGAAAACGACAACAAAGAAGAGAAGAAATAGTTTTTCTTCTTTCTTTCGGAAGATAAATGCCGTCTAACAAAGAACTGGCTATCGCCGGGTTTTATGACGGCATTTACCTTTTTTACAGCAAGGCTAATTCTTTCCTGACTTTCGGCCTCGACCTTTACTGGCGGGCCGCCGCCGCGAAGCTGGCCGCGGCCTCGGCGCCCGGCCCGGTCTCGGCGCTGGACGCCTGCTGCGGCACCGGCGACTTCTCCCTCTCCCTGAAAAAAGCCTTCGGCCCGCGCCTGCGGCTGACCGGCGCCGACCTCAGCGAAGCCATGCTTTCCGCCGCCAAGGTGAAGCTCCCCGGCGTGGATTTCGTCCGGGCGGAGATGAAGGAACTGCCTTTCCCCGACGGCAGCTTCGACCTGCTCACTATCGCCTTCGCCACGCGCAACCTGGACATCGACAAGGAAAAACTTCTGGCCGCGCTGAGGGAATTCCGCCGCGTGCTCAAGCCCGGCGGGCTTTTCCTGAACCTGGAAACCACCCGGCCGAAAAATCCCGCGCTCTGGTTTTTAATGCGGGCCTACGTAAGAACGCTTATCGGGCTCCTTAACCTCCTGTCGCCGAAAAGCCGCGATTCCTATTCCTTCCTTAAGGACACGATACTCGGTTTTTACGGCGCCGATGAATTTTCCGCGCTGCTCTCCGAGGCCGGCTTCTCCGGGGCCTCGCACAAGATCCTCTGCCCCGGCGCCGTCGCCGCCCATACCGCGCGCAAGTGATCAGCCGCGCCCGGCCCGCAGCCTGTCCCGGATCAGACTGAGGATAACGAAAGAATCCCTCTCCCGCTCCTCGAGCGACCCGCCCAGATAAGCTATCGTTTCGCTGCAGTCCGGGATAAGTTTTTTCGAAAGCGCGTTACAGCGGCGCTGCGTTTTTTTAAGCTCGCGGGCGAGGCGCGCCGCGGAGGTCTCAAGACCGGCCAGCGCGCCCAGCCCCGGCAGCGCCTCCCTGAAAGCAAGCATGGCAGCGTCGGCCCCGGGCGGAGTTCCGCCCGGGCCGAAGCGGGCGCCCGGCGGCTCTGCCGCCGCCGAGGCTTCAGGCAGCCTGACGCCCATGAACCTCCGCTCCCGGATCTCCACCCTGTGCCCGTGCCTGACGCCCAGCGCCGCCCTGTCCACGGCGGCGGAACCCGCGTCGAGCTCGGCCTCCCGCAGTTCCGAGAGAGCGCGGGCCAGGACCTCCCGCGCCGCGGCGCGCGCCTTCGCGGCGCGCCCGGACAGGACACCGAGTTCAAGCAGCAGAAGCTCCCGCTTCCGGTCCAGCAGGCTGTAGCCCTCTTCCGCCAGCTCAAGCTGCCGCCTCAGCGCGAGCAGCGCCGACTTGGTCGCGGGCACGTTCAATAAAGCCATACGCCTACCCTTCCCGATCCCCCGGATTTCCGGTCATCGATACTTTTTTATAATGCTCTTCCAGCATTTTCTCGCTGACCCGGCGCAGCTCCTCGCGCGGAAGCATAGACAGGATCTCCCAGCCGAGGTCGAGCGTGCGCGCTATAGGCCGGTCCTCGCGCTCGCCCTGGCTGATGAACCTGTTCTCGAAAGCTTCCCCGAACTTCAGGTACATTTTATCTCCCGCGCCGAGCTCCTCCTCCCCGATAATGTCGGCCAGCGCCCTCACCCGTTTGACGTAGGCGTAGCAGGCGAAAAGCTGGCTGGCCAGCGCCGGATGGTCTTCGCGCGTATAGCCTTTCCCCACGCCGTCCTTCATCAGCCGCGAAAGGCTGGGCAGCCCGGCGATGGGCGGGTAGATCCCGCGCTGCGAGAGCTCCCTGTCCAGCACTATCTGGCCCTCGGTTATGTAGCCGGTCAGGTCCGGCACCGGGTGGCTGATATCGTCGGAGGGCATCGTCAGTATCGCGGTCTGCGTGATCGAGCCGGGCGAACCGTCGACGCGGCCCGCGCGCTCGTAAAGCGAGGCCAGGTCGGAATAGAGGTAGCCGGGATAACCCTTGCGGCCCGGTATTTCCCCCCTCGCGCTGCCCACCTCGCGCAGGCTCTCGCAGTAATTGGTCATGTCGGTCAGGACCACCAGCACGTGCTGGCCGCAGTCGAAGGCCAGGTGCTCGGCCAGCGTCAGGGCGGCGCGCGGCGTAAGCAGGCGCTCCACGCCGGGCGCGTCGGCCAGGGACAGGAACATCGCCACGCGGGAGAGCGCCCCCGAAGCCGCGAAGTCGCGCATGAAATAGTCGGCCACGTCCCGCTTCACGCCCATCGCGGCGAAAACTATGGAGAACCCGCCCTTCTCTCCGGGCAGGCGGGCCTGCCTTATCAGCTGGGCGCAGACCCTGTCGTGGGGCAGGCCGTTGCCGGAGAAGATCGGCAGCTTCTGCCCCCGCACCAGCGCGTTCATCCCGTCGATGGCCGAGATCCCGGTCTGGATGAATTCGCGCGGGTAGCGCCGGGCCACGGGGTTGATGGGCGAGCCGTTCACGTCCCGCCTGTCGCCCGAAAGCGGCGGCGGCCCGCCGTCGGCGGGGCGGCCCAGGCCGTCGAAAACCCGCCCGAGCATGCTCCTGGAGACCGGCAGCCTGAGGCTTTCGCCCAGGAAGCGCGCGCTCACCGTGCGGCCGGACAGGCCGTCCGTGCCCTCGAGCACCTGTACAAGCGCGCATTTATCCGAGACCTCCAGGACGCGGCCCAGGCGGGGCCTGCCGCCGGGCCCCTTGATCTCCACCAGCTCGTCGAAGCCCACGTCGCGCACGCGCTCGACCACCACCAGGAGCCCCTCTATGAGCGAGGCGCCTATATACTCCAGCCCCCGGTCCGGGGGATAGCCGGCGATCGCGCTCATGAGACCCCCTTTTTCGCGGCCCCTTCCAGCTCTTCGGCCAGCCTGGCGGCGAGCTTCGCCAGGCCGGGCAGGTCGTCCCCGGCGTAGCCGGTCCTGGCGCGGAGTATTTCCGGAACGCAGGGCAGGGCCGAGATCTCCGAAAGCGGGACGCCGGCCTTAACCAGGTCCCGGCCGCCGCGGTAGAGCGCCATTATCAGGCCAAGCAGCGCGGCCTGCTTGGCGGGCGGGCAGAACATGTCGTTCTCGTCGTAGGCGCTCTGCGCCAGGAAGCCGTCCCTCATCACGCCGCCGATAAAGAGGAACAGTTTCTGGCTGTCCGGCAGGGCGTCAGGGCCGATAAGGCGGGCTATCTGCCTGCAGTGCTCCTCCCGCTGCATCACCCCCATCGCCTCGGCGCGCAGCGCGCGCCAGCCGGGGGAGAGCTTCTCCCAGACCGGCTCGACCTCGTCGAGATAGTCGGAGTAGGAGCGCAGCCAGTTGATGGCCGGATAATGCCTGGCATTGGCGAGCTCGGTGTCCAGCGACCAGAACACGCGCGTGAACCGGCGGGTATGCTGGGTCACCGGCTCGGAAAAATCCCCGCCCGGCGGGCTCACCGCCCCGACGATGCTGATAGAGCCCCTTTCACCTCCCAGCGTGGTCACCGCGCCGCCCCGCTCGTAGAACTTGGCGAGCCGCGAAGGCAGGCTGGCCGGGAACCCCTCCTCGGCGGGCATTTCCTCCAGGCGCGCGGCCATCTCCCTCAGGGCCTCCGCCCACCTGCTGGTGGAGTCGGCGAAGACCGCCACGTCGAGCCCCATGTCGCGGTAATACTCGGCCATGGTTATGCCGGTGTAAATGGAGACCTCGCGCGCGGCCACCGGCATGTTCGAGGTATTGGCGATCAGGATCGTGCGCTCCATCAGCGGCCGGCCGGTGCGCGGATCTTTCAGCTGCGGGAATTCCCGCAGGACCTCGGTCATCTCGTTGCCGCGCTCGCCGCAGCCGATGAAAATTATTATCCCGGCGTCGGACCACTTCGCCAGCTGGTGCTGCGTTATGGTCTTGCCGGTGCCGAACCCTCCCGGGATGCAGGCGCAGCCCCCTTTGCCTATCGGGAAAAAAGTGTCTATTATCCGCTGGCCGGTCACCAGCGGCCCGTCCACCCGCCGCCGCTCCCGCGCGGGCCGGGGCTGCCGCACCGGCCACTTCTGCAGCATTTTTATCTCCGCCGGGCCGGACGCTGTTTCCACCACGGCGAGGACGTCGTTTATAGTATAGCTTCCGGCGGGGACCGCCGAGAGCACTTTCCCGCTTATGCCGGGAGGGATCAGGACTTTATGCTCCACCAGCGGCGTTTCCGGGACCAGGCCCGCGGCCTGCCCCTCCGACACCTCCTGACCGGCCCTGAGCAGCGGCTTGAATTCCCAGCGGCGGGCGGTATCCAGCGGGTCCGCTTTTTCCCCGCGCTTTATCCAGGTCCCGCTCAGCGCCTGCAGCGCGGGCAGCGGGCGCTGCACCCCGTCGTAAATATTCCCGATCAGGCCGGGCCCGAGCCACAGCGAGAGCGGGGCCCCGGTGCGCTCCACCGGCGCTCCCGGCTTAAGCATGGAGGTGTCCTCGTAAACCTGCACCGTGGCGCTGTCCCCGTGCTGGCGCACCACCTCCCCCACCAGGCCGAGTTCCCCGACGCGCACGACCTCGTACATGGCGGAGCTTCCCATGCCCTTTACGGTGACCACCGGCCCGCTGATCCTGGTCACGAGCGTTTTCTCTTCTCCGGCAGAACTCACTTTCCCTCCCCTTCCACGCCGCGCATGATCCGCCCGCGCAATTCCGGCCAGAGCCGCTCCAGCCTGGCCCTGAAACTGTTATCCCAGCGCTGCCGCCCTTCGCCGTCCCGCACGATAACTCCTCCGCCCAGCCCCTGGTCTTCCTCGATCTTTATTTTCAGCGGCCCGCGCCCGGCGAGCCGCTCGATCCCGGCAGCCAGCCCCGCCGCCGCGCCGCCGTCGGAGGCCGCCACCACGACCACGAAATTTTCTCCCTCCATCCGGCTTACCGCCTCCGCCGCCAGCCCCGCCAGCACGGCCCCCGGCCCCGCCCGCTCCGCCTCCGCCCCGGCCAGCTCCAGCGCGCCGCTCTTTATAGAGTCCAGGACGGCCTCCCGGAAATCCGCCCTGAGCCGCCCCGCCTCTCCGGGCACCGCCGCAAGCATCACCTCCCGCCGCCGCGCCGCCGCCGCGAGCGCCGAAGCGAGCAGCCCGCGCTTTGCTTTCGCCGCGGCAGCCTCGGCCTCGGCCAATATTTCGCGGGCCTCCTTCTCGGCGGCGGCGATGATCCCGGCGCTTTCCCGGCGCGCCGTCCCGGCTATCTCCAGCGCCAGGCCTTTCGCGTTCCCGATAATTTCCATCATATCTCCACGATCAGCGGCCTCGCCCTCTCATGTTTTATCTCCTCCACCTTCTCCCGCGCCAGTTCCGCCGCCGCCCTCGTCATTATTATCACGCCGCAGTCCGCCCGCGCCGCCGCCGCTTCGAGAGCGGCCGCCGTTTCTCCGGCTCCGGACACGGCGCTGCCCTCCACTCCCGCCAGGCGGAACCCGCGCGCCGTATCTTCGTCGCCGATACAATAGAACCGCAGCCCTTCCACTATATCTTCCCGAGCAGCATCATCGAGATCACGAAGCCCAGGACGGCGAGCCCCTCGGCCAGCGCCACGAAGAGCAGGCTGCGTATCAGGAGCTCCGGCTTCTCCGCCGCCGCGCCCATAGCCGCCGAGCCTATCCTGGCGACAGCGTAAGCCGAGCCCAGCACGCAGACGGCCATGGTGGCCGCCGCGGCGAAGCCTATCCGCACCGCCCTGTAATCGCTTATCAGGCCGCCGACAGCCTCGGCCCCGCCGGGCGCGGCCGCCAGGGCCTGCTGGCAGAACCATAAAACCGCCGCCGAAACCGGGAACAACAGCGCGTATTCTTTTCTCATCCTAGCCCCCTTTTATTTCCCAGGACGAACGGCCTGAAAGGCCGGCCGCCGCCTTCGAAGAATTTCCCGAAGAATTCATAATACTCCAGGCGCAGCGCCTGCACCGCCGCCACGGCGCCCTCCAGCCCCAAAGCGGCCGCATTGCCGGCGATAAGGGCGAGTATGCCCGCGAAACTGTTCTCTCCCCAGGCCCTGTCGGCCGCCTCCCTTAGCGCCCAGGCCGAAGCCAGCAGCGCGGCGTGGCTGATGGCGTAAGCCGCGAGACGGACGAAACTGACGGTATTGGCAAGATAAAGAAGCGCTCCCTCGAAAGCCCCGGCCGCAGCCCCGGCCGCCACGGCGATAAGGCCGTCATTCCCGTCTTTAGCCGCTCCGCGCGGCCCGAGCAGATAAAGAAGCGGTTCTTTCAAGACCCAGCAGGCCGCTGCGGCGCCCATAATGAAAAGCGCGCCGGCCCCGGCCCTGCCCGTAACCAGAAGCAGCGCCGCCCAGTAAAAAACCAGCCCGGCGGCCCCGAACCGGTCCAGCGCGGCGCCCAGCCTGTCGCCGAGCCGCGCGCGGTTGAAAATATTCAGGATTACCCCCAGGCTGATCACGGCGGCCCCCGTCAGAACGGCCGCGGCGAGCAGAGCGAGCGGGTCCCCCGCCAAAGGATCGCGCCAGAGCGCGTACTTTTTAAAACTCTCCAGGCCGAAAAAGCTCCCGTAGACCAGGCCGAAAAAAGCCGCCGAAAGCCCGCAGCCGAAGACCGCGCGCCCGGCTTCCCGTTCTTTAAAGCCGCGCCGGCGCGCCAGCCAGCCGCCGGCCAGGCAAAGCGCCGCCCCGTGCCCCAGGTCGCCGAACATCATGCCGAACATCATAAGAAAGCTGAGCGCGGCGAAAGCCGTGGGGTCGGCCTCGCCGTAGCGGGGCAGGCCGTAGCCGGTCACCAGCGCCGCGAAAGGCCGCAGAAGCCGCGGAGGCCGCAGAAGCACCGGCGCCCCGCCGCCGGGCGACGCCTCTTCCGTTTCCACGGCGCAGAGCCCGCCGGAAGCCTTCCCGAGCGCCCGGCTTACCCGCGGCGCTTCCCCGGACGGCGTACAGCCGGAAAAAAACACCGAGGCCTCGGTCCCGGGCAGGTTCTGTTCCGCCTCGAGAAGACGGTACTCCTCTGCCAGGGCTCTCTCCGCGGCGGCAAGCGGCCCGGCGGCCCCGGCCGCGAGCGAAGCTATTTCCCTCCCGGCCAGTTTCATGGCCCGCTCCGCGCGCCCGGCCTCCGCGGAATAGAAAGCAGCAAGTTCCCCAAGGACCGCGCCGGGCGGCGCCTCTTCCCGCCGGAAGCCGGCCGCTTTCAGTTCGGCCGCCAGAACCGCTCCGGACGCCCGGCCGGCCAGCGCGGCCAGACGCAAGCAGTTCCCATTTTCGGCCAGCGGGACCAGCACGGCATTGCCGGAGATTTTAGACTCAAGCGCCGGCAGGCTGCCCGCCGGTATGATCCCGACGGAGCAAAAAAGGTAGGAGAAACCGGAGCTCTCCGCCGGGAGCGGCAGCCCGGAGTAGACCGCCAGCCTTTCTTTTTCCGCCGAAAGGCGGGCGGCTTCGGCGGCCAGGTCCCGCCTTTTCCCGAGCGGGGCCGAAGCCCGCCGCTCCCACTCCGCGACCGCGGCGGCGGCCGACTTATAATCCAGCTCCAGCCCGGGAGCCCCGGCGCGCCCGGCGAAGCCGAGTTCCCGGCGGAGGGTTCCGAGCCGCGCGAGCAGTCCCTCGCAGTCGTCCAGGGCCCGGCGATTATCCGGCGGAGCGGACGGGGCCGTATCCGGGCCGGGCGCGGACACCGCGAGCTCCAGCGCCCCGGCCGCGCCAAGCCCGCGCAGTACGGCCCGCGCGTCCTTTTTAAGCAGAACGGCCTCGAGCCGGGACATTTTCACCGGGCTAAACATTAGACCGTCCTCCGCCGCGCGGAAGCATCCTTCCCCGCAGCTCCTCCGCCGGCGCTCCCAGCCGCAGGCCTTCCGATACTGTCGTAAGATTAGAGACCTCCAGGCGGCGAAGCGCAAGGTAGCCGGCCACCGCCCCGAAGCCGGTCTGCGTTCCCCTGAAAGCGCGCGCGGCCAGGCGCGTGTAGCACCCCCAGGCCAGCGCCTCCAGCGCCGAAGGGTCCGGCTCCGGCGGGCCGGCCTCCACGGCCAGGCCGGAAGCCAGGGCGCGCAGCACGGCCACGCCGCCGGAATCAAGCATTTTCGAGAATCTCCTGCCGTCTATGGCGGAGCCGGGAGCGAACAAGCCGGCTAATTTTTCTTTTTCTATGCCGTAAAAGAACCTGCCCCGGGCCGCTAGCATCAGGTCGAAGACGGCCGTTTCCTGGCGCGCAAGCGCGGAGGTATATTCCCGGTCCGCGGCGGAAAGCCCGGCCAGCCTGACCTTAAGCTCTCCAAGGTAATCCCGGTCGAGCGCGGCTTCGTAAAAAAAAGAACGGCTCCTGTCGGGATAAACTTCGTAGGCCCGCCGGAGGCTGTCGCGAAGAACTCCCCGCGGGAGGGCCTCCACGAGGGCGTCCGGAGTTTCGGCCTCCGCCGCAGGCCCGTAGACTTCCGGCCAGTCCGGCAGCGGGATAAGAAGCGGCCGGGCTGCCGCCGGCGGAAAACCGGACGCGATGGCCCGGACCAGGACCTTCAGGTTTTCGACCTGCAGCCGCGCCGCGGTCCACTCTATGAACCTGGCGCGCGCCCCGCCCAGGACGTCGGCGAGTTCCCGCGCCTCGTGAACAAAACCTTCAGCCAGCCTGTTCTGCAGCCGCGCCGCCCCGGCGGCGGCAGTACCGGGGAATAAAGCGGCCGTGAGAGCCCCTGTCGTCTCCAGGGCGCAGAGCGACCGCAGCCGCTCTCCGGCGGCCAGCCGGGCGCGCCGGCCGTGCAGCCGGGCGGACAGATTATCGAGGTCCCCCGCCACTATCATAAGCCCCCTTTAAAGCCCGAGTAAAAGCCGCGCCACTTCAAGGCAAGCGCGGCGGCGGGCCGCTTCGTCCAGACCGCAGGTCCTCTCTATTTCCCCCGCGGCGGCTTCCAGGAGAGCGGCTTTTTCCCGCGCGGCCGCCTCCAGCGCCGCGGCCGAGGCTCTTTCGGCCGCCGCCCTGGCTTCTTCCAGCGCGGCGGCGCCCAGCTCCGCGGCCCGCTTTTTAGCCGCCAGGACTATTTCCGGGGCGCGCGCCCGCGCGGCGGCCGTTAAACGGCTTCCTTCCGCCTCGGCGGCGAGTATTTCGGCTATTACGGCGCGCATAGATAAAAGCCCGGCAAGGTCCGGGCCCTGCTTGCATTAAGTTATGATGATGTTCCCCCAAGGTCAGATTAGCAAAACAAAAGCGAAAAAAGCAATAAAAAAATACCCCGCGGGGGCGGGGTATTTTTAAGGGCTGGAAGCGGCCCTACTGCGGTTTGTGCTTGCGCCGGAACTCGGCCACTTTCATGCGGACCGCGGCATAGGATAAACACAAACCCATTGTGTAAAAGCGCCACCAAATCGAAGAGATACTGGTGTCTTAGAACTTCCATTCTTAAAATTTCTTCTTCAGCGTAATGCGCTGTATGCTGCCCAGGGTGCCTTCTGGCGACATGGCGTAGTCCAGATCCGCGTTCATCAATTTTATCCCCGCCCCGGCGCTGAACGCGCCTGCCGCGCTTTGCCCCGCCCCGCCGTTTATACCGCCGCGCAGGCTCAGGCCGGTCATTGTTCCAGGTCCGCCATACAACACGTATTCAGTGCCCAGGCTGTAGGTTGTGTATTTGTCATACACATAACGCCTGGCGTCGAAGTTCAGCATGAACCCCGCCACCGGCATATACATAAGGCCGGCGCTTACGCTTAAGGGCAACTGGTCACGCTGGGAAATGTATTTAATGCCGGGGCCGAGGTTCTGCACCGCAACACCCACGGAGACAGGAAGCCCTCTTAAACCGCGCTTTACTCCCATATCGACCGCATACCCCGTGCCTTTAACACCGGCGATGGAACTTTCAATGTATTTTACGGCCCCGCCTACGCTGTATCGTCCATATTGTCTGGCTAAACCCAGGCTCACCGCCTGATCGTAAGCTGTGTACCCGCCGGTGCTGGACCTTGAAGCCGTGCGGCCTTCCATCCTGCCGCTGGATAACCGGGCAAGGCTCAACCCCATTTTCCAGCCCGCAGAACCCGGCAGGGCGAAACCGCCCCCAACAAAGTCATGCGCCGAGCCGAGATACCACGCACTATGACTTAAAACAGCCTCGCCCTTCCCCATTGAAGCGAGCCCCGCAGGATTATAAGCCAGCGCACTTATGCCCATTGCGGAAGCCGCGCCCGCAGAAGACATAGCCCCAGCCCGGGCATCCGTGTCTATCCGCAAAAACTCCGCGCCGCTTTCGAGCGCTTCGCTTATCTTTACCGAAGGCGTAAAAACAAATATCAACGCCGCACCCAGCACCCATGGCCTTGAAAGCAGATAAACAATACGGTTCACCAAATCAGGCGGGTTATTTTTGTTTTCCATATTACCCCCCTAGCGCACCACACCGAATTTTCCGGTTTTCTTAAGTTTTTGCCCGGACTTTTGTGCCTCTATGCTATAAAGGTAAACCCCGGTCGGGATATGGCCGCGCCAGACGTATTCATAGGCGTAGCTTAAGCCGTTGCCGTCGTCCAGCTCAACTGGAAGCCCCGTCAGGATCTGCTCATGCGCCGCCCTGCCGCTTATGGTATAGATAGTTATTTTCACGCTGTCGGCTATGCCTGTCTCTATATGGAAGACAGGGGCCTCACTGCCTTTCGCGGGGTTCGGGAACACGTAGACCTCGCCCAGCCTGAAAGCGGGGTCGGGCCCGGCGAGGACACCGGGGCCCACCGTAGGCATTGCGGACGCCTTGGTCTTCAGGCCGCCGCCCGCAGGCGGGGCGGGCACAGGCAGAGTCTCGCCGGACTGAATAAGATTCCCCGTGCCGCTCACGGCGGCGGTTCTTACGAAATAATGCCCGCCCAGCAGGGCGTTGCCGGTCAGTTTCATATCCGAATAGGGAGCGTACAGGCAAGCCGCGAGAGCCCCCCCGCCGTTGAATTTCAGTTCGGAGGTCGTACTGACGACTATTGAAAGCATGGAAGCCGGGCCGGAAGCGTTCATAGAACTGCCACCGTTTATGGACACACCGCCTTCTACCAGTATGTCCACTTTCCCGGCAATAGTGATACTTGAGCCGCCGCTGAGTTCCAGGCCTTTGAAGTAATAAGTCCCGGTGGTAAGGGTTATCACGGCGTGCGAGGCAAGTACAAGCTTGCCGCCCACCAGATACGCGGACACAAGCGCATTATTGTTCGCTTCGGCGGCGCTTTGTGCTATACCGGCGGTATAGATCGGCACCGGAGCGACAGGTGTTGCGCCGCCGACCTGCTGCCCGGTTATTTGGGCTTTGCCCGATATGGTTATGGTGCCGGCCGTGACATCACCGAGTATCCTGGCATTACCGCCAAGGCTGATAACGGCATTAGACTTCACCGTGCCGGCAATATCCGCCGTACCTGACATATCCAGGCCGGACACCGCCGCAAGGCCATCAGCCCGCCAGCTTGAAACAGCCGCTATTTTCTCTTTGGGTATTTC
>CAZUQT010000087.1:0-11590 GCA_964622585.1 uncultured Elusimicrobiaceae bacterium | reverse complement strand
CGCCTGGCTGACGGTCATCTTGGAATCGCGGATCGAGGCCTGCTCGAGCAGGCAGGATTCCTGGAAGAACTTGTTGACGCGGCCTTCCAGCATCTTCGCGATGGCCTCGGCGGGCTTGGCCTTGTAGGGCTTGCCCTGCTCGGCCGCTTTCGCCTGCGCGTCGGCCTCGTCCTTTTCCATCTTCGCGCGGTAGATCTCGCGCTCCTTGGCGACCAGGTCCGCCGGGACCTCCTCGCGCTTGAGGTACTTGGGGCTCATCGCCACGCTCTGCATGCCCAGTTCCTTCGCGAGGGCTTCGAGGTCGGCTTTGGCGGCGGCCATGCCGCCGTCGAAGGAAAGCTCGACGATGGCGCCTTTGCGGTTGTCGCTGTGAACGTAAAAGTTGGAGACGGTGTTCGCGGTAGCGGTATAAACGACGCCGCGGCGTATCTGCATGTTCTCGCCCATCTTCATGGCTACGGCCTGCAGGCGCTCTTTGGCTTTTTCGCTCTCGGCCGGGTTGCTTATGGACGCGTCCGAAAGCATTTCGGCGGCGAGGGCCGAGGCGAAGCCGCTTACGTCGGGGTTCTTAGCCACGAAGTCGGTCTCGCAGTTGATCTCGAGCAGGGAAACCGCGGTCGGGGAGGACTTCGCGACGACAACGCCTTCCTTCATCGCGCGGCCGGCGCGCTTGGCGAGGCCCGCAAGGCCTTTCTTGCGCAGGATGTCCACGGCCTTGGGAATATCTCCGCCGGCCTCGTTGAGGGCGCCTTTGCAGTCCATTATTCCCGCTCCGGTCTGTCCCCTGAGCGTCATCACCTGTTCGCTGGTTATTGCTGCCATATTTAATCTCCTTAAGAAGTGAGTTAAGCAAAAGGGGCGCCGGCGTAGTCAGCCCGCGCCCCCCGAATTCGGAAAACAGTTACTCTTCGGTCCTGACGGGCTCTTCCACGGCGGGCTGCTGTTCCTCGCCCTCGGGCTGGGCCTCGCCGGCCTGCACCGCTGTCGCTTCCTGGGTAGCCTGGTAGGCGGCGGCTTTCTCGGCCTCCGCTTCGGCGCGGCCGTCGATCACGGCGTCGGCCATAGTGGCGCAGAACAGCCTGATGGAGCGGGCGGCGTCGTCGTTGCCCGGGATGGGCCAGTCAAGCTGGTCGGGATCGCAGTTGGTGTCGCAGACGGCCACGACCTGGATCTTGAGCTTGTGGGCTTCCTTCAGGGCGTTCGCCTCGTTGATGGGGTCCACGATGAACATTACGTCGGGGAGGGCGCGCAGGTTGCGGATGCCGCTGAGCAGCTTCACCAGGCGGGCCTGCTCCTTGCTGAGGCGGGAAACTTCTTTCTTGGACATGACCTTGAAAAGGCCGTCCGACTCGAATTTTTCGAGCTCCTCGAGGCGCTTGAGCGACTTGCGCAGGGTCTCGAAGTTGGTGAGCGTGCCGCCCAGCCATTTCTCGTGCATGCAGGAGACGTCGGCGCGGATGGCTTCCTCGCGGATGATCTCTTTAGCCTGCTTCTTGGTTCCGACAAAAAGGAAAGTCTTGCCAGCTTTGGCGCTGTCCTTAACGAAGGTATAGGCCTTTTTTATTTCCTTCACGGTCTTCTGAAGATCCAGGATGTGTATCCCGTTGCGCTCGCCGAATATGTAGCGGGCCATCTTGGGATTCCACCGGTAGGTCTGGTGGCCGAAATGGACGCCTGCTTCCAACATGCTTTTCATTGATACGTTTAACATTTTTACTATTCCTCCGTTCTCGTGTACTATTCGTTTCTTTTCCCGCCCTCTCGGGGCAGGATTTCAACGTCCTTATAATATCATATAGGGGCCCCCGGTTTCAACGGGAGCGGGGAGAGGGGCGCGCCGGGCGGGCAGGGCTCACTTCGTAAAATCGAAGCTTTTCGGGGGCCTTGAGCCCCGGTAAACGATCTTCCGGTCCTTCGAAATTATCAGGGTGGCCGGCAGCCCCATGACGCCGTACTTCTTTGCCACAGCCTTGTCCTTGTCGAGGACCACGAGATAAGGATACTTGGTCTTTGCTACGAACTTGGCGGCCTTGGCCTCGTTGTCTCCCACATTGACCCCCACGAAGAGGACCTTGTCGGCGCCTGGGCTCTTCATGAAGGCGGCCAGCTCCGGGACCTCCTCTTCGCACGAGGCGCACCAGCGTGCCCAGAAATTCAGGACGACATACCCTTTCCCCAGGTTGTCATCGAGCTTGAACTGCTTCCCGTCGAGTTTAGCCAGCGTGAAGTCGCTGACCGCGACCTCCCCGGCGTAAAGCAGACAGCCGGCCGCCAGGACCGCGAACGCTGAAATAATTATTTTCTTCATAAATGTCCTCCCGTCTTCCTAGGCCAGCTTTCCGGCCGCGTATATAAAATAGATGCCGGCGCCGAGTATCAGGAAAGCCAGCGCTTTTTTAACCTTGACCATCCAGGCCCCGGATTTCGGCATCAGGCTGCCGGCGAAAAAGCCTATGATAAGCAGCATGCTGCTCAGCCCCATCGAGAAAGTGAAAAGAAGCAGCGTCCCGGTAACCACCGCTTTTTTAGCGGCGACATAGACCAGCAGAGTTCCAAGCACCGGGGCCGTGCAGGGAGAGGCCACCATGCCGGAAGTGAGGCCCATCACGAAAGGGCCGATGAAGGGGGACTTCTTCAGGGACTCCGGGGCCAGGCCAGGGAGATGCGGCATCGGGATATAGTACCAGTCCATCATGCTGCCGCCGAGAAAAAGGAGCAGCACGCCGAAAGCCAGGTAGACGTAGGTGTTGGTGGTCAGCGAGCCGAAGAGCGAGCCGGTCAGGGCGGCGGCCATCCCGAGCGCCGAGTAGACGAGCGCCATGCCCAGGATATACGAGAGGCTGGCCGCGAAGCGGCTGCCCGCGGTGCCCTCGCGCGAGCCGAGATAGCCGACTACGATCGGCAGAAGCGGGTAGACGCAGGGCGTAAGGGAAGTCAGCAGCCCGGAGACGAAAACCGCCAGGAAAGTCATAAATGAAACAGTTTCAAGATCTATCTGCGGCATAAGCTTTATCTCCAGTATATTCCGCCGTCTTCATATTACAATTGGTAACCGCGCCGGACGAAGCGATGATCACTCCGGAAGCGTCGCGCCTGCGGCGGAGGAAAGCCGCCCCGTCCTCCGGCCCCAGCGCCATCGCGGAAATAGTATAGGCGTTGGCGAGCGCGGCGGTGGACGCCAGCACCGTTACGCTGGCGATATCGTCCCTTACACCGCCGGTGCGGGCGTCTATTATGTGGTGGTACTTTTTACCGTGGTGGATAAAATAACGCTCGTAATCGCCCGAAGTGACCAGCGCCCCGCCGCGCAGGTCCATGAAGCCGGCCGCCCTGTCATCTTTGGCGAAGGGGTTCTTGACCGCGATCCGCCAGGGGCGCGGGGCCCCGGAGCCCGAGGAGACGCGGAGGTCGCCGGCGCCGTTGACGCAGAAATTTTCAAGACCGAGATCTTTCATAACGCGGAAAGCCCTGTCCACGCCGTAGCCCTTGCCTATGGACCCCAGCCCGATACGCATGCCCTTTTCCGGCAGGCGTATCGCGCACGCCGCCCTGTCCATCTCGACTTTAGAATGGTCTACCAGGCGCATCGCTTTCGCCAGTTCCCCGGCGGCGGGGGGGATCCCCGCGCGGAAAGCCTCGCGCCAGAGCATGCCCGCGGCGGCGAAAGTTATATCGAAAGCGCCCCCGGACTCCCGGCAGATCTCCAGAGCGAAAGAGACCAGGTCGAAAAGCTCGGCGGAAACTTTTACTGGGGGCCCGCCGGCGGCGGCGTTCAGGGCGTTCAGGGGGCTGTCGCGGAAATCGGTGAGCAGCGCCTCCACCCTTTCCACCTCGGCGTAGGCCGTCATGACCGCCGCCCCGGCGGCGCCGGAAGTCCCTCCCGGGTAGGCGGTTATTTCGAAAGGGGACCCCATGCAGGTCCGTGAGACGATCAGCGGTTCGGCCATCAGAATTTCATGTTAAGCGCCGCCTGGAAGACCAGCGCCTGCAGATCGTTAGAGCGCTTGTAATAAAGCGCGGTGCCGCTCCACGACCACTCATACCGGCTGTTCTCGCCCTGGTCCAGGGCGTAGGAGACCTGTACGCCGCCCTCGTTGGCGGTGAATTTATCGAGATCCGAGTCCGAAGTCATCCTGCTTTTGATCCCGGAGGAGAAAGAATCGGCGTAATATCTGGCCGCCGTCTGGGAATAGCGGCGGTAAAGGACGCGGAAAACGCCTTTTTCTTCCGAGAACGAAACCGCCAGAGAGGGTTCCCAGGTGTGGGCGCGTACCGACCAGCTGTCCGTATAATACCGGTAGTCCAGGTGCAAGGCCAGTTTCTCGCCGAGGCTGCGGACGTACCGCGCATTGGCCGTGAATTTGTCCCGCCCCTGGGGAAGGACCTCGTTCGCCCGGTCGGTGACGACCGTGCCGGTGCTGACGGTGTTGCGCGTGCCGCCGAGAAAGCCGGCCTGGCGGGTATAGCTTACCCCGCACAGGATAAGGTCCTTCTCGCTGAGCAGTTGCGAGGCGCTGATATTGACGGAGTTCGTGACCTTCGATTTAAACCCCAGGAACCCGGGCTTGGCGAGGCTCCACTGATTGGCGGCGTCTGAAAAGTGGAAAACGCCGGCCGAAAGAACGAAGTTGTCTTCGGCCATGAATTTCTGCACGTTCAGGCCGCCGTGAAGGGACCTGTAGGAAAGTTCGCTGGAATAACCCGCGGTGGGGGTAAAAACCCAGGTGCCGATCTTCTTCGAATAGCCGCCGTCGAGGCCTATGCGGGTCTGCCAGCCGGGCAGCAGGCTTTCCCCGCCGCCCTCGCCTCCGTCTTCTCCGCCCGAGCCCGCGGTTCCGCCCGAGGCGCCCGTGCCAGAATCGAAAGCCTTGGCCGAAGCCGAGCTCAGGGCGTCGAACACAACGCTGCCGAAAATGCCGGTGTTATGGTCTATCTGCGAGTTGATATAGAGCACCGGCTCGTAGAGGTCGATGGACTGGTCGCCGGAGCCGTCGTAGACCTGCTTGCCGCCATGCCCGCTCTGGAACATAGTGTTGACGGCAAATTCCATATTGACTTTTGAAAGGGCGGCGCGCTCAAAACAGAGCATAAGCGCTACGGTAAAAAGGAAGCGTCTAATTGCAGCCACAGCCGCCTCCAGCGCTCTGGCCCACGCCGCCCGAAGCGCCCTCTCTTATGGAGTGAAAATCGTTCAGGAAAGCCTGGCGGCCACCCATCGGCTCGAGCTGCATGATCTGCCTGGAAAGAGTTTCCCTGTCTACCTGGTGAACCCGCACGCAGCCGCAGGCCAGCGCGGAAAGCGCGGAAAGCGCGGCCAGAGCGAAAATCCTGATATTTTTGGGGCTCATAGGTCTCCCGTTGGCATTGTACTAGTATGAGTATACCAGATTAATCCGCGTCCCGCAAGGCTTTTTACACGTCCACGTTATATTTTCTATACTAGCATACTGGCAAATGCCGGAGAATATGAAAATAGCCATAGCGCAGATCAATCCGAGAGTAGGGGACATTCCCGGCAATTTCCGGCTTATCGAGGATTTCGCCCGCGCGGCGCAGGTGCTTGGCGCGGACCTGGCCGTTTTCCCGGAACTGGCGCTGACCGGCTATCCGCCGCTCGACCTGCTCGAGAAGAAAAATTTCATCGATGAAAACCTTAAGGCGCTCGAAGCCCTCGCCGCGCTGAAGCTGGATATCGGGCTCGCGGTCGGCTACGTGGGACGCAACCCCGCCAAAAAAGGCAAGCCCCTCCACAACGCCGTCGCTCTCATACACTCCGGCAGGATCGCCGCCGTCAGGCACAAATCCCTGCTTCCCACTTACGACATTTTCGACGAAGCCCGCTATTTCGAGCCCGCCGCGCGGAACGCTCCGGTCAGGTTCAAAGGCGAGGTCCTGGGCCTCACCGTCTGCGAGGATATCTGGGCGGGCACCGCCCTGCTGCCGAACCGCCAGCTGTACCGCGACAATCCCGCCAGGACCCTGCGCGCCGCCAAAGCCTCTATCGTGATAAATATCTCCGCCTCCCCGTTCTACCGGGGCAAGAACGCGCTGCGGCGCCGGATACTTTCCGGCCTCGCGAAGGACCTCGGCGCCCATTTGATCTACGTTAACCAGGCTGGCGCTAACGACGAGCTTATCTTCGACGGCAACAGCTTCGCCCTGTCGCCGGCAGGCAAGGTGACCGCGCGCGCCAAAGCCTTCGGCGAGGACCTGGTGCTCGTGGACACCGGGGCCCGCGGCGCCGCCGCCGGGCCCGCCCCCGAACAGGACGAAACCGCGGAGATCTGCGCCGCGCTGACCCTGGGGATAAAAGATTATTTCCGCAAGCTCGGCTTCGGCAAGGCCCTGCTCGGCCTGAGCGGGGGGATAGACTCCGCCGTGGTCGCAGCGCTGGCCGCCGGCGCGCTCGGCCCGGAAAACGTCACGGGCGTGCTGATGCCCTCGGAATTCACCTCCCGGCAAAGCGGCGAAGACGCGCTGCGGCTGGCGCGCAACCTCGGCATAAAGACGAAAACTATCCCGATCAAAAAAATATACAAGGCCTTCCTCGGCGGGCTGAAGGCGGAAGCTCCCCCGGGACAGGTAACGCTTACCATGCAGAACCTGCAGGCGCGCTCCCGCGGAAGCCTCCTGATGGCGCTCGCCAACGCTAACGGCTGGCTGAACCTCGCCACCGGAAACAAGTCGGAGATCGCCGTGGGCTACTGCACTCTTTACGGCGATACCGCCGGGGCCCTGGCCCCCATAGCCGACCTTTTCAAGACCGAGGTTTACAGGCTGGCCGCTTACCTCAACCGTAGCGGGGAAGTAATACCGCGCGCGATAATAAAGAGGCCGCCCACCGCGGAGCTCAAGCCGGGTCAGAAAGACCAGGACGATCTGCCCCCCTACGAGGCGCTGGACGAGATCCTCCGCCTTTACCTCGAGGAGAATAAAACCCCGGCGGAAATAGTAAGCCGCGGCTTCAGGCGGGAACTGGTGCTCTCGATACTTCGGCGCGTGGAAATCAGCGAGTACAAGCGGAAGCAGCTTCCGATAGCCCTTAAGGTTACGGAGAAATCGTTCGGTTACGGCAGGAAGATGCCGATAGTGAAAGCCCTGCACTTCATAAAATAAGCCGCCAGCCGGGCCGATCCCCGCCCGGCACGGACACGATCCAGCCCCATGCCAAAGCGCCTTCTCATTTTTTTCCTGGCTATCGGTTTTTGCGCCGCCACAGCCGCCGCCCAGCAGGCGAAGAAACGCGTGCTGGTCAAACACGGGCCAAAGGCCAAGGAAGAGCTGGTAAAACCCGAACCCAGCACCAGGGAAGACATCAGGAAGACGGTGGACCGGCCGGCCCCGAAGGAGGGCCTCCTTGCCAGGATGCTGAGCGCCATCACGATAGACACCCCCAACGGCCCCATCATCCCCTTCCCCGTGGTGGACTCAAGCAAGGACCTCGGCCCCAGCTTCGGCATGATGCCGGTAATAGCCATCAAGGACAAAAAGACCAGCGAGCTGAAGTCCGTGATAGTCCCGTCCGTCAGCTACAACGAGAACCTGCGGACCACCCTTACCTACCGCCACTACATCTTCCCGGACGAAAAGCGCTATTTCATCCTGCGCGCCTCGCGCTCGGAGCGCGTCGAGCGGGAACTGATGTCGTACTATTATACCCCCAATGTTTTTTCCTCCGGCTTCCGCCTGAGCCTGGAGGCCAAGCACTGGATCACCGGCAAGCCGTCCTTCTACGGCTTCGGGATCAACTCCCGCCGGGGCGATAAAGCCAATTACGCGCTCCAGATGACCGGCGGGGAGGTCATCCTGGACGTGCCCCTGGGACGGGAATTGTTCATTAACCTCAACAGCTCGCTGTACGATAAGAAGATCGGTGAAGGCCCGGTCAGCAACGGGCAGATCAGGGAGATCTTCCCGTCCGACTATGCCAGGGCCGCCGACCTCGACCGCTTTCTGACCAACCGCGTCTCGCTGGTGTACGACAACACCGACCATCCCTACCTGCCCAAGGTCGGAACCTACGCCAGCGCCTCGGCGCTTTATTCCAATAAAAAGCTGGGCTCGGACTACGAGTACCGGACTTACGCTTTCCAGGTGAAGAACTACTTCAATTACAGGAAGCAGGGCCGCTTCGTCACGGCCGTGCATTACCTGCTGCAGTTCCAGCGCGGCGACACCCTGCCTTTCTACGCGATGCCCCAGCTGGGCGAGAGCACGGGCCTGCGCATGGCGGGAGACGGCCGCTTCACGGGCCGCGGCAAATTCGTTTTCAACATCGAGGAGCGGATCACGCTGTCCAAAACCCCCTTCCTGAAGTTCATCAGCGAGACCGAGATCGCGCCGTTCCTCGACGTGGGAACAGTATTCGACAGGGTCTCGGATTTCCGCGCCAGCGAATTGAAATACGGGCCGGGCATTTCAGCCCGCCTGGTCATCCGCCCGCAGCTGGTAGCGACCGTAGACTTCGCTTACGGCTCGGAAGGGACCAACGCCATCATAAAAATAGGCTATCCGTTCTGACCGCGATGACGCTCAAAAATAAAAAAGTGCGGATCTCCGCCAAGGCTATAATTATAAGGAAAGGCAAACTCCTTCTGATGCGGGCGCGCGACCGCTCCGGAGTTTATTACCTGCTTCCGGGCGGGGGGCAGAACAACGGGGAAACCCTGCACGAAGCGCTGGTAAGGGAGTGCCTGGAGGAAACAGGCATGCTGGTCCGGCCCGGAGAGCCGCGCTATATCCGCGACTACGTGGCGAAAAACCATGAATTTTCAGCGGCGGACAAAGGCTTCCACCAGGTGGAAGTCATGTTCCGCTGCGAGTATATCAGGCGGGTTAAGGGCGGGGCCAGGGAACTGGACGCGCGGCAGACCGGCGTCAGCTGGATACCGCTGAAGAAACTGGGGACTATAAAGCTTTACCCTTCGCCGCTGAAAACGCTCATCGGCCCTACCGGCCGGCTGAGCGGCCCGATCTACCTGGGCGACAGCAATTAGCGGCGGGCTCCGGCCTACTGCAGCTGCGAAAGGTCCGCCACTCCCTCGAAGAGGTTCACGAGCGACTTTATCAGGTTGAGCCTGTTATCGCGCACTTTAGGATCCTCGTCCATAACCATCACCTTCTCGAAGAAATTATCCAGGCTGCCCTTTATCGAAAGCAGTTCCGAGAGGCCGCCGGCATAATCGCGGTTGTCGATATGCGCCTTAAGCCTGCCGGACATGGCCTTTATAGCGCCGTAAAGGGCGCGCTCCTCGTCTTTCTGGAAAGAGCCCTCGTCGGGAGAGCCGCTGAGCGGGGCTTTTGCCTGGCGCAGGATATTCTTGGCCCGCTTGAAAGCCATGGCTATGCCGGCGAAGTCCGGGTTGCCGCGCAGGGCGTTGACGTCCTTCACCCGGCCCCGGCAGTCCAGCAGGTCGCCGCCGCTCATGAAAAATTCCCTGACGGTCTTGACTTCGTCGAAGCGGTAGCCGGCCTCGGCGAAAACCACCTCGGCGCGCTGCCAGATGAAATCCAGCAGCGGTTCCGCGGCCCTTCCGGAAGCTTCGGGAGGGAGCTGGGCGAAAGCCGCCGTGACCGCGGCGCGCAGGTTCAGGCGGAGGCCGTTCTCGAGGATGATGCGCACCGCGCCAAGCGCCGCCCGGCGAAGGCCGTGGGGGTCTTCGCTTCCGGACGGGATCTGCCCAAGTGCGAAGTCGGAAGCCAGCGTATCCAGCTTGCCGGCCAGGGACACAAGGCCGCCCTCTTTGGAGGACGGGAGGGGGGACTTGGCGGACATGGGCCAGTAAAATTCCCCTACGGCGCGTGAGGCGTTCTCGCTCATGCCGGCGTTCCTGGCGTAATAGTACCCCATTATGCCCTGCAGCTCGGTGAATTCCTTGACCAGGTTCGTAGTAAGGTCGGTATAGACGTGGGCGGCCGCTGCCGTGACGTCTTCCTTATTGACGGACGCGCCGCAGCTGCCGCAAAGCCAGGCGGCCAGTTTTTCGACCCGGGCGGTCTTATCGGCCATCGTGCCGAGCTTGGCCTGGAAAGTTATAGCCGCGAGCTTTCCCTTGAAATCGGCCAGCGGGACGGCCAGGTCGCGGTTATAGAAGAAGAACGCGTCGTTGAACCGGGCTTCCAGGACATTTTTAAAGCCCTCCTCTACGTTGCGCTGCCCCTTGGAGACGCCGTCGCGGATCCCCACGAAGTAGGGCTGAAGAACGCCTTTCGCGTTGGCCACGGTGAAGAACTTAAGCTGCTTCTTCATCACCAGGTGCACCAGCTCATGGGGGAGCTTGAGGAAATCCTGGGAGTATCCCGCCATCACGCAGACCGGGTACTCTATAAGGTAAAGGTTCTCGCTGAGCAGTTCGGGGTCGGCCTCCACCACCAGCTTCATACGCTTCGAGAGCGCCGCTATCTCGCCGCGCAGCATTTCCAGGCGCTCCGCGTCCTTAACTATAACATTGGCATGCTCGAGCGTCTTGAAATATTTATCCGCGGAGCTTATCTTCAGCTGGCGCGAACCCTTGGCGCTCAGGCCGACGGTCAGGCGTCCTGACTTTATGCCGGCTATGCTGAAAACCACGGACTTATCGCCGTATAGCGCAAGCAGGCTGCGTATCGGGCGGGCGAAGCGGAAGCGGGTCTTCTCCCAGACCATGTTCTTGGGGAACTGGAGCTTGGCGATGACCTGCGGGAAGATCTCGGCCAGGGCCTTCACCGACGGGCGGCCGGGTATCTTTGTCTCAAAGACCAGAACTTCGCCCTTGTTGGGCACGGTCTCCACGCCAAGCTTGTCGGGAGTAGTGCCGCGCGAGCGGGCGAAGCCGGCGGCCTGGGGGGTGAAATCGCCTTTCTCGTCCTTAAGCAGGCGGGCGGCGGGGCCGTAGGATTTCTGCAGCTTCTCCTCGGTCTTGGCCGGAACGCCGGTAAGGCGGAGCACCAGGCGCTTATAGGTGCCGTAGGCTTCTATGCCGACGCAGGGCAAATTGGCTTCGGCCAGCAGTTCGGCAGCGTATTTCTTCAGCTGCTCTTCGGCGGAAATGGCGAAGCGGGCCGGGATATTCTCGATGCGTATCTCAAGCAGGGCGTCTTTAAGCATTGGAGGGCTCCTTCTTTTCCGAAGGCTCGTTGTGCTCCACGTAGGCGGTCGCGCAGGCTTTGGCGATGTCGCGGATGCGCTTGATCAGCACGGCGCGTTCGGAGACGGAGATCGCGCCGCGCGCGTCGAGCAGGTTGAAATTGTGGGAGCACTTCATCACCAGGTCGAAGGCCGGGAGATAATAACCTTTGGCGGCGAGCCCCCTTACTTCTTTTTCCCAGTGGCCGAAGTTGGAGCGCAGGTTCTCCACGTCCGCTTCCTCGAAATTGTAATGAGAGAACTGCTCCTCCTGGCCCTTGTGCACGTCGCCCCAGGTCAGCCGGTCGGTCCACATTATGTCGGAGATGCGCTTCTTCTTCTGCACGAACATGGCCAGGCGCTCGAGGCCGTAAGTGATCTCCACGCTGATCGGGTTAAGCTCGTAGGAAGCCATCTGCTGGAAATAGGTGAACTGCGTCACTTCCATGCCGTTCAGCCAGACTTCCCAGCCCAGGCCCCAGGCGC